>JAACJQ010000205.1 GCA_016879935.1 Archangiaceae bacterium | reverse complement strand
GGCAGCGGTCGAGCTGCGCGTGATGAAGCCGAAGACCCTCGACGGCTTCGAGAAGAGCCAACAGGCCCTTCGTCGCGCGTACGATCCACCGCCGACGCTCGCGAACCCCGGCCGCGCGCTCTCGCGAGGCATCAACGCCGTGGGCAGCCCGGTCGATCTGCTCCGGTTCTCACTCGGTGGGGCCTTTCGCAAGACGGTGATCCCCGCGCTCGCCGACCCGCCGGCGCCAATGGCCGTCGACCCGGTTCAGCTCGATCAGGGCCCCGAGCGCCTCATCGGCGTGCCGACGAACATGGAGCTCGTGCGCAGCCAGTGGCTCAACCTCGATCTCGGCGGCAGCGATCGTGACTTCACCGTGCCGGGCTTCGAGGCGTGGAACGGAAACTCCGGCTACCAGGATCGCACCGTGCAGCTCGATCCCCTGCCGGCCGGTGTCTACGTCGTGCAGATGGTGCAGGGCTCGGTCGAAGGCCAGGTCGTCATGGTCGTCACCGATCTCACCGCCGTCGTGAAGCAGACCGACAACGACGTGCTCGTGCGCGTCGCCGGGCGCGATCAGCAGGCGAAGGCGGGCGTGGCCGTGAAGATCATGGCTGGCAAGCAGGTCGTCGAGGGCAAGACCGACGCGAACGGCGAAGTGCGCCTCACCGCGACCGAGCCACGCCTCATCGTCACCGCGACGCTCGGCACCGACACCGCGCTCATCGACACCGACTTCTTCTCGACGCTCGCGATCGTTCCCGACGTGTTCCTGTATTCCGACCGTCCCATCTACAAGCCCGGTGACACGGTTCGTTTCCGCGGCGTGCTCCGGCAGCCCGACAGCGCGCTCGCGCGGCTCTTCAAGCCGAAGAAGGCCGAGGTCGAGGTGCAGCTGCTCTCCGACGGGCCCGTCGTGAAGGGCAAGGCGAAGGTCGACGAGTTCGGTGCGTTCTCGGGGCAGCTCACGGTTCCGACCGGTCTGCCGACTGGCGTGCTGCGTCTCACCGCGAAGGTCGATGGCCCCGATCATCAGTCGGAAGCCCGCGTGCAGGAGTACGTGAAGCCGACGTTCCTCGTCGAGGTGCTCACCGATGAAGAGACCGTCACGCCGGGTGGCAACATCAAGGCGAAGCTGCGCGTGCGTCGCTACGCCGGTGGCGCGCCGAAGGGCACCAAGTACCTCGTGTACCTGTACCGCACGCAGGTCGACTCGCCCGCGTGGGTCGATGACTCCGGTCTCGGAGGCAAGGGCTCGGCGGTGACGTACGGAACGCCGTCGACGACCGAAGGCGGGCTCTCGGTTCCCCAGAAGCTCTACAGCTCGGCCGAAGGGTACGGCGACGTGTGGGAGCAGGCCGCCGTCTTCACCGACGAAGGTGAAGCCGAGATCACGGTGCCCGTGCCCGCGCTCCAGGATGGCGATGCCCGCAAGCCGTGGCGCTACTCGTTGTCGGTGCGTGCGCGTGACGATCAGGGCACGTTCGCGAACGCGTCGAAGACGTTCTTCCTCGCCGAGAGCGATCTGCTCGGCACCGTGCTCGCCCGCCAACGCGTGACGCGGCCCGGTGACGTGGCGCGGTTCTCGGTTCGTGCGTCGACGCTCTCGG
Source organism: Archangiaceae bacterium (assembly GCA_016879935.1). Taxonomy (GTDB): domain Bacteria; phylum Myxococcota; class Myxococcia; order Myxococcales; family Myxococcaceae; genus Xiheimicrobium. The sequence continues at coordinate 87,329 of JAACJQ010000205.1, read as the reverse complement.
GCAAGCCGTACGGAGTGACGAAGGGCGAGGTTCAGTTCGTGCTGCTCGGCGCCGATGGCACCACGACGAACCTGTCGAAGAGCGAGTTCTCGACCGCCGAAGACGGCGTCGCGCGCATCGAGGTGAAAGGCGAGAAGCCTGGCGTCGTCGAGGCGCAGGTCACCCTGAAGGACAAGAAGGGCCTCGCGTGGACGGGCACGACGACGACCCTCGTGCTCGGCAGCAGCGGAGAGGCCGTCATGCAGGTGCCGAACCTCACCCTCGAGGCGCTCGGCGGCGTGATGGAGCCGGGCGACACGGCCGAGGTCGTCGCGCTGCTTCCCACGGGCTGGGGTGTGAAAGAGGCGAACGAAGGCTCGGTGTGGGTCACGCTGACGGGCGCGGGCATCTTCAAGACCGAGCGCGTGCCGGTGAAGGGCCAGACCGTCGTCTACAAGTTCCCCATCGAGAAGCGCTTCGGCAGCGCCGTCTACGCCGCCATCGCGTACCCGTCGGTCACCGGCCGCTGGGAAGAGCGCATCGCCGGCTTCCGCATCGTGCCGAAGGAGCGCACGTTGTCGGTCGAGGTCAACGCCGAGCGCTCCGAGGCCGCACCGCTCACCACGCAGACGCTCACCATGCGCGTCACCGATCACCTCGGCCGGCCCGTTCAGGCGCAGCTCTCGGTCGGCGTGGTCGACAAGGCGGTCTACGCGCTCCAGAGCGAGTTCCGCCCCGGCATCGTCGACTTCTTCTATCCAGTCGGCCGCGACAACGTGTCGACGTTCGCCTCGAGCGAGTTCCAGGGCTACGGCTATGGCGATCGCATCGCGATGCAGCTGGCGAAGTTGCCGAAGCGCCAGTTCGCCGCGGTGAAGCCTCCGACGAAGCCGCAGAAGGAAGACGACACGGTCTATTGGAACCCCTCGGTCGTGACCGACCGCGATGGGCGCGCGACGGTGACGTTCAAGCTCAACTCGATGCAGACGCTGTGGACGATCACCGCGGTCGCCGTCGATGCGTCGGGCCGCTTCGGTGAGTCGACGAGCGAGTTCGCCACCCGTGGAGCGCTGGTCGTCGCCGCGAACCTGCCCCAGTTCATGCGCCAGGGAGACACGGCGACGGGCTCGATTCGCGTGACGCCGGGCCAGAACGGACCGGGGCAGGGCACGGTCACGCTCGATTACTCCGGTCAGGGCGCGGCGACGGTCGACGCGAAGACGAACACGCTCACGCTCGCGAAGGGTGGCGAGGCCATCGTTCCCATCGAGCTCAAGGCCGACAAGTCGGGCGAGATCACCTTCGGCATCAAGGCGAAGGGCATCGGCGACCCGATCTCCGACGTGAAGCACCTCGCCGTGCTGCCGGCCGCGATCGAAGAAGACATCGCGATCTCGTCGTTCGGTGGTGGCCAGCTCACCTTGCCGGTGCCCGCGGGAGCGCAGGTGCTCACCAGCCGGCTCGTGCTCGCGCCGTCGATGGTCGACCTCGCGCTCTCGAACGCGCGCGACATGCTCGTGTACCCGCACGGCTGCGTCGAACAGCTCGTCGCCACCACCGTTCCGAACGTCGCGCTCTACCGCACACTCGAGAAGCTCAAGCATCTCGACGCGCTCGACAAGGACAGCCTCACGTTGCTGTCGGAGGCGAAGAGCCGCTCGGTACAGGGCACGAGCCGCATTCTCGACATGGCGGTGAAGGGCGGCGGCTTCACCTGGTTCTCCGGCTACAACGAGCCGTCGGTCGAGATGACGCTGATCGCGCTCGACGGCCTCGCGTACGCCGCTGAAGCGGGGCTGCTCGACAAGAACGACGCACGCCTCACCGAAAGCGCCGCGTGGCTCGACAACAAGGCCGATCTGCCGCCGGGCCTCGAAGCGACGCGCACCTACGTGTTGGCTCGCCTGCAGGGCAACCGTCAGGCGGCGAAGGTTCGTCTGCTCGTTCAGAACGCGAAGCCGGAGGACCTGTATGGCCTGGCGTTGGCGGTGCTGGCGGCCGAACACGCGGGCGTCTCGAATGAGCCCGACGTCAAAGATCGCATCGCCTCGCTCGCTGACGAGTCACGCAAGGGCGTCATCTCGAACGCGGTGTTCAAGCCCGATGACTCGTTCTTCCGCTACCCGCTGCGCAACGTCGGCTTCACGGCGATCCTCGCGCACGCGGCCAGCATGAAGGACGTCGACGTCGATCGCACCCGCGCGCGTGTGCTCCAGCTGCTCGCCGACACCAACCTGTCGACGTTCGAGCGCAGCACAGCGCTGCTTCACAGCCAGTGGCTCATCGAGCGCGACATCAAGGCGATGAAGAAGCTGTCGCCACCGTCGCTCGAGGGCTCGCAGGCCGAGCTCGTCGCGTCGGGGCTCGGGCTCTCGGCGGTCGTGGAACCAAGCACGAACCAGCTCAAGGTCGGCACCTTCGACGGCGTCGCCACCTGGAAGGCGCGTGTGCGCATTCCGCTCGAGAGCGTTCAGGCGAAGGGCGAGGGCATGTCGGTCTCGCGTTCGTACTTCGCGCTGCGCGGCGATCAGAAGATCGCGCTGAAGGACGGCGAGTCGGTGAAGCAGGGTGAAGATCTCTACGTGGAGCTCACGCTCGACGCGCGCAACGACGACAAGTGGCGCTCGATTCGGTCGGCCTACTACGTGATGGAAGACTCGATTCCCGCCGGCTTCACGGTGCTGCAGGAGGACAAGGCCTACCGTGGCGCGCCGCTGAGCCTGCCGCTGACGCACGAAGCGGTTCGCAAGCGCACGTTCACGCCCGAGCGCATCACCTGGTACTTCGAAGAGAAGGCCTGGTGGTCGGCCAGCCCGCGCGTCGTCGGCTACGTGCTGCGCGCCCAGTTCCCGGGCACGTTCACGGCTCCGCCCGCGACGCTCGAGGACATGTACGCGAGCCAGGTCTCGGCGCGGACGGCGAGCGCCAAGCTCTCGATCGTGAAGTGACGATGCTGGCGGCGCTCTTCGTTCTGGCTGCGGTGCCACGCTTCACGGTGGCGCCCGGCCTCGAGCCCGCCTTCGAGGTGCAGCGCTCGGCGGTGACGAGCTGGGAAGCGCTCGACGCCGTCTTTCAGACCCACGCCTCACGACCGGCTCCGACGCCGCGCGTGCCCATCACCATCGAGCGCAGCAAGCTCGATGCCGGGAGGGCAGGGCGCAGCGAGCTCGGCCGCGTCTTCCTTCGCCAGCAGACCGAGCGCGTCTTCACGAGCGTCGAGAAGGAGTGGCTCGCGCACGAACTGGCGCATCAGTTTCTGCTGCAGGCGTGCCCGGTGGCGAGCGACGACGTGCTCTTTCACGAGGCGTTCGCGATCACGACGTCGGGTGAGCTCGAGGCCTGGCGTGACGGCGACTACCAGTCGATGTCCGACGCGGCGAAGGTGCTGAAGGGGTCGACGAACCTCGACACGCAGAAGGCTCGCAAGGCGCTGGCGCGCCTGTTGGTCGAGACGCGCGGGCCCGACGACCGAATTCCCCGCGTGATCGCGCGCCGCCTCGCCGAGTGTGAAGGCCGCACGAAGTGGACTGCGCTGTCGGTCGACGAGCTGACGGTGCTCGATCGAGAAGCTGGTGATGCCGCGTTCGTGATCATGAGCCGCCACTCGGGCGAGCTGCTCGCGTCATCGGGAGACGTGACGCGCGCGCGCCCGTTCGGCTCGACGCTCAAACCGTTTCTGCTGGCGGGAGCACAGGCGACGCCAACCTTGAAACCCCGCGTGGGCGATCAGGAGTGGGCTTGCGGAGACGTGTTGCCGGCGACGATGCGCGCTCCCGAGGCGGTGCTGCTCTCGTGCAACGGCTACTTCCTCGACTGGGCCGAGCAGAGCCCCGGCGTGGAGCAGTTCGGCGCGTGGGGCCCGGTCTTCCTCTCGCTCGGCATGTCACGCCTGCCCGAGCACATGAGCGAGGCGATTGGTCTTCGCTCCACACTGGCGCTGTCTCCGCTGAGTCTCGCGGCTGCCTATCGCCTGCTCGCTGAGGCGCGGCCCGATCTCATCGCGGTCATGCGCCGCAACGGCAAGGAAGGCACGCTCGCGAAGTTGCCCGAGTCTGATCGGCTGTCTCTGCTGGGCACGAAGACCGGAACCGTTCGTGATGGTGCCTCGCGGCCACTCGCGGGTTGGCTCGTCGGCGTGATGGACGACTTCGTGATCGTGCAGGTCGTTCCCGGGCGCGCGCCACGACAGGTCCCTGCCGAGTTTTTGCAGTTGGTCGACCGCGCGAAGAAGCTGCCCGCACGTGACAGCGTCGAGGTGCAGGTCTTCTCGCTGCTGACGCCGAGTCAGATCGACGTGCGCTGCGATCGCGCCGGCTTCGCCTTGTCAGAGAACGGACCGGTGGTGCTCACGAACGAATGGAGCCGCCTCGCCGACGTGCTCACGAAGGGAAAGCTCGTCTGCCTCACGGCGCCCTTCGACGTGCGCATACCGAAGACGACCGAAGGCAGGCCGTACGCTGGAGTCTTCCGCCGCGACATGCCTGCTCCCTACGTGCCGCCGAAGGGCATGACGGTCACCGAGAAGGAGCGCCGCGCCCGCACAGGCAGCGAAGCGATCTTCCGCACGACGCGGCTGCTCTACGTGACCGGCGTACTCGCGAGTGAAGACGCGTCGATTCTCGGAGAACCCCGCGCCGCGCTCGCTCGCGTGATCTCCCACAACGTCGACAGCCGCGAGCGTCACGGCTCACGCCCCATCTGCGACACCACCCACTGTCAGGTCTTTCAGAGCACCTCGCGACCCAGTGAGACCGACGCCACGACGCTCCTCCGCGAGCCGATCAAGAAGCAGGGCTGGTTGCCGTTCTCGCGCGGCGGTGACGAGCCGTGGACGATGACGCGCCCGCGGAAAGACGTGGAGAAGGTGCTCGGCGTCTCGCTCTCGGTGGTGACGCGGCTCGAGTCGCGCGGTGGGCTGCTGCGGGTCGTTCGAACGATCACCGACGAAGGCGCGCCGTACGAAGACATCGAAGAGTCGATGTGTGAGGAATTGCGCGGTCCGCTCAAGCTGCCCTCATGTCCGACGGGCGCGACGTGGAGCAACACGAGCGTCGAGTTCACCGGTCTCGGCAAAGGCCATGGCATGGGCCTCGACGTCGAAGCCGCGCGCAAGAGCGGACTCGATCAAGACGCGATCCTGAAAGGTGCGTATGGGCTTTGAAGCACTGCTCTCGGTGGTGGTGGCTGCGACGCCTTACGCGTGGGGCGTCGATGGCGGCGTGACGATCGAACAACGATTCGCTCCACCCGAGGGCTTCACGCGCGTCGAGGCGGAGGCGGGCAGCTTCGGCGCCTGGCTGCGTGGTCTCCCGCTCAAGCCCGATGGGTCGCCGGTCTTCCTGCACGACGGTTCGCTGAAGCGTCCGCAGACCGTTCATGCCGCCGTCATCTACATCGACGTCGGTACGAAAGACCTGCAGCAGTGCGCTGACGGCGTCATGCGGCTGCGCGCCGAATGGCTGTACGGCAGTGGCAGGGCGAAAGAGGTGAGCTTCAACGACACGGGCAAGGGCGCTCCGATCTCGTTCAAGCGCTGGGCAGCGGGGGAGCGGCCGAAGGCGAAAGGCAACGCGCTGGTGTGGAGTGCGACCGCGAAGGCCGACGACAGCCGCGCGAGCTTCCGCCAGTACCTCGACACCGTCTTCGTCTGGGCCGGTACGAGCTCGCTCGAGAAGCAGCTCAAGCCGCGCCCCCTTGCTGAAGTCACTCCCGGAGACGTCGTCATCAAAGGCGGCTTCCCCGGTCACGCCGTGATCGTGCTCGACGTGGCGAAGAAGGGCGACGCGACCCGCGTGATGCTCGGCCAGAGCTACATGCCGGCGCAGAACCTTCACGTGCTCAAACAGGCTGACGGAGACGTCTGGTTTCCCGCCCCCGCGAGCGACGCGCCGTACGTCACGCCCGAGTGGACCTTTCCGCCGAACGCGCTGCGCACCTGGTGAAGTCGTCGTCGCGCTTGTGATGCAGGGCGGGCGACGGTAACTCCCGCGCACCATGCAACTCATCAGCGTGAAGAAGGCCCTCGACGGTTCGGTCCCCGCAGGTACGAAGGTGGAAGTGCGCGGTTGGGTGCGCACGCGCCGCGACTCCAAGGCCGGCATCTCGTTCGTGAACGTGCACGACGGCTCCAGCCAGGACCCCGTGCAGGTCGTCGCCCCGAGCGCGCTGCCGAACTACCAGGACGGCGTTCTCAAGTTGACCGCCGGCGCCAGCGTCATCGCCCGCGGCACCCTCGTGCAGAGCCAGGGCAAGGGCCAGTCGATGGAGATTCAGGCCGACGAGCTGCAGGTCATCGGCCTCGTCGACGACCCCGATCACTACCCGATCACGCCGAAGCAGCACTCGCTCGAGTTCCTCCGCGAGCAGGCGCACCTGCGCGTTCGCACCAACACCTTCGGCGCCGTCGCCCGCATTCGCCACCACGCCGCGCAGGCGATTCACCGCTTCTTCCACGAAGAGGGCTTCTTCTGGGTGAACACACCGATCGTCACCGCCAGCGACGCCGAAGGCGCGGGTCAGATGTTCCGCGTGTCGACGCTCGATCTCGCGAACCTGCCGCGCACCGACGCCGGCAAGATCGACTTCTCGAAGGACTTCTTCGGCAAGGAGGCCTACCTCACGGTCTCGGGTCAACTGAACGTCGAGGCATACTGTCTGGCGCTCTCGAAGGTGTACACGTTCGGCCCGACGTTCCGCGCCGAGAACTCGAACACCACGCGGCACCTCGCCGAGTTCTGGATGATCGAGCCCGAGATCGCGTTCGCGAACCTGAACGACGACGCCGACCTCGCCGAGCGCTTCCTCAAGTACGTGTTCAAGGCGATCTTGAACGAGCGCATGGACGACATGAAGTTCTTCGAGGAGCGCGTGCAGAAGGGCGTCATCGAGCGCCTCGAGAGGTTCATCAACTCGTCGTTCGAGCGCATCGACTACGGCGCGGCGATCGAGATCCTCAAGAAGTCGGGCAAGAAGTTCGAGTACGCGCCCGAGTGGGGCAAGGACCTGCAGACCGAGCACGAGCGCTACCTCACCGAGGAGCACGTCGGCCGCCCCGTCGTCGTCATGAACTACCCGGAGGGCATCAAGGCCTTCTACATGCGCATGAACGAAGACGGGAAAACCGTGGCCGCGATGGACGTGCTCGCGCCCGGCATCGGCGAGATCATCGGTGGCAGCCAGCGTGAGGAGCGTCTCGATCTGCTCGACGCCCGCATGCGCAAGATGGGCCTCGACCCTGCGCACTACGGTTGGTACCGCGATCTGCGCCGCTACGGCTCGGTGCCGCACGCCGGCTTCGGCCTCGGCTTCGAGCGCCTCATCGTCTACCTCTGCGGCCTGCAGAACATCCGCGACGCGATTCCGTACCCGCGCGTGCCGGGCTGGGCGCAGTTCTGAGTGAGGTCGTGAACTTGCGGGAGGACTGACGGTCGGTTCTGTTCTCTCGCAGGTGTTCCGCCTTCTCTGCCTGGCGAGCGCGTTCTTCACCGCCTTCTTCGGCGTGGTGGTGCTCGCGCTGGTGATGGAGTCGCTGGACCTTCAAGGGCGTCTGGGCTGGCTCTGCGTCGGCGCGCCGTTGCTGATCGTCGGTGTCGTGATGGTCGAGACGTGGCTCGTCGAGGCGCTGATGGGCAAACGCTTCGGTCAGCGGCTCTCACGCTTCGTGCTCGGCATCATGAGCGCGGCCGGTGTCTCGGCTGGCGTGATTCCCGCGGGGCTCGCCGACGTGCTGCCGTGGCGGGTTCCCGGCGTGAAAGCGTCGAAGACCACCGCGTGGATCTACGAAGACGACGACGGCCTCGTGCGCATGGCGAAGAAGCTCGACGAGGTGCCCGCACAGTTTCGGCGAAGGGCGCACCCGGTCGAGTGACTACTCGGGGCAGTACGTGGGCGCGAAGGTGCCCGTGAGCCGGCCGGCGTCGACGAGGCCAGCGTCGGGGTTCTCGAAGCCGACGTCGAACGTTCCCGCGAGCGAACACGCCTGGAGTGCCGTCAATCGCACCACGCCGCTCGTCGCGAAGCGCGTGCCTCCATCCTCGTTGGCGATGGCGACGATCGCTCCACGCCCACCATCAGCGCCCGTCACACAGGGACAGAAGCCGCCGAGCGTCTGTGAGCCCGCGACGTAGTCACCTGGTCCGTACACGCCTGAAGGGTCGAAGAGCGACAGCCCCACGATCGGGAGTTGCTGCGGCTTTGCTCCGCAGCCGAGCGCCTCACTGCGCAACGAGATGCTGATCGATCTCGATTGAACGACGCCCGAGTCGTTGTCGATGGTCGACTGGAAGTGCTGGAACGCCGAGCGCACGACGAACGCGCCTTCGCCCGCCAGCGAGCCCGTGCCCGACCCGCCATCGATGTCACAGCGAACGCCCGAGTCGGGGAAGTTCGACGGCTCGGTCACGACATGCACGCCGCAGGAGCACAGACTGCCGATCGCCAACGCCGCGACAGCTCTCGAGATCGTCATGGGAAGGCGTGAACAGCAAGGTTGGTGCCGAGGAAGGGTCGTCAAGCGGTGACGACGCGGGGCTCGCCTTTTGGGGCGTCGTGAAGCGAAGACATCGGCCACGCTCCATGAGAAGAACGGCGCGCCGTGAGCGACGAACTCGAAGACGCGCTGAACGATCTCGACGCTGGAAACGAGTCTCCCGTCTACCTGCTGGTGGGCGAGGAGTTTCTCGTTCGCAAAGCCGCCGAGCGCCTGCTCCTCAAGCTCGTTCCCGGTGGAGCGGGCGACCTCAACTGCGTGACCCTCGACGCGGCCGCACCGCGAGAGATCGCCGCTGAGATCGCTACCTTTCCCATGTTCGGTGGCCGCAAGGTCGTGCTGCTGCGTGACCCCGAGTTCCTCGCGCCGAAGAAGGGCCGCGCCGACGCGCTCGGCCGCGCCCGTGAAGCGTGGAAGGCGAACCGCAAGAAGGAAGCGGCCCGACGCGTGTTGTCCATCGCCGCGCGCGCAGGGTGGGGCGTGGGCGATCTCGATCCGTCTGCGTCCGGCACGCCGAAGCCCGAGGACTGGGAGCGCGAGCTCGGCGTGGTGCTCGCCGACGTCGACGTGCAGTTCCTCAAAGACGTGCAGGCCTTCTGCGTCGCCGAGAACGTCACCGCTCCCTCGAGCGACGACACGGTGCTCAACGACTGGCTCGGCAAGAAGCCCGCAAAGGGCCAGGTGCTCGTCATCGCCGCCACCGAGCTCGAGTCGAAGGGCGCCTTCGTCAAGCTCGTGAAGGATCACGGCACGCTGCTCGAGTTCAAGGTCGTCTCGAGCCTCGCGAAGCTCGACCTCACCGAGTTCGTCAACGAGACGCTCGCGCCGCACAAGAAGAAGCTCGGCCCCGGCGCGATGGACTCGCTGAAGGATCGCGTGGGCGGCAACTTCCGCCTGCTCGCCAGTGAACTCGAGAAGCTCGCGCTGCACTCGTCGAACCCGACCATCACGCAGAAAGACGTCGAGCTGCTCGTCGGCCACGCGCGCGAAGAGGAGTGGCTCGAGCTCTCCGACGCGATTCAGAAACGCAACCTCGAGGCCGCCAACAAGTACCTCGACGAGGCGCTCGCCCACGGCTCTGCGCCACTCGCGATTCACGGCGCCGTGACGAGCATCATTCGCAAGCTCGTCGCCGCCTTCGAGAACATGATGCAGCTCTCGGGTGGCAAGCCGCCGCGCAACTACAACGACTTTCAGGCGCGCCTGTTTCCGAAGATCGAAGCCGACGCGAAGGCCGCGAAGACGAAGGTGCCGCACCCGTACGCGGCCTTCATGGGCATGCAGGCGGCCGCGCAGTGGGGCCGTCAGGACCTGCTCCGCGCGCTCGTCGCCTGTGCCGAGGCCGACCTCGCGCTGAAGCTTGGCGGTTCCAAACCCGGCGACGGCAACCTCGTGCTCGAACGCCTCTTCTGGACCCTCTGCGGCAAGGCGGCTGCGTGGGACTCCCAGATGCACGTCATTCGCCGAGAGCAGGAGCGCTAGTCATGACCCAGAAAACCCTCGTCACCTGCGCGTTGCCCTACGCGAACGGTCCGATTCACCTCGGCCACCTCGTCGAGCACATTCAGACCGACATCTACGTTCGTGCGCTGCGCAGCCTCGGCCAGAACGTGATCTTCCTCTGCGCCGACGATCAACACGGCGCGCCCATCGAGCTCAACGCGCTCAAGCAGGGCCTCTCACCCGAGCAGTTCATCGCCCAGTGGTTCGACGAGCACACCGCGGTCTTCCGCGATTTTCAGATCAGCCACGATCACTACGCGTCGACGAACAGCCCCGAGAACCAGCACTACGCGAACCTGATCTACGGCCGCGCGAAAGAGGGCGGGTCGATCGGCAAGAAAGACGTCGAGCAGCCATACGACGCGAAGGCCGGGCGCTGGTTGTCAGACCGGTTCATTCGCGGCACCTGCCCCAACTGCAAGTCGCCCGATCAGTACGGAGACGCGTGCGAGGTCTGCAACGCCACGTACTCCCCGCGCGAGCTGATCAACGCCCGCAGCGCGCTGTCGGGAGAGGCGCTCGAGTGGCGCAAGTCGGCGCACTCGGTGTTCCTGCTCTCGAAGCACGGCGAGTTCCTCAAGCAGACGATCGCCGACCCCGCCTTCATGAACCCCGGCCCAGCGGCGCAGCTCGGGCAGTTCTTCGAGAAGGGCCTCGCCGACTGGGACATCACGCGTGACGGGCCGTACTTCGGCTTCCCGATTCCCGGCGAGACGAACCAGTTCTTCTACGTCTGGCTCGATGCGCCCATCGGCTACATCGCGGCGACCGAGCAGTGGGCGAAGAAGACGGGCAAAGCGAAGAGCGCGCTCGACTACTGGGACGAGAACGCCGACGCGAAGATCGTTCACACCATCGGGAAGGACATCGTCTACTTCCACTGCCTCTTCTGGCCGGCGGTGCTGAAGGTCGCGAAGCTGAAGCGCCCCGCGCACGTGCACATTCACGGTCACCTCACGGTGAACGGCGAAAAAATGTCGAAGTCGCGCGGCACCTTCATCAACGCGAGGCCGTACCTCGACGTGCTCGACCCGAACTACCTGCGCTTCTATTACGCGTCGCTGCTCGGCAACGGCCCGGAGGACATCGATCTCTCGCTGAAGGAGTTCCGCGAGCGCACGAACGCCGAGCTGGTGAACAACCTGGGCAACCTCGCGAACCGCGCGCTGACGCTGCTCGCGAAGGAGTTCGGTGGGCAGCTCGCGCCTGCGAAGCCGGAGCTGGGTCGCCCCCTGGTCGAGGGCGCGCTGGCGAAGGTGAAGGGCATCATCGACGCGTTCACGACCTTCGAGTCGCGTGCGGCGGTGAAGCAGGTACTCGAGATCGGCTACTCGGCCAACCAGTTCCTCGCGGCCGCCGAGCCGTGGAAGAAGCTCAAGGTTCCCGAGACGCGTGAAGCCGCGCATCAGTCGTTGTCGGAGGCGGCTGAGATCGTCTTCCTGCTGACCGCCCTGCTGGAGCCCATCGTTCCCGAGCTCACCCAGAAGCTGGCGAAGCAGCTGGGCCGCGCCTCGTTGAGCCTCGCGCAGGCCAGCACCGCGACGTACCCGCTGCTCGATCGAAGCGTGAAGATCGGAGACCCGTCTCCGCTCATCAACCGCCTCGAGGCCGAGACGGTCGAGAAGCTGATCGTCAACGCGCCGCCGCCTGAAGAGAAGAAGCCGAAGCAGAAGGAGGAGCCGAAGAAGGTCGACGCCGCGCCGCCGGCCGAGATCGAGTTCGGCGACTTCGTGAAGGTGGCGTTCAAGGCGGGCAAGGTGCTCGCGTGCGAGAAGGTGCCGAAGGCCGACAAGCTGCTCAAGCTGTCGGTCGATCTCGGTGAAGGCACGCCGCGCACCATCGTCTCGGGCATCGCCGAGGCGTACGCGCCCGAGGCCGTCATCGGCCGCAACGTGGTGGTGGTCGCGAACCTGAAGCCCCGGCCGCTCAAGGGCATCGAGTCGCGCGGCATGATCCTCACGGCAGGGAAGGGCGGGAAGGATCTCATCCTGCTCGACCCGGGAGACGTCGCGCCCGGCTCGGAGGTGAAGTGAGTCAACCGGCCGGGTCATGGCAGTCGATGCGTGAGCGCGCGTTGCTCACGCTCGAGCGCGAGAAGTCGGCAGTGATTCGCGCAGAGGCAGCCGAGGCGATCTGTGACGCCGCGGCCGATGCTCCTGACGACGCGCTGTCCGACTTCGCCGCCGACGTCGTGCGCCTGCTGAACGACAAGCAGGAAGAGGTTCGGTGCGCCGGCCTCGCGCTCGCCGCCGAGGTGTTGCCACCGGCCGAAGCGAAGGACGTGCTGGTGCGCAACATCGCTGATCGCGCTCACCGGGTTCGCGTCGAAGCCGTCGGGCGGCTCGCCGATCTGGCGCTCCCAGACGCGCGTGGTGCCCTCGCCGTCGCACTCGAAGACGACATCTTTCCGGTCCGCTTCGAAGCCGCGCGCGGCATGGTGGCGCTGCAGCACTCCGCAGGCCTCGAGACGCTGCTGACCGCGCTCGAAGATCCCGACCTGCGCTTCCGTGCGGCTGCGGCCCTGGCGCAGCTGGGCAACAAAGACGCGCTCCCTCGCTTGAAGAAGGCGTTTCACGGCTGGTTCTTGCCGGCCTTCGACAAGACGCAGCTCGCCGGTGCGCTCGCGCGGCTCGGAGACTCCGAAGGCGTCGAGCACCTCTTCAAACGTGCTGGCAAGGGTTGGTCGATGGATCGTGCGATGGCCATCGAGCTGCTCGGCGAAGTGAAGGCTCCCGGCGCGAAGGAACGGCTGCTGACGATTCTCAAGACGACCGACGACGACTGCCGTGGCGCTGCGGCGCGCGGGCTCGGTCGGCTCGGCGATCAGAACCTGCTCGACGATCTCGCCAGGGTGCTCGGCGAACAGCTCACCGCTGACGACGTGAAGCTCGACGTCGCCGAAGGCATGCTGCGGCTCGACGTCGCGAAGGCTCGTGAACGGCTGACGTCGCTCGTGTTGTCCGACGACGACTCGAAGGCCGAGCTCGCCACCATGCTCAAGGAGTTCACGTCGTGAAGCTGATCGACGCTCACTGTCACCTCGAGCCGAAGGACTTTCCCGCGACGGCCGAGGTCATCGCGCGCGCCCGGGCGCAGGGCGTCGTTCACGCCGTCGTCGTCGGCCAGTTCCAGAGGCCGGGTGACTTCGGCTCCGCGCTCGACGCAGCCCGCGCGCACCCCGACTTCCTCACCCCGACGATGGGCATTCACCCCCACGACGCGGCGGCTGCGCAGGCTGATGACTGGGTCGCGCTCGAGCGTTTCGCGCGCCTGCCCGAGATCGCCGCCGTCGGAGAGACCGGCCTCGACTACTTCTACAACCACAGCCCGAAGGAGGCGCAGCTCGAGACCTTCCACCGCCAGTGTCAGCTCGCGAAGCAGGTCGGCAAGCCCGTCATCATCCACGTGCGTGATGCGCACGATGACTGTGTCGAGGTGCTGCGCTCCGAGGGCATGCACGAGGGCATGATTCACTGCTTCACGGGTGACACCGACGCCGCGCGCAAGTACCTCGACCTCGGCTTCTTCATCAGCATCTCGGGCGTGGTGACGTACAAGAAGTCGGAAGCGCTCCAGGCCGCCGTGGCGTTCACGCCGCTCGAGCGCTTGATGGTCGAGACCGACAGCCCGTTCCTCGCGCCCATTCCGTTCCGCGGGAAGAAGAACGAGCCCGGCTACGTCGCCGAGACGGCGAAGAAGGTCGGCGAGCTCAAGGGCGTCGACGCCGAGACCGCCGCGCTCACCTGCGCTCGCAACACGAAGCAGCTGCTGAAGCTCAGCGCAGCGCTCTGAGCCACGCGGAGCGGCCTGCTCACGTTCGACGATCGTCGCCCAGCCGCTCAGCTCGCCGATGCTCTCCGCCGCCCGTGACTCCTGGGTTGACGTGGCCGATTCAGAGCACCGTATGCCCGAACGGCGGGTTCTCTGGTGCCCGCCCCGAGACGTTCTTTCCGGGCTGGGTAATGCCGCACGGGCGCCGACGTTCTGCTAGGCACCATGCCCGTGATGCGCCGTCTGCCCGTCCTCCTCCTCGTCGCCGCCACCGGCTGCGCCAGCGTCAGCAACTTCTTCGCCGGCAACGACGACCCGCTCTACTCGACCGAAGCCGACGAGAACCTGAAGCGCGGCAACGACGCGATGGAGAGCCGCAACTACCTCGAGGCCGCGAAGTACTTCGAGTTCACGCGCACCAAGTTCCCCTTCCTCGAGGCGTCGAAAGAGGCCGAGCTGCGCCTGGGCGACTGCTCGTGGGATCAGGAGAAGTTCGTCGAGGCGCGCGATCGCTACCAGAACTTCGTGCGCCTGCACCCGACGCACCCGAAGGTCGACTACGCCGCCTTCCGCGCTGCCGAGTCACACTTTCGCGACATTCCCTCCGACTTCTTCCTGCTGCCGCCCGCCATCGAGAAGGACCAGGTCGAGCTCAAGGGCGCCCTCATCGCGCTCAACGAGTTCACGCGGCTGTACCCGAAGTCGGAGTTCCAGGAGCCCGCGAAGAAGATCATTCAAGACGTTCGTCGCCGCCTCGCGCGCCACGAGCTCTACGTCGCCGAGTTCTATCGCAAGCGTGAGAAGTGGCCCGCCGTGGTGAACCGCCTCTCGGTCGTGCAGAAGAACTTCTCGGGTATCGGCTTCGACGCCGACGTCGCCTTCGGCCTCTACGACGCGCACGTGGCGCTCAAGCAGACCGACAAGGCGCGTGATGCGCTGGCGTTCTTCGTCACCCAGTTCCCCGCCGACGATCAGGCCCCGAAGGCGAAGTCACTGCTCGCCGCGCTTGGTCCTCCACCTGCCGCTCCTGCTCCGTCACCTGAGCCGGCCCCCGCGACCCCGTGAAAGACGAAGGGCAGAAGCTCCTCGGCTTCGTGCTCGCGGTCGTCGTCGTCGGCCTGGTGTTCGCGGTCTTCGGCTCACGCATGCTGGGCGCCGCGGCCGGGCCCGAGAACGAGCTCATCACCATTCTCAAACGCCTCGAGCAGCCGGGCGAGACGTTCGACTCCTCGGGCACGCTCAAGGGCCAGCGGGTCAACTACCAGCGGCTGTCCGTCATCGTCGCTCCCGACCTGCAGAGCGCGACCGTCAGCGGCACGCTCGACTTCACCGGCACCAAAGACGACGTCGCGATCAGCTCGCTTGGCTTCGAGCGCATTCGCTTCGTGAAGAAGGACGACGTGTGGAAGCCCATCGACGGCCCGGCGCCGCGGCTCAACGCGATTCTGCGTGCGCTCGAGCGCCGCCGCCGCGCGTTGCAGGCCGGTGACATTCCGCAGGCCGACGGGCTCGACGTTCAGGAGGCCGAGCGCTACCGCCGCCTCGAGCAGCGGCAGTTCAAGGTCGAGGCCTGGTACATCCGCTCCGAGAAGGAAGGCGTCGACGTGAGCGAGGACTACCACCTCGTCGGGCGCCTGCCCGAGCGCCCCGTCGACGAGAAGGCCACCCGCCGGCTGTCACTCGTGGAGGACGCCCGGGGCGAGTTCCTCTTTCCGCGTGGGCTCTTGTAGGGTACGCAGCCACGCTTCCTGAGGGGTTCCGATGGACGACGCGCTCAAACAAACGCTCACGTTGGGCCGCGGCTACTTCGAGAAGAAGCAGTATGCCCAGGCCGAGAAGTACCTGACGCAGGTCGTGGAGCGGAACCAGTCGTTCGCCGACGTCTACAACATGCTCGGCGTGATCTATCACGACCAGGGGCAGTTCGCCCGGGCGCAGCGGGCCTTCGAAGCCGCGCTCCGCATCAACCCCGCGTACACCGACGCCGCGCTGAACCTCGCGGTCATCTACAACGACATGGGGAAGTACCGCGAGGCGAAGGAGGTCTACCAGGCCGCCATCAGCCGCCAGCGCTCCAGCCCCAACAAGATGGACCCGTACGTGAAGGGCAAGATCGCCAACATGTACGCCGACATCGCCAACGTCTTCTCGTCGGCCGGCATGCTCGAAGAGGCGGTCTCGGAGTACCGCCGCGCGTTGTCGCTCGGGCCCACGTTCGTCGACATCAAGCTCAAGCTCGCCGATGCGCTGCGCGATCTCGGTGACGTCGCGGGCGCCATCACCGAGTTCGAAGAGCTGTTGAACATCAACCCGAACTACCTGCCGGGGCGGGTGCACTACGGCATCGCGCTGTACTCGGCGGGCCGTCGGGCTGAAGCAGTCAAGGTGTGGGAAGACGTGCTCGCGCGGAGCCCTGGCAACAAGAGCGCCGAGATGTACCTCGGCCTCGTCCGCGACATCGGTAAAGACACTGTGAATGACGGGTCGGTTGAGTGATGCTCTTCGTGGCCCCTGTCAGCAGGAGTTCCCATCGTGGGTGATCAGTACGCACTCAAGTTCATCTCGGGCAAGTACCAGGGCGGCGAGTTTCCGCTCAAGTCCGAGAAGCCCTGTGTCATCGGCCGCTCCAGCGAGCTCGACATGGTGCTCGTCGAAGACATGGTCTCGCGCAAACACGCGAAGATCACCTGGGCCGCCGGCAAGCTGAACATCGAAGATCTCGGGTCGACGAACGGCACCTTCGTCAACGGCGAGAAGATTCTGAAGCCGTCGCGCATCAAGGAAGGCGACCGCATTCTCATCGGCACCTCGATTCTCAAGCTCGTCAAAGCGGGCCAGAGCGCCGAGATGACCGACGCGCAGGTGAAGCAGAACCTCGAGCAGGTGGCAGCCCAGCAGTCGGCCAAGCAGACGAAGACGGCCATGACGGGCAAGCTCGAAGAGGTTCCGCTGCCCGACCTGCTGCAGCTCTTCTACACGTCGAAGAAGAACGGCGTGCTCGTGGTGAACGGAGACCGTGAAGGCAAGGTCTACCTGCGCCAGGGCAAGGTCTATTACGCCGTCATCGACGACAACCACGATCTGGGCCCGCAGAAGAGCTTCAACCGCATCGTGACGTGGGAGCGCGGCGAGTTCGAGCTGCGCCCGCCCGACCCGCAGGAGTTCATGGTCGAGCTCGACTCGTCGACCGAAGCCCTGCTGATGGACGCGCTCCGTCAGCTCGACGAGCTGCGCCGCATTCAGGGCGATCTGCCCGCGCCCGACGCGACGCTGACCCTGGCCGTGCCGATGACGCCGGCGCTGCGTGATCTGACGCCTGAAGAGCTCGACGTGCTCCAGCTGATCATCAACTGGGGAACGATGCAGGGCGCGCTCGATCACTCGCCCGTCGACGATCTGGTGGTCTCCACCGCGGTCGTGAGCCTGATGCAGCGCGACTACGTTCGGCTGGTCTGACGAATCCTTCCAGGCCCGGCCCGCATCTCCTGAAGCATGAGCTTCGGAATGTGGGTCGCGGTGTTCGTCGTGGGCGTGATGCTCGTGATGCAGGTGCTTCCGGTGGTGCTGTCACGGAAGGCCGTCGGCAAGCCGGTGCCCGAGCTGGTGCCCGAGCTGGTGCCCTTTCTCAACGAGACCCAGAAGCAGGCGTCACGGCTGCTCGTCTACTTCTGGAGCCCCACCTGCGCGGTCTGCAGGCCCATGTCGAAGGCCATCGACGCCATCGGCTCCGACTCGATCGTGAAGGTCAACGTGATGGAGGCGATGCCGCTCGCGCAGGCCTTTCACGTCATGGGCACGCCCTCGGTCGCGGTGGTGGAGGGCGGGGTGGTGAAGGCCCTTCAGGTCGGCGCGCGCTCAGAGGCGCAGCTGCGCGGGCTGCTTCAGTCTTCGACCTGACACCACGAGAGCTTCTTGTCGGGCGTCGGGTCTTCGCAGCGGCTCCAGGTGCGGCCGCTGACGGAGTCGACCAGCATGATCTGGAACGCTTCGGCGATGCGGTAGCGGCCTGATGGCCCGGCTGGCAGCGGGTTCGCGTTGAACTTGCACCAGGTCGACTTGCCCGCCTTCTTGGGGCTCGGGCAGAGGCTCCAGGTCACGCCTGTCTGCGTGTCGAGCTTGAGCGTGAGCTCGCTCGCCTTGAGCACCTGGTAGCGGCCGACCTCGGAGGGGGAAGGCGCGTCGTTCACGATGGTGATCTGCGCGAAGGCCGGCGCGGCGATCGAGACGACGACGAGAGCGAGAGTGCGCATACGAGTTCGACTGCACCACGCCCCTCGCGCAGTTGCCAGCCGTCACGATCTCGATGGGAGCCGGCACACCGACTCGTCGAAGAACCCCGCCGAAGGAACGCCCAGCCCCTGGTTGAACCGCGACCAGAAGTTCACCTGCGCGATGGTGGTGGCGAGCACGACGAGCTCTCTGGGACTGAAGGCGGCGCGAAGGCTCTCGGCCAGCTCGGCTGAGACGACGACTGGCGTGATGCTCAACGCCTCGGCGTAGCGGGCCGCGAGGTGAGGGCGAACACCGAGCGTGCTCCATGCCGCTCGTCGAAGCTCGACGAGCGCTTTCAGCTCCTCATCGGCGAGGCCGGCGCGTCTCCAGGTCGCGGCGTTCATGTCGAGGCAGAAGGGACAGCCGGCGACGGCGCTCGAGACGATGCGTGCGGTGGCGAGGCTGCGGGCGTCGAGATCGCCGGGCGCTCCAGCCGCGAGGGCTTCGAAGACTCCGACCCCGACGGCCCCTTTGGGAAACCACGCGAGCAGCCGGCCGGGGAGCGGATCTTTCCCCGTGATGCGCCTGGCGATCCACAGCAGCGGCCGCAGGAGCAACGGAGCCCGCTGAGGCGGCACGACCACGAGCGATTCCATGGTGCTGTGATGCCAGAACCGGCCCGCGCGATTCCAGCTACTCCGCCAGGCCGTATTCCTTCAGCTTGCGACCCAGCGTGTTGCGGCCGATGCCGAGCAGCTTCGCGGCATGGGTACGGTTGCCCTGAACGCGCTCGAGCACCGCGAGAATGTGCCGCTTCTCGACCTCGGCGAGGGTGAGCGTCTGCTCGGAGCCTGGCGGCACCTTCTCGGCGAGCTGCGCAGGAGGAGCCGGCAGCCGGTTCGCCTCGGGCAGCGGCAGGTGCTCGGGCAGAATCTCACCGTCGCAGAGCACGACAGCGCTCTCGATGCAGTTCTCGAGCTCGCGCACGTTGCCCGGCCACTGGTAGGTCTTGAGGCGATCGAGCGCGGCGATGGAGAGCTTCGGCTCCTTGCCGATGTGATGCTTGCGCGTGGCAGTGGCGATGAAGTGGCGCGCGATGCGCTCGAGATCTTCGGGCCCACGATCGCGCAGCGCGGGGAGCACGAGCTCGACGACCTTGATGCGGTAGTAGAGGTCTTCGCGGAACTTCCCGTCGCGCACCATCTGGGCGAGGTCGCGGTGCGTAGCGGCGACGATGCGAACGTCGACTTGCACCGTCTGCGTCCCTCCGACGCGCTCGAACTCGCGATCCTGCAGCACGCGCAGCAGCTTTCCCTGAACGGGCAAGGGCAGCTCGCCGAGCTCGTCGATGAAGACGGTGCCACCGTTGGCGACCTCGAACTTGCCCATCTGCCGCTGCTCGGCGCCGGTGAACGCGCCCTTCTCGTGGCCGAAGAGCTCGTTCTCGATGAGCGAGCCGGGCAGGGCGGCGCAGTCGACCTTCACGAACGGCTTGTCGCGGCGGCGCGAGTTGACGTGCACGGCCCGGGCGAACAGCTCTTTGCCGGTGCCCGACTCTCCGCGGAGCAGCACGGTCGCGTCGGTGCCCGCGGCCTTTTGCACCACCTTGTAGATGGCCTGCATCGGCGCGGACTCGCCGATGACCTTGTTGAAGAAGTAGCCGACAGGTTGTTCGGGGCGGGCGCGGGCGCGCTTGAGCTCGGTGTAGAGCGAGGTGGCCTGGAGCGCCTGGCTCACCTGCGCCGCGACCTCGGCCAGCCGCTTCTCGTCGTCGGCCTCGAAGCGTCCTCCGCCGAGCTTGTTGAGCACCTGGAGCACGCCGAAGACGTCTCCGGCGCCGTCACGCAGGGGCACTGCCAACAGCGAGGTCGTGCGGTAGCCCGTCATCTTGTCGATGTCGGGGTTGAAGCGTGACTCGTCGCGCGCCGAGGGAATGTTCACCAGGCTGCCGCTCTCGGCGACCGCGCCTGCGACGCCCTGCCCGAGCTTCAAGCGAATCTGTTTGATCTCGGGAAGGTGGGCCGCGCGGCTGAAGAGCTCTTGTCGCGGGTAGTCGACGAGGTACAGCGTGCCGCGATCGGCCTGCATGGTCGTGGCGACCCGATCGACGACCTGCGCGAGGAAGGCGTCGAGGTTGACCTCCTGCCCGACCAGTCCGCCGACCGACAGCAACACCGAAGATGGATCGTCGGGCTTCTTCGTCATGGTGAGGCCAGCGAGGAGCGAGTCCATCGCGGCCCCCGGAGCCGCACAAGCAGCAAGTGCACTCATTCGTGGGCTCCCTTCTTCAGAGGGTGATGCGCTTGCCTTCACGTGCAGGCTCGGCGAGCGAGAAGATCTGCCGGGCCTGCTCCGCCATCGTCTCGACCTGATCGTCCGTGTGCGCGGGGTCGTGGTGGAAGAGGAACAAACGGTGCGCGTCGGTGGCCTTCGCGATGCGGGCGGCCTCGATCATCGTCGAGTGGCCCCAGCCCTTCTTCGGTGGCCCGACCTTTCCGTCGTACTCGTCGGGCGTGTACTGCGCGTCGAGCACCAGCGCGTCGACGCCTTCGAGCACCGTGCCGAGCTCGCGCTTCAAGCCGTCGAGGGTGAGCTCGACGTCGGTGCAGTAGGCGAAGCGCTTTCCTTCGGCCTCGATGTGGTACCCGATGCAGCCCTGCGGGTGCGGCAGCTCGACGGGCGTCACGCGGAACGGGCCGGTCTCGATCACCTGGCCATTCACGGCAGAGCGGAAGTCCATCTTCGCGCGCATGGCCGAGAGGGGAACGGGGAAGTTCGGCGGCTCCATCTGCTTCGAGAGCACCGAACGCAGCTGCTGCTCACCGTCGGCGCCGGGCCCGTACATCACGAACTCGGAGTTCGGCAGATACGCCGGTGTGAAGAAGGGGAAGCCCTGCACATGGTCCCAGTGCAGGTGCGAGAAGAGCATCGTCGCCTTCACGGGTTGCTGCGCGAGCAGCGTCTCTCCGAGCCCACGAATGCCGGTACCCGCGTCGAGGATCAGTCGATGCCCCTGGCTCACGACTTCGAGGCACGACGTGTTGCCACCGATGCGCGCGACGTTTGAACCAGAAGACGCCACGCTGCCACGAACACCCCAGAATCGAACTTCCATCGGTGAGCTCCCTGGTGCCCTGTGACGAAGATGCCGCAGGTGAGGGGAGCCTCAGCAGGCGTGATGCCAGCCGCGAAGTGCCCGGATCGTCGATGGAGGCGATGTGTGCTGCCCCACGGTGGAGCGGTGCAGTGCTCCAGTGCTGCTCAGTGGCGGCGGGCGAGCTGGCGCTCGATGGCCCTGATGCGACGCTCGTGATCGAGGGCGCGGCGATCGTTTTGTTGGCGGAACGCGGTGAAGCCGACGTTCATTTCTTCGCTCAGTGAAGTGAGGCCGTCGTCGACGTCTTTGCGCAGCTGAACGACTTCGGTGCGAAGGCGCGTGAAGCCTTCGTGCATCTCGCGCCGAACGCTCGCGAGACCGTTCTCGAGGCGCTCGTTGGTCTCGTCGAGGCGCTTGTTCGTTTCGTCGAGGCGCTTGTTCGTCTCGTCACTCTTCTCATTCAGACGGCTCAGCTCGGCCTGGATCTTCTCCAGCACTCGGAGCTGCAGGGTCGGAATGTCCGTCTCGGTTTTGTTGGTCATCGGCCGCACATACCGCGCGGGTCTGACATTCACGGGGAGGCGGGCTCGCTGCGTCATCGTGAACGGAAGCGTCGCATCGTGAGCAACAACGCAGCAAGGCCCAGCTCGAGGCCGGTCGTCGCCGAACAGCCAGTCTTCGGAGCCGCGGGCTGCGTCATCGGAACCGGCTCGATGAACACCGGCTGCTTCTGACAGACACCGGCGTCGTTCTGGCCACGCCCGCAGAAGGAATCGGCCGGGCAGTCTGACTCGATCTCACACGTCTCGAGGCAGGTCGTCGGTGCTCCGGGAAGGCCAGTGCAGGTCGTCGCTCCCAGACATCGGGTGAGGCCGATCGTGCACGAACCGCCGAGCATCGCTTCGGGCGGCTTCGGCTCGCACACCCGAAGGTTTCCCTGAGCGGCAACGCACTCGTCGGTCGCGGCACACTGCGCGTTCGTCAGACACGTGGCGCGGCACGTCGTCGGTCGTCCCATCAGCGCGGTGCACGCGGTTGGCGCGACACAGCGCGAAACTCCCGGCGTGCAGGGCTGTCCCACCATCACCGGTGGCGCGCGCGGAACGCAGAGCCGAACCGAGTTCACGCCGTCGACGCACTCGTCGCTCATCGCGCAGTTCGCGTCGGTGGTGCAGGTGAGTCGGCAGGTCGTCGGTCCACCCGGAAGTCCCGTGCAGGTCGTTCCACCAAGACAGCGCGTGACGCCGACCATGCACAACTCTCCAGGCATCGCTTCCGGAGGCTTCCTCACACACACGCGCGGCGCGCCTTGCCCGGCAACGCACTCATCGGTCGTCGCGCATTGCACATCGGTCATGCACGTACGGCGGCAGGCGAGCGGCGCGCCCGTCGCTGAGGCACAGACGGTGTTCGACAGACAGAAGGTCGCGTTGGGCGTGCAGGCTTGTCCCTCCATCGCGGTCGGGAGTTGTGGCTGCAGACAAACCGTGCCCACGCAACTCGTCCCCGTCTGACAGGTCGCGGTGCACGGTCTCGAGCAGTACCTGGTCGGACGCTGCGGATCGGTCGCGCACGTTCGGTACTGACACTGCGTGTCCTGTGTGCAGGTCGCGAGCTCGGCGGTGCAGTCAGGGTCGAGACGCGGGCAGGCGAGCGTCGAGCACAGTCCGTCGGCAGCGCACTCGGCCGGGCAGTCAGGGTCGGTCAACAGGTTCTGGCACTGGCCGTTGCACGTTCCATCAGCCCCACAGACACAGTCGGGATCGGGCGTCGCGCAGCCACTCGCGCACAGTCCATCTTCGACGCAGGTCGGCCCGCCGGTGTCGGTGATGAACTGTCGAATGAACGGGCCGTAGAGATCGACGCGCGTGTCGAGGCCGTCCATGCAGTTGCCTGCGGGCTGCGTCCATGAGTGCACGCCAGCGACGCGACGCACGCCATCACGCGCAGTGAGAAACGATGGCCCGCCGGAGTCTCCGTTGCAGATGCCCGCGGTCGACATGTTGCCGAGCTGAAGGTGTTGCGTCGTGAGCCCGCGCAGCGGCAGCGTCACGTATCGCCGAGTCCCAGCGCCGGTGCCTCCGCTCGAGGTGATGCCGTAGCCGACGACCTTCATCGGCTGGCCGACGTCTGCCGCGACGAGCGGACGATTCAGATACGGCGATGGTGAGACGCCGGCGATGGGCGCGGGCAGCCGCACGAGGCCGATGTCGGTGTTCATGGCCGAGCCGGCGCTCCAGCTCGGGTGTCGGCGCCAGCTCGTCACCGGAACCCAGAGCGGGCTGTTGGTCGGCGGAGCGACGTCGAAGTCGTGAAAGAAGACGCCGGTGAGCGCGTAGCCGACAGGCCCGCCGTTCTCGTCGAGGCAGTGCGCGGCGGTGAGCACCACGGTGGGCGTGATGACGGTGCCCGAGCACGCGAAGCCCTGCGTCAGCCCCGCGTCGTTGGTGAAGACCGCGCGCAGCATGACGACGTCACGAAAGCCGCCGTCATCGACGTTGCCTCCGACGAGCGGAGCGCGCTGCTGCGACGCTGCTTGCTGCTCGACCACACCGCAGCCCAGGCACAGGGCCACCAGCAGGAACGGGAGGCGCACGCGGAAGACTGTACCTCAGTCCTTCCAGAGCATCTTCCACGGGTTCTTCCGCAGGTCGGCGAGCAGCGACTTGAGATCGTCGTAGGCCTGCTTGTCCTTCATCAGCGCACCGAGCGTGCCGTCGCCAGCCTCGAGCTTCGAGAGCAGCTTGTCGGCACGGCCCGCGAGCACGTCGACCTTCTCTCCGGCGGCCTGGTACTTCACGATCATGTCCTTGAGCCGTTTGCCGTCTTCTTCGGTGAATTGACCCGAGACCGCAGCGATGCCCCCGAGCGCGGTCGAGGCCTTCTTCGAGAGCTCAGGCAGATCGTTCTTCGCGAGCCGGGCAGCGCTGGCGGCGTCGTCGATCATCGCGTTCGTGCGGCCACCGGGCTCGAGCTCTTTGCGGGCAATCGCGGCGAGCACGCGGAGATCCTTCGCGGCGACCGAGAGCTCTTGCGCGAGATCTTTGATCTGGGTGCGGTTCTCGGTGAGCACGCCGTCGACGGTCGTGGTGAGCCCGCCGAAGCCGTTCACCAGCTTCGAGACCGCTTCGGGGTCGCTCTCGAGCACCTTCGACGCGGAGTCGAGGAACTTGGCGAGCCGGTTCGAGACGATGTCGATGCGGGGCGCGTCGATGCCGCGAATGGGAACGGACGCGACGTGGGCCTGCGGGCTGCTGCCAGGCCAGATCTCGAGGTACGGCTCACCGAGCGGGCCCTGGCTCGACACGGTGATCGCGCAGTCGGTGCGCAACGCCTTCTCGGTCGCCTCCGAGATGCTCACCGTCATCTTCACCGGCATCGGGTCGCCGTGATCGTCGCGGCGATCGGCCAGCAGCTCGATCGCGTCGACGCGGCCCACCACCACGCCACCCAGCTTCACGGGCGCGCCCTTCACCACGTTGCCCGTATGCGAGAAGTCGATGGTGACGTTGCGCCCGCTCGAGAACGAGAGCTCACCCATCGAATAGAGCAGCCCCAGCGTTCCCACGACGGCCGCCAGCAGCAGCGCGCCCACCTTCAGCTCGAGACGTGACTCGTCCATACGCCCTCAGCGCTTACTTCGGCCCTTCGAGAAAGCCTGCTTTTTGACCCTGGTAGCCGATCACGCCCTGACGCACCTCGACCACTCGATCGGCGAGCCGCTGAAGCGCGGCGTAGTCGTGGGAGACGACCATGGCGCCGAGGCCCGCGTCACGCACCGCCTCGAGCGCCTCGTTCACCTGGTTGGCCGCGACCTGATCGAGCCCCGTCGTCGGCTCGTCGAGCAGCAGACAGACGGGCTCGAGCACGAGCGCACGGGCGATGGCGGCGCGTTTACGAATGCCCGGCCCGACCTGCGGTGGGTATCGATCTCTGAGCGCAGCGAGCCCCATGCGCTCGATGGCGCGCTCGATACGGCCGTCGTCGGGAAGCCCCTTTGCCGCCAGCGCCACGTTTGCCTCGAGCGTGAGCCAGTCGAGCAGGGCGGGCCCCTGAACGAGGTAGGGCACTTTCGCGCGCAGCGCCGACAGCTGCCGCTCGGGCATCACGTCGACGCGCCTGCCGAGCAACGACACCTCGCCCGCATCGGGCTTCAGCAGCCCCACGGCCAGCCGGCACAACACGCTCTTCCCGGAGCCGCTCTTGCCGACGATGAACGTGAGCCCCGTGAGCGGAATCGAGACCGACAGCCCGTCGAGCACGGTGACTTCGCCAAAGCGCTTCACGATGCCTGTGAGCTCGAGCGTCTCCACTCACACTCCAATCAGCAGGAACGCTGCCGCCACGACGAAGTCGATCAGCAGGCAGCCCATCGAAGCGTCGACGACCGCTGCGGTGACCGCTTCACCGACCGCAGGCGCGCCGCCCTTCGCTTTCAGGCCACGCGCTGCGGCTGCGAGGGGAATGAAGGCTCCGCAGAGCGCGCCCTTCACGAAGGCGCAGAGCACGTCGGTGGCGTCGACGAACCTGGCGTCGGTGAACGCGCTGCCGTCGGCGCCGAAGGCGGTCGTCACCACCACCCTCGCCGACACCGCAGCGGCGATGGTGCCGATCACCATCAGCGCGGGCAGGGCGATCAATGACGCGACGAACCGCGGCGTCACCAGCTCGGCGATGGGGTCGGCGGCGCAGAGTTCGAGCGCTTCGATCTGCTCGTTCACCGACATGGCGGCGATCTCGGCGCTGGTCGAGGCGCCGACGCGTGAGGCTGCAAGGAGCGCGACCAGCAGCGGCGCGAACTCGCGGAGCATGAGCTCGAAGTAGGCGGGCCCGACGACGGTGATGTTGCCCGTGTACTTGCGCGTCTGAGCCCACGCGATCGTCACCATCACCGCGCCGAAGAAGGCGAGCCCCGAGACGATGAGCAGCGACGACTTCGAGCCGATCTCCACCAGCTGCACCATCGTCGCGCGACGGTCGACGCCCCGCTGGCGAATGGCCGAGAGGGTGCGGGCGAAGAGAATCGCCGGAGCACCGAAGATGCGAAGGAGCGCGCTCACCCGAAGAGCCTCGTCAGAAACGGGGTGAGCAACAGATCGAGCGAGAAGATCGCCGCGCACGACAACACGACCGCCGAGGCCGCGGCCTGACCCACGCCGACCGCCCCGCCTTTCGCGCGAAGGCCGGCCACCGTCGACACCAGGGCGATGGCGAGCCCGAACGCGAGGGTCTTCGTCAGGCCTCCGACGAGATCGCCGACCCGCAGCATGTCCTGGTACGAGTCGAAGAAGACGCGCAGCGGCAGGCCGAGCGAGAAGTACGACGAGACGGCCTCGAAGCAGACCGCGACGAGGAAGGTGACGCTCCCCAGGCAGGTGATGGCGATGGCGCTGCCGACGACCCGCGGCGCCACGAGAATGCGGAACGGGTCGAGCGAGATGCCGCGCAGGCCTTCGATCTGCCCGTTCACGTTCAGCAGCGCGAGCTCGGCGGCGTTGCGAGCGCCGATGCGGGCCGCCATCACGAGCCCGAGCAGGAGCGGGCCGAACTCACGGGTGAGCGCGTAGCCGGCGGCCCAGCCCGTGTAGAGGCGGGCTCCGAACTTCACCGCGTAGACGCCGGCCTGCAGCACGACGGTGGAGCCGATCAGCGTCGCGGCCATCAGCGCGAGCGGCAGCGATCGGTAGCCGAACAGCACGATGCTGCGGAAGAGCTCGCGGCGATCGAGCCTGGGCAGGTTCAGGGTCGTTCGCGCGAGCACGAGCGCGAGGGCTCCCGTGAGGCGGGCGACGCCCAGCCCGAAGGCCCCGAGTGCACGAATCACGGCACGCTCCCGAGCCGGCCCTGCTCGAAGCGCAACACCCGAGCGAGTGGCAACGACGCGACGGGATCGGGCAACGCCGTCACCAGCGTTCGGCCCCGCGAGACCTCGAGCAGGAGCTCGGCGATCGAGCGCTCGGTCGACGGGTCGAGGCCGGCGAAGGGGTCGTCAGCGAGCAGAATCGACGGCTGGGCCACGATCGCCCGGGCGACCCCGACCCGCTTCTTCATGCCCCCCGAGAGCTCTTCGGGCCGCTTGCCGTGGGCGGCCGAGAGCCCGACTCGATCGAGCACCGCACGGGCACGTTCGACCGCTTCATCGCGCGGCACCTGGCGCTTCGTCAGCGGCAACATCACGTTGTCGAGCACCGACATCGAGTCGAACAACGCGTCGCTCTGAAAGACCATGCCGAACGAGCGTTGGCGCCGGCGGCGCTCTTCGAGATCGAGGCGCGCGACGTCGTCGG
Source organism: Archangiaceae bacterium (assembly GCA_016879935.1). GTDB lineage: Bacteria > Myxococcota > Myxococcia > Myxococcales > Myxococcaceae > Xiheimicrobium. Next base: position 59,992 of record JAACJQ010000205.1, on the reverse strand, counting down.
GCCCCCAGCGCACGTGCCCCGACGTCGGTGGCTGAAGCCCGGCCAGACACTTGAGCCAGGTCGTCTTCCCGCTCGCGGCCTGGCCCGTCACGAGCACCTGCTCTCCGGGCGAGATCGAGACCGTCACGTCGACGAGGGCGTCGACACGGCCAAACCGCACGCACAGCGCCTCGCACGAGAGCGGTACCGCAGTCTGTTCGAGAGCCGCCGACACGACGGCGCGCAATGTAGACTCCACGGCCATGGACTTCGAGGTCAGCGCGATGAACCTCGCCGCATTGGTGAAGGCGCTGCAGGCCGACGGTTCGGCGGCGAAGGTGCTGGAGCGCGTCTCGGCGCCTACGCGCGCGGTCCTCGAGATGCCACATGGGCAGCGCTGGCACGCCGGCGCCATCGCGATCGAGACGTGGGGCGCGATCATCGACGCGTGCGGGGCGCCGAAGCTCGAGACGCTCAACCTCGCGCTCACCCGGCAGTCCTTCGGCCCCATCATTCGGCCGCTGGTGAAGGTGGCGCTCGCCCTCGGAGGCAGCTCTCCAGCCACGGTGCTCGCGCGGCTCGACGATGCGATCAAGGTGGCCACCCGCAACGTGCACGCCACGTGGACGCCTCAAGGAGCCCAGGTCGGCTCCATCACCTTCGAGTACCCGCGCGCGATGGTGCGCACCGACGTCATCGAGTTCGGCTGGCGCGGCGCGATGCGGTTCGGTGAAGAGCTGACCGGCAAGCCGCTGCACTTCGGGGCGTTCCAGATCCTCTCCGACAGACGCTTCCTGTTCCCCGTGCGCTGGTGACGGGTTGACGTCGGGCCCCTGCATCACGCAAGAGCGTCAGCGTGCGGTGGTGCCTTCTGCTCTTCGTCGTGACCGGGTGTCTCCCGACGATCGACGTCTCACCTCCGCCCGTGTGTGACGTCGGAGACGCAGGCATCTCGACGCCCGGTGGGGCCGCGGTGTCGATCGATCGGCCGGTCACGGTGATCACGAGTCGCCGGGCGCCGACGTGCCCACCGACACTCGACGTCTCGCTCCAGGCGACCGTCACCGACCCCGCCGCGCTCGACGTTCCCTTCACGCTCGCTGGCCCCTTCGCGCGTGGGCAATTCGTCTCGGCCGAGGTGACGTTCACGCCGACGCGTCCCGGGCTCCACCGCGTCGAGGTCACCTTCGATCCCTCCCTTGGTCGTGCGACGAACGAAGTGCTGGCCGTGGAGCCGATGCGACTGGGCGCGCGCGTCGGTGCCGTCGACTCCACCGTTCGTTGCCAGTCGGAGGACGTGACGCCGAGGGGCGCGTGGCTGTGCCTGGAGTCGGGCACGTCGCAGGTCTCGGTGTGGCGCTCGGGCATGCAGCTCCAGTCGTTCGCGGCGGTCGGCTTCGCGCGCGTCGACGACGTGGTCTGGCTCTTTGGGCGTGGCAGCCTCGAGCGCTTCGTCGACCGCGGTGGTGACGTGCTGGTGCGCGAGCCAGACGCGCTCCTCAAGCTCGATGTCGACCTCGCCAAGGGTGACGTCGTGGCGATCGATCGCGACGCGGTGCTGGTGGTGAACGATGGCGCCGTGCACCTGCACACCAGGGTGGGGCAGGGGCTCGAGCGTGCGCCACCCGTTCAGCTCCCTCGAGGTCTCTGCCTGGGCGCCTCCCGCGTGATGCCCGTGTCGCGAGCCGAGGTCGCGCTGTCGTGCGGCTCCAGACCCGACTGGCTCCGGTTCTGCCGCGTGCCCCTCGACGCGACCGCGATGACACGCTGCCGCGAGATGCCAGGCCGACTCGCGGGCGCCTCCATCGACGGGCTGTGGCTCGCCAACGGGCAGACGCTCACCTTCGCGAACCTCGACGCCGACGCGTCACTCACACTGCCGGCGGGCTGGTCGATCAGCTCGACGCGACGGCTCGCACAGACCTTCTCGCCCCTCGTCGTCGATGCGCCCGGGCGGGCATTTCTGCCGCGCGTCTCGGCCTCGACGATCGTGCTCAGCGCTCCACCCGAGGGGCTCACGTTGCTGTCGTTCGGCGATCAACGGGTGCTGTTCGAAGGGCTCGACGGCCGCCTGGCGACGACGCCCTGACTCAGCGTTTCCCGAGGAACCGCTTGATCGACACCTTGCGGAAGCTGCCGATCACCTGTCGCACCATCGCGGTCGAGAAGAGGAACACGGTCGCCCCGATGCCGAGCAGCCCCATCACGGGAATGCCTGCGATCTCCCACTGCTTGGGCGCGAACGCGAGGAAGGTGCCGATGATGAAGCCGCACGCACAGAGCCCCGCGAAGGCCACCACGGCGAGCGCGCGCAGGTTGCTGTTGAGCGACTCGACCTGATCGTCCTTCAGGGTGATCGTGAACTTGCCCGACTCGAGGTCGAGCATGATCTGCTGCAGCTGGAGCGGCAGATCGCTCGCCGCGCTCTGCAGGCGCAGCAACGTCTTCATCGCGTTGCCCTGCAGCTGCGAGGGGTCGTAGCGCTCGGCCATCATCTTCCGCGCGTACGGCATGAAGATCTCGCCGATGGGCATCTCGGGGTACAGCGAGCGCAAGATGCCCTCGATGGCGACCGAGGCTCTCGCGAGAATGGCGTACTCGCGCGGCACCTTGACGCGGTACTTCACCGCGAGGTTCAGCAGGTCGCGCACCAGCGCCTTCGCGTTGACGTCCTTGATCGACGTCGGCAGGTACGCGTTCAAGATCGCGTCGATGTCGGTTTTGAAGGTGTGCAGGTTCGCGCGGCTCTCGGGCGTACCGAGGCGGTAGAGCTGGCGGGCCACCGACTCCGAGTCTTTCAGCGCGACCGCGAGGATCAGCGAGATCAACGCCTCCTGCATCTGGTGCGTCACCCGGCCGACGAGCCCGAAGTCGATGAGCGCCAACACCGGCCCGTCGAGAATGAGCAGGTTGCCCGGGTGCGGGTCGCCATGGAACAGGCCGTCTTCGAAGAGCTGCTTGAACGCCTCTTCGAGAATGATGTTCGCGAGCTTCTTCTTGCCCGCGTCGTCGAGCTGCGCGTTCGACAGCTTCGGCCCATCGAGGAACTCGAGCGTCAGCACCGTGCGGCCAGACAGCTCGTCGTAGACCTTTGGAATGCGCACCGTCGGGTGGTTCTCGTGCGCCCGCATGAAGGCCCGCACGTTCGAGGCCTCGTTCAAGAAGTCGAGCTCTTCGTGAACGGCCTTGTCGAACTCCTCGATGATGGTGGTCGGCGAGGTGATGCTGACCTCTTCGATCACCGCCTCGAGCGCGCGCGCGATGCCGTGCAGCACCGAGAGATCGGCCCGCATGCGCTCGGTGATGCCCGGCCGCTGCACCTTCACGACGACGCCGACGCCATCGTGGGTCGTGGCCTTGTGCACCTGCGCCATCGAGGCCGCGGCGATGGGCGTCTCGTCGAAGTCGCGGAACAGCTCCTCGAGGGGGCGACCGAAGGCCTCCTGCATCTGCTTGCGCACGTCCTCCATGCCGAAGGGCGGCACCCTGTCTTGCAGGGTCGAGAGCTCTTCGATGAACTCGGCGGGCAGCAGATCGCCACGCGTCGACAGCACCTGCCCCAGCTTCACGAACGTCGGCCCGAGCTCGGCCAGCATCATGCGAAAGCGTCGCGCGAAGGGCATCGCCTGCGCCTGCGCGTCGCCTTCGATCTTCGCGTCAGGGAGGATCTTCTTGAGCCCACTGCGCTCGAACAGGTCGGCGAAGCCGTACTTGCCCGCGATGATCGCGATCTGCCGCAGCCGGTTCAGGTCCTGAAAGGCGGAGCGAATCACCCGGCCACCGTCGCACGAGCAGAGGCGGTGATCAAAGAAGCGTCACCGCCTGCCGGGCAGGGGAAACGAGGCGTCGTGCGTGTCGATCAACCGGGTGAAGTTCGTCATCGAGACCGAGAGGCTTGGTGAGAGCGCACGTACGTGGTGCCACCAGCCCGCGGGCAGGAAGAGCGCATCGCCGGGGCCGACGGTGACGGTCAGGCGCTCCACCTGAGCGAGGTAGGGGAAGCGCTGCACGTCGAAGTTCTCGGCGTCGATGAGCGAGTAGTAGCTGAGTACGTCGCGCAAGAGCTCGGCGTTCGCGGGGTCGATCAAGATGAAGCGTTTGCGGCCACGCACCTGGCAGAAGAGGTTGTTGGCCGTGTCGTGGTGGAGCGGCGTCACCGTGCCGGCAGGCCCGACCCAGAGGTAGCTCAAGCCCTCGCGCCGCCGATCGAGAATGCCACCGAAGAAGCCCAGGTCGCCTCGCAGGGGCTTCAGCGCCTCGGCGTCGAGGCCGTTGTTGCGCGCCACCATGTAGCGGGCGTTCGACGTCTTCACGCGCTGAATCCACGAGATGAACTCGCGCAAGGTCGTCGGCTCACTCAGCCGGTTCACGTTGAGGTCGTAGAAGTCCGTCGTCTCGCGGTGCTCCATCACCTCGACCGGTGCGTCACCCACCGTCTTCGAGAGGAACGCCCACGTCCACCGCCGGAGGGCCTTCCAATCGTTCATCATGCCGGTGAGCACGATCGGCCGGTTCGGTGCGTAGGCCCGCTCGATGAACTGGCGCGGTGTGAGGCGCTGAACCCGCGGAACCGTGCGGCGGGTCGGGTCGAGTCGCCCGGCCTGCAGCCTGATTCGGCCCTGCCACTCGAGCCGCGCGATGCGGCTGACGAGATCGCCGAACTCTTCGGCATGGGGGCTGGCTTCGAGTGTGCGGAGGAACGCCTTGACGGCCGTCACCGGAACGTTGGCGGGGAGCGCCGCGAGAATCTGCTCGACCGGGACATCGCGAAACCACGCCTCGGTCAGCCAGGTGCGCACGTCTCGGGGCAGGGGCATCGAACGCCTCGGAGGAAAAATGGGGCACCGCTTGCACAGGGGCCGGGCCTGCGGTGTACATCGCTTAGTCTCGTCTCTCACCCCGGGGAAACCTCACGATGCCTCGCATCAACAAGCCGCTCACCAGTGCCAACCCGTTCGCCAGCACCAAGCCGCTCGCGAGCAACAAGCCGCTGAAGTCGACGCCGAAGCCGAAGCCCACGCCCCCTGAGCCGCTGAAGTCGGCGAACCCGGGCTGGAAGCCGCTGAAGTCGTCGAAGCCCGCGAAGTCGTCGCCGCAGCCGCTGAAGTCGGCGAAGCCGCCCGCGCGCACCGCTCCGCTCAAGTCGATTCCGCCGCAGCCGGCGCCGCTCAAGTCGGTTCGTCCCAACCGCTCGGCGCCCCTCGCGTCGATTCCTCCGCAGCCGCCGCCCCTGAAGTCGATTCGCCCGCAGCCCCTCGAGTAACGGGCGCTCGCAGTCGATGACGTCTTTCACCGTGCCCCCGGGTGTCCAGCGATGGCTCCGGGGGCGTGGTTTTTTCGTCGACCCGTCGGCGACCGCGGCCATCGCCTCGAGCCGAAACCTCACCTTCGTGGTGCGGCGGCTCGGCGTGCGGGCGCTCGCCAAGTTCGCGGCGACTGCTGACGACCCGTGGAGCGCCCGCGAGCAGGCGCTGCTTCGTCGCCTCGACGGTGGCACGCGCTCGTTCTCGACGCCGGTGGTGCTGGAGGGGGCGCGTGGGCGGTTCCTCGTCTCGTGGCTCGCAGGGTCGACCACCTATGCGCGACGTCGGGTGAAGCCGCAGATCGCCGTCGACGACGACACGCGAATCGGCAAGGCGCTCGCTCACTTTCACGCTTCCGGCAGCCCTTCGAAGCAACGCGTCTCAGGCGAGCTGATCGAGCGGCTCATCTGGACGACGCCGGAAGACTACGCAGGGCTGGGGCCTGCCTCGCTCTCGTTGTGGCGGGCCGTGCAGGCGCATCGTTCGGCCCAGAAGCGGTTGACCGCGCTGCTCACCATCGATCGGACGATGACGGCGCTGTGCCATGGCGATCTCCGGCAAGCGAACGTCTTCGTTCATCGCGGACGGGTCGGCTTCGTCGATCTCGAGCTCGCGGGCCTCGGAGACCCCGCGCGAGATCTCGGCATGTGGATCGCGGAGGAGCTGGGCTCGTACCTGGTGCCGCGCGATCGCTCCGAAGCGACGACGTTGCCGCAGCTGCGGGCGCGGTTGAGCGCGTTCATGGCGGCGTGGGCTCGCGAGGCGGCGGTGCTCGAGCTGCCCGGCCAGAGCGGCCATCGGGAGCGCGCCATCGCCTGGGCAGGAGAAGCGCTCCTTCGCCGTACCTACACGATCACCTTTCACGACGGCGCGTGGGGAGAACCCGAGCTGCACCTCACGCGCTCGGCCCTCGGGCTGCTGACCCAGCCCCGGTTCTGGGCCCGCCACTTCCTGGGAGCGCCATGACGCTCGAGCGAACCATCGAGGAGGTTGCGGCGAAGCTTCGCTGGACGAAGCGCGGGCTCGTGCTGCCCCATGGCGAGACGGCGAAGAAGGCCGAGGCCGCACAGGCGTTGGAGGACTGGCTCTACGCGAACGTCTTCATCGACTGGCGCCGCTCCGAGGGGCGCTTCGCCGATTCGCTCGGAGGCTCGCCCGAGTTCATCGCGTCGCTGCTGGCGGCCGCGCACGGCGCGACGTGGTTCATGCCGCACTTTCGCGTGCTGTCCCGCAATGCCCGCGGGCTCTTCGTCTTCAACACCGACATTCGCTTGTTCCTTCGCGACGCCTCGCAGCTGCGGCCTTCGGGAGCAGTGGCTGGTGACAGCGTGTCGGTGAAGCTGCCGTGTGCGCGCGAGGCCGCGATGCCGGGCTACTTCTGCTTCAACTCCCGCGCAGGCCGGTTCGCGGATGATCGGCCGCACCTGAAGGTCTACCTGAACGTCACCCCTCACCACGCGCCGACGATGCTGCACGCGCTGCTGCACGATCGTTCGCTCGCGAAGACTCGTTTCGACGGAAAGATCGCGAACGACCCCGACTCGTTCGGCAGACGCGACACCATGCTCCTCTACGTCGACCCGCGCGGCATCGTACCGGTGTTGCGGGTGGTGCTCCGTCACCGCAAGGGTCTTCGCCCGCACACGCCACCGTTCGTGTGGCAGGTCGCTCCGGGCCTGGGCGTCGCGGAGTCTCCGCTCGGCAGCGACGAGAGCTTCGGCGCTCAGCGCTGCCGGCTCGTCGCCGAAGGGCTCGTCGCGTGGTCGAAGCGGCCGTCACTCAGCGCGTGGAGCGCCGTCGGGTCGCGCTTTTCGTCCGAGGGGCTCGACCTGACTCAGCCGTGGCTCGGCTCGATGTCTTCGGCGTGGGTGTCGCGGGTGACGAAGGCGCTGCCTCGTCGAGCTCGGTGATCAGCTGACGCAGATGTTCGTGCAGGCGGCCCTGGTCGAGCATCGGAGCGCGCCAGTGCGCCTTCGTGAGGAAGTGCTGCGCCAGGAGCCCGCTCACGTGCTCGCCCCATGTCGGGAGCGGCAGCATCAGATCGAGATGCCACGACTCCTCGAGCGTCTCGGTCGCGTGCCAGGTGCCGCGCGGTACGAACATGATCGAGCCCGGCTTCAACACCACCTCGGTCGCGTCCTTCGGCAGCTTCGCGGCGAGCGGTCGATGCAGCTGGGCTTCGAGTGACGGCGGCACGGGGTCGCCAGCGATGTAGTTCTCGGCTGGAAAGTCGACGTCGCGGTTCGGCGCGAGCCACCAGCGCTTCTTCCCCTTCAGCTGCACCACGAACGACTCCTGCGAGTCGAAGTGCATGCGCGCCCCGGGGCCGGGCTTCGAGAGGAACGCGCTCGTTCGAATGAAAGGAGACGGCAGGCTCAGCTCGCGCTCGAGCGCCGAGAGCCAGCGCCGAATCGACGGTGAGCGCAGCTCGGGCTCGACGCCGTAGATCGTGAAGCCGGCGTGAAAGAACGACGCCGCGGCCTCACCCGACACCGCCACGTTGCCGAACCCGTTTGGAAAGCGCGCAGACTGCACGAGCCAGTTCTCGGCAGCCAACGACGTGAGCGCACCGATGGACTCGAACTCCGCGGCGTCAGCGAGCCCGGCGAAGCGTTCCACCGGTCCGTGCTGTACGAGCAGCGTGTTCGGCCAGTGCTCGGCCAGAAATCGCTTCACGGGAAATCTCCCGAGCAGTGTCTGGAGCCCGGGGCCGCTCATGGCGTCGAGAGATCCGTCTGGGCCAGGTGCTCGAGCCAGGCCTGCTCCGACTCGTCGAGCGGCCCCTTCGCGAGGGCGTCCGAGAGCGCACGGACCTCTTTCGTCGACGACAAGGCGACGAGCCCGCCATCGACCGCAGGCTGGGTGAGCGCGTAGCGATAGTGATCGGTGATCGACGGCCGCCACACGCCGGCTTCGAGCCCCAGCTCGTCGAGGCGATCGTCGTTCACCCAGCCGTCGGTGCTCTTGAAGTTGAAGATCAGCGGGCGGCGCTTCGGCAGCTTCGCGAAGACGTCTTCTTTCGCGCCGGGGTGGCCGGCGTTGAAACGAACGAACGCGAGATCGACGAGGCGGTGCCGCACGGCCGAGCGCGCGGTGAGCCGATCGTGAAAGCTGGCGCCGATCGCGCGATTGCCGACGAAGCCGTGCTCTCGATGCCGCTCGTAGACGGGCAGGCGTGGCCCGAAGTCGTTCGCGTACACCCCGCCCATGGCCAGCACGTCGAGGCGCTCCAGGCCGGGAATCTCGGAGAGCACCTCTTCGAAGGGCATCTCGCAGAAGTCGGGCTGGGTGACGTACGCGGTCGCGCAGACGACGATGCGATCGCGCACCTGCCGCTTCTGGAGCAGCCGCTTGAGGCCCTCACGAAGCGGCGCGTAGAGCGGCCAGTGCATGTCGGCGGTGAGGAAGAAGAAGTTGATGCCCGCCTCGTACGCCGCGGCCACCGTCTTCGGGTCGTCCACCATGCCCAGGCAGATGGGGCTGACCTCGAGCCCCTCGCCCAGCACGAGCCTGTCGGTCAGTCGGGTTCTCATCGCGACCGAGAACGCTACTCCGCTCAGCGCAGGCGGGTGCCCGAGAACGTGCGCATCACCTTCGCGACGTAGTGCTCGGTCTCGCCGTTCCTCGGCACCACGCCGTGCACCGCACCGGGCCCCGCGTTGTACGCAGCCACGGCGAGCGTCACGTCACCGAAACGATCGAGCTGCTGCTTCAAGTACCGGGCGCCCGCGTCGACCGCCTCGTGTGGATCGAACGGGTCGCTCACCCCCATCAAGGCCGCAGTGCCGGGCATCAGCTGTGCCGGGCCCATCGCTCCAGCGAACGAGATGCGGTGCGGGCGCGCGCCACTCTCGGTCTGCACGATGGCCCACATGAGGCCGCGGGGCAGTCCGTGCTTTCGCTCCGCCTGACTGGCGAGGGTCTCGAGATCGCCGTGGCCGGTGAGCGCACAGACGGGCCGGTGCTTCGCGTACGTCTTCAGCGCGAACACCTTCTCTTCGAGAAAGAAGGGCGAGAGGGGAAAGACGACCGAGCTGCCGAAGAAGGCGACCGCTCCGTTGATGGCGAGCAGCGGCGCGCAGACCAGCACCACGAGCTTCTGCCCGAACGAGAGCTTCCAGAAGAGCCTGAAGGGCAGGGCGATCAACCAGCGCAAGGTACAACCTGAAACGTTCGGCGCGAGGAAACGATCCCCGTGCCGAAAGAGTCAGTGAAACCCACTGGTTACTGGCAGGTGAGGCCGCCAGCGCTCGGCTGGCAGGTCAGGCCCGGAGCGCAGTCGTTCGTCGAAGCGCAGCCCGTCGTGGCAGGGCAGTCACGGCCGCGGCCGCCCGTCATGCCCGAGACCGAGTACCCCATCGTCGAGAGGGTGGTGGTGATGGCGACGTTGCCGAACGCACCCTGGGCATCGTTGGTGAGCGTGACCGTCGCCGTCGCTCCACCCGCCGTGATGGCCAGCGTGGTCGAGGGCAGGCCGTTGATGGCGGCTCGAATGTTGTCGGCCACGTCGGTCGCGCTGCCTCCGCCCGGGTTGAGATTCACGCGCACGTTGCCGCCCGTGAAGGTGCCCGGGTCGGGGTCGGCGTCGAACTCGAACACCACGGCGGCATGAATACCGTCGTTCAGCGTGAACGTGGTGCCATCGGTCGTCGCCGACTTGTTGACCGCGACGATGGAGCCCGTCGCCGCCTGGAGCGACTGCGTCACCGAGCAGCGCGCACCCAGGGCACCACCGCACGTGCCGCAGGCGCTGGTGTTGCCGTCGTCGCAGGTCTCGTTGGTGAGATCGCGCACGCCGTCACCACACACGTTGCCTCGCAGCCCGGGCACGTTGTGGCACGAGGAGTCACAGCCCGTGCACGTCGCCGTGCCATAGGCGCAGGCCGTTTCGGTCGTGGTGTTGTTGTCGTCGCAGTCCTCGAACGGCGCCTGTACCGTGTTGTCTCCGCAGACGCCGCCGCTCGGGCGGTTGATGGTGGCGGTGCAGTCGGCGTTGCAGGCGGGGCAGGTCGCCTGGCCGTAGGGGCATGAACCCGTCTCGGTCACGCGGTTGCCGTCGTCGCAGAGCTCGCCCTGGCTCAGCTGGGTCGAGTTGTCGCCACAGTACTGGCCAGTGAGCGTCAGCACGGCGGAGCAGGTGTCGTTGCACCGCGTGCAGTTGGCCTCGCCATAGGGGCAGCTCGTCTCGGTGGTGGGCGTGCCTTCGCCGTCGTCGCAGACCTCGACGCCCGGAGACTGGCCATCGATGAAGCCGTCGCCACAGGCAGAGGTGCGGCAACTCGTCAGACAGTTGTCGGCGTTCGAGGGGTTTCCATCGTCGCACTGCTCACCCGCGGCCGTGTTCGAGGTGCCGTCGCCGCAGCGGGCGGTGGTGCAGTCGGTGTCGCAGGTGGCGGTAGCGGTGGTGTTGACGCCGACGGTGTCGCACTGCTCGCTGCGCGCCGGGTTCACCGTGCCGTCGCCGCAGGTTGCCGCGGTGCAGTCGGTGTCGCAGACGTTCGTGGGCGTCGCGTTCACGCCGACCGTGTCGCACGTCTCTCCGCGCGCCGAGTTGATGGTTCCGTCACCGCAGCTCGCGAGCGTGCAGTTCGTGTCGCAGGTGATGGTGGGGGTGGTGTTGACGCCGACGGTGTCGCACTGCTCGCTGGCAGCGGTGTTGATGAAGCCGTCGCCGCACGCGCGGTTGGTGCAGTCGGCGTCACAGGTGGGCGACGACGTGAGGCCCGGGTCGCACTGCTCACCGGCCGCGGTGTTCGTGGTGCCGTCGCCGCAGAAAGCTGCCGTGCAGTTGGTGTCGCAGGTGGCCGTCGCCGTCACGTTGACGCCCACCGTGTCGCACTGCTCGCCGGCTGCCCTGTTGATGATGCCGTCACCGCACGCGCGGGTGGTGCAGTTGAGGTTGCAGCTCGCCGTCTCGCCCGGGCCGTCGCATTGCTCTCCCGCGGCCGAGTTCGCGATGCCGTCTCCACAGCGCGCCACGGTGCACGAAGGGGCTCCGTTGCAGCGGGCCGTCGCCGCGGGGCCGTCGTCGCATTGCTCGCCGGCGTCGGGGTTGAAGATGCGATCACCACACGTCGACAACGTGCAGTTGAAGTTGCAGCCGTTCGCGTTCTGGCCGAACGCGTCGCAGGCCTCGCCGCGTGGAACGTTGCGGTAGCCGTCACCGCAGAACGCCACCGTGCAGTCGGGGTCGCACGCCGCGGTGCCGCCGTCCTGCACGCCCACCGTGTCGCACTGCTCGCCCGCCGTCGCGTTGACGATGCCGTCGCCGCAGACCCGGTTGGTGCAGTTGCGGTTGCAGCTCGACGACTCGACGATCGTGTCGCACTGCTCGATGCGCGAGGGGCCGTTGACGTTGACGACGCCGTCGCCGCACGAGGTGAGCAGGCAGGTGCCGCCGCAGTCGTCGTTGCCGAGCAGGTTGCCATCGTCACACTGCTCGCTCGGGTCGCGCACGCCGTTGCCGCAGCCGAGGCCGGAGCGGCAGTCGGGGCTGCACGAGTCTCCGCCCACGCGGTTGCCGTCGTCGCACGACTCGTTGAGCACCGGGTTGGGGAACTGGTTGTCGAGCACGCCGTTGCCGCACGTCTCGTTCGACTGGCAGTTCGCTGCGCAGCCATCGCCGTTCTGCCGGTTGCCGTCGTCGCAGACCTCCGAGAAGCCGCCGTCGACGAAGACGTCGCGCGTGCGATTGCCGCACGTCTCGTTGGAGCGGCAGTCGGCCGAGCAGCCATCGCCGCCCACCGTGTTCCCGTCGTCGCAGACCTCGAGGCGGCTCGAGTCGACGTAGTTGTTTCCGCAGAACTCGGTCGAGCGGCAGTCCGACGAGCAGCCGTCGCCCGAGCGGTTGTTGCCGTCGTATCAGATCTCGTTCGTCATGCCGACGCCGAAGAAATGGTTGTCGAGCACGTTGTTGCCGCACGTCTCCTGCGAGCGGCAGTCGGCCGAGCAGCCATCGCCCGAGACGCGGTTGCCGTCGTCACAGACCTCGCGCGCACCGAGGTCGACGATTCGGTTGCCGCAGAACTCGGTCGACTTGCAGTCCGACGAGCAGCCGTCGCCGTTCCGGTTGTTGCCGTCGTCGCAGATCTCGTTCGAGCCCGCGTCGGGGAACATGTCGTCGAGGTAGCGGTTGCCGCAGAACTCGGTGGACTTGCAGTCGGCCGAGCAGCCGTCACCGGAGCGCGTGTTCGAGTCGTCGCAGACCTCGCCCACGGTGAGATCGTTCACGCCGTTGCCACAGCGCTCGGTCGACTGGCAGTTGGCCGAGCAGCCGTCGCGATCGCGCGTGTTGCCGTCGTCGCAGACCTCGTTGGGAATGCCCGAGTCGGGCGAGAACATGTTGTCGAGCCGCCCGTTGCCGCACGCTTCGGCCGAGAGGCAGTCGGCCGAGCAGCCGTCGCCCGAGCGCGTGTTGCCGTCGTCGCAGACCTCGTTCTGTCGGCCGCTGCCCATGGGGAAGCGGTTGTCGATGACGCCGTTGCCGCAGGTCTCCACCGAGCGGCAGGTCGAGCTGCAACCATCGCCTTCGATGGTGTTGCCGTCGTCACAGACCTCGCCGGCGGCCGAGTCGACCACGCCGTTGGGGCACGCCTCGGTCGACTTGCAGTCGGCCGAGCAACCGTCACCGGAGCGCGTGTTGCCGTCGTCGCAGAGCTCACCCTTCAACGGGTCGATGACGCGGTTGCCGCAGCCTTCGGTCGACAGACAGTCGGCGCGACAGCCGTCGTTGCTGCTGACGTTGCCGTCGTCGCAGACCTCTCCTTCGTCGACGGTGCCGTTGCCACAGCCCGTGCGCGTGCACGTCGTTCCATCGGCGGAGCAGCGGCTGCCAGCAGGGCAGACGATGCCGCTCTTGCAGGCGGTGCTGGCGGGTTCGAAGCAGGCCGTCGCTCCGAAGAGCGTCACGGCGAGCAGGCTCGAGATTCGAATGGTGCGGTTCATGTCAGAAGCTCAGGAACAGCGTGGCCCCGGCGCCGTTCGGGCCGATGGTGGGAACGAGGTGAAACGCAGACTCGACCTTCACGTCTGCGCGATAGGGCTGGGGGCGGTTCACGTAGAGCAGCACTGCGCCGGCCGCGATCGCCGCGCCGCCGATGCTGTAGAGCACCAGGGCGCCTGCCTGTTGCCCCTGCGCCTGGGTCTTCATCGCCGAGAGATCGAGTGACGGCACGCAGCCACCGGTCGTCACGTCGACGCAGCCTTCGATGCCGCGATCGTACGCAGCGAACTGGTTGCGGGCCGAGAGGTGAAGGCCGACGCCACCACCCGCCAGCGCTGCCCCGGCGCCGAGCACCGCGAACGGAATCCACGCGGCGAACAGGCGCCGGTACTCGACGGCCTGCTCGGCGGCGACCAGGGTCAGCTCGAGCGTGCGCGTCTCTCCGCCCAGCAGGGTGGGGCTCTGCTCGTTCGTGAGGAAGCCCTCTTTCGAAGCGACCACGGTGACCGCGCCCGCCCGCACCATCGTCTTGTACGTGCCGGGGCCGACGAGCACCTGCTGGCCGTTCAGCTTCACGACCGCGCCGTCGACGTCGCAGCGCAGCTCGATGCGTGAGACCTGCTTCTCCACCAGCGCGCGGTAGCGCTGCGCCTGCTCGAACTTGTCGGAGTCGAGCGGTGCCGCCCCGTACTTGAGCGCCGCCTCGAGCCGCTTGTACGTCTCGATCGGCTGATCGAGCTGCAGCAACGCGAGCGCGAGGTTGTAGTTGATGGCTGGGTGGTCCCACAGCGCGAGGGCTTCACGGTAGCGGTCAGCCGCGATGCGCCACTGCGACTCCTTCAGCGCCGCGTTGCCCGTGCGGAAGATCTCGAGCGCCTGCTTCTGGGCCGACGGCGCCACGCCCTTCGCCCAGGGCCGCTCGGGCTCCTGCGCGAACGAGAGGCTCGCCAGCACCATCACCACCGTCATTGTCCATCGACGAAGCGTCATCGGCTCCCCTCACTCACGCGAAAAACGATTCCCGAACGCCAGGGGCGTCACTTCAAGACGTCGATCACACCGCCACCGAGCTGCTCTTCGAGTCGGCGGGCGCGCTCCTGCTCCTTCGAGTACGCGCCCTGCAACTCGCGCCGCGCATCTTCCACCGCCCGTCGCGCACGATCCGAAGCCTGCTTCGCCTTCTCTGCTTCGATCGCGTTGCGTTGGGCGCTGCGCTCGGAGGACTCGGCGGCCACGCGGGCGTCTTCGGCCGCCTTGAGCGCAGCCTCGAGCTTCTTGCCCTTCACCTCGAGCTCGGCCGCGAACTTGCGCGCCTCGGCCTCGTTGTCAGACGCCTTCTTCGCGTTCTCGACGGCCTTCTGCTCACTGCCGCGCGCCGACTCTTCGGCCTTGAGCGCCGCTTCGGCCTGTCGCTGCGCTTCCTGGCGGGCCCCCTGAATGACGACCAGGGCCACGGCAGAGCCAGCCACCAGCAAGCTCAAGAACGCCACGGCCCCGACGAGCAGGGTGCGACGGCGCCGCGCAGCCGCGCCCATCTGTTCGACCACCGCTTCGAGGAACGCCTTCTGCTGATCGCCCAGCGGGCCCTTGTAGCGACGCTGGAAGCGCTGGGCCTCGTCAGCCAGCTCACCACGCCAGAGCAGATCGCCCGGCCGGGTCTTCGTCGCCCACGCGCGTGAAGCCTGGCGCAGCTGCTCGAGGAAGGCCGCGTCTTCTCCACTCTCGTCGAGCCACCGCCGAAGCGTGGGCCAACCGGTGATGAGCGACTCGTGTACGATCTCGACCGTCGCGACGCCACCGCCCGTCTGCACGACGAGCAGGCGCGCCTGGACGAGCTCGTCGAGCACGGCCTGCAGCTCGCGCGAGTCGGCCTGACCTTCGCGCAGCTCGTCGGTCGAGACGATGGCGCGGGTGCGATCGCTGGTGACGAGCCGAAGGAAGATGTTGCGCGTGGTCGCCACCTTCTGCGGCGACATCTTCTGCAGCACCGAGTCGGCGTGACTGGCGAGCGCGCCGCTCACGCCGCCGATGGCTTCGTAGGCGAGCATGGTGAGCTGTTTTCGCGCGGGGTCGCGGTTCTCCCAGAGCATCGAGGCGGCGAACTGGAGCAGCGGCAGCGCGCCCTGCGTGTGCTGCAGGTGGCCGATCATGTCGTCGACGATGACCGGCGACTCGAACTTGTAGCCGGCGAGCTCGGCCGGCTGAATGATCGCCTCGCGCAACCCATCGGGGCCCGGCGCGGCAAGGAAGACGAGGCCCTGACCCAGCTCGGCCATGAAGCGCGAGTCTTCGGCGACGCGGTCGAGGAAGTCGGAGCGAATCGAGAGCACGAGCCGAATCGGCGAGGTCGGGTCGTCGGCGAGGCCCGCGAGCGCTGCGGTGAACGCCTTGCGCTCGGCCGCGTCGGGCACGAGCGTGTACAGCTCTTCGAACTGGTCGACGAAGACGAGCACGTTCTTCTTGTCGCGCCGCGCGAGCGACCGCAGCACCGAGCCGACGTAGCCGGGCTCCTGAGCGATCTTCGTCGCGAGCTTCTTCTGCTCGGCCACGTCGTCGGCCACCGAGGTCGCGGTGCCGATGAGCGGGTTGATGAGGGTGGCCAGCGCTGCGAGCGGTGCACGGCCGGGCCGCATCACCAGCGAGTCCCAGTTCTCGCCCGAGCGCTTGAGCGCAGGCACCAGACCGGCGCGCACGAACGACGACTTGCCGGCGCCCGACGGGCCGACGATGCCGAGCAGCGGCCGTTCACGAATGCGGTTCACGACCGCGGCGATCTCCTGACGGCGGCCGAAGAAGCGCGCGGCGTCGGTCTCCTGGAACGACGAGAGGCCCGCGTACGGGCTCTCGTCGATCTTGATCTCCTGCGTGTAGCGGCCGGGGAGGAACGGCTCGAGCGCGCGCAGCAGGGTGACCGCGTCGGGGAAGCGATCCTCCTTTCGCTTCATCAGGCACTTGTCGACGATCTGCGCGAGCGGAATCGGAATCTCGGGCGCCTTCGAGTGCAGCGTCGGCATCGGCTTGTCGAGCATGCCGGTGACCATCAGCTGGTGGCCCTTGAGCGGATCGAGCGGGTGTTTCCCCGTGAGCATCTTGAACAACATGATGCCGACGGCCCAGATGTCGGCGCGGTGATCGATGGCGACGCCGATGCCCCACTGCTCGGGCGCCATGTACGACATGGTGCCCATCATCGCGCCCTTCTGCGTGAGCTCGCTGTCGTCTTCGTCCTCGAGGCTGGTGCGGGGCGCGCGCGGCCGTGCAGCAGCTTCGGGTGCGCTGTCGTCACCCTGGAGCACCTTCGCGATGCCGAAGTCGAGCACCTTGGTGATGCCCACGTCGGTGACGAAGATGTTGTCGGGCTTGAGGTCGCGGTGAACGATGCCCTGGCTGTGCGCCGAGGCGAGCGCACGAACCACCGGCACCAGCAGCTCGACCGCGCGCGCAGGCGGCAGCGGCTTGTTCTCGGGGATCACCTTGGTGAGCGGCTTGCCCGAGAGGTACTCGAACACCATGAAGGGCGAGCCCTGCCAGGCGTCGACCTCGAAGATGACGACGATGTTCTCGTGCGCGACCGCGGCCGTCGTGCGCGCCTCGAGAATGAAGCGCTTCGTCATGTCAGCCGAGTGCGTGCGCAGGAACTTGATGGCCACGCGGCGGCCGAGACGGAGATCGCGGGCGAGGTACACGCTCCCCATGCCGCCGCGGCCGAGCAGCTTGATGATCTCGTAGTGGTGCAGCCGCGTGCCGGGCTCGGGGTCGGTGACCGCCTGCAGCTCGGGCGAGGTGTAGCTGTTCTGCGAGGGCCCGCTCTTCGAGCCGCTCGGCGTCGGGCCCGTGCCGGTGCTGCGAATGCCCGAGCCTGCCGAGGTGATGGGCGGAAGGCTCGAGCTCGATGGCGACTTCGCGGGCTGCAGGTTCGTGCTCGAAGGCGACGACGCGACGGGCGAGACCGATGGCGGCCGCGGCGCGTCGACGGTGGGGCTGACGTAGCCCTCGGGCTTCACGACGGTCTCGAGGCCTGCCTGCGTGTCGTCGAGGCCTGCGGGCGCAGCAGGAGAGTTGGACGAGTCCGGCTTGGTCACGATCGTGATCCTCGCAGCGATGGGGCGGAGACTGCCGGGTGCAGCAGCGCGCGAACTCTACAACGTCAATGGCGCGGTGTACGGCGCGTCAATCTTCGGCGCGGGTGATGTCTTCGAGCGAGCGCCTGGCGTCGAGGTACTCGCTGAACTTCCGGGTGAGGTACTTCTGGGCCTGACCGCGCAGCAGCATGCCGGGGTCCGATGCCTCGCCCGCGATCTTGTTGCTGAGCACCTCGAGGTTGCCGTCGATGGTGACGCCCACGGCCTTGCCCTTCATCTGGGCCTTCATGCCGTTCCACGACGAGGTGATGCCGTACTTGCGGTTCCAGTACGAGAGCAGGGCTTCGACGCGCTTCTTCGAGTCGTCGATGGGCAGGGTCGAGGGCACTTCGAACTTCAGCATTCCCATGGTGGTTCCTTGCGCTGGGGGAAAGTCAGTTGCGCCGAGCGGTCTGGTGCAGCTCGAGCATGATGTTGCCGTCCTTGAAGAGCCGCACCGCGCCCGAGGTCTGGCTGACGACCATCGAGATGCACTTCGTGGTGGCGGTGATGCCCGCGGCCGCCGCGTGTCGCGCGCCGAGCCCGAGCGGAATCTTCACGTCGTCGTCTTTCGCCGAGAGGTAACGGCCGGCGGCCAGCACCACGCCGTCTTCACGAATGACGAAGGCACCGTCGAGCACCGAGAAGTTCTTGATGGCCTCGCGAATCTTCGGGTCGAGCACGTTGCGCTCGGCCTCAGACAGGCCCTGAAACGGGTTGATCGTCATCTGCCGGCTCGTCTCGAGCACTGCCGTGTGATCGCCGATGCAGATGATGGTGCCGATCGGGTGGCCTTCGAAGCCCTCCTGGCCGATCTGCAGCGCGAGCTGAATGAGCGCGTCGACGACCTGCGAGTTGAACTCGTCTCCGAGCTTCACGCCTTCGATGGCGACGCGATCGTCGAGGCTGCCGCCGATGCGCATCTGCATGAGCGTGTCGACCTGCCGGCCGATTCGGCCCGTCAGGCACAACACGAGATCGCCCTCTTTGAAGAAGCCCTGACTGAGCGCCGAGACGACCGCCATCTTCACGCGCTCGGTGCGCGAGTAGTCGTACGCGGGGATGACGACGACGCGCTCTTTTCGGGCCTCGAGCTCGACGGCGATCGTGTCCAGCGTCACCGCGTACAGGAGCTTCTTGCGCGCCTTGCGCCCGCGGAGGTCGGCGGGAGCGAGCGGCGTGTCGCTGATGTAGAGGAGATGGGTGACCTCCGACTGGTTCGCCAGCGCCAGCGCCGTCTTCAGAAACTCGCGATCGAATCGGGACAGGTCCGACATGAGAGGACCAGTCTATCCGGTGAGCGTGATTTCAAAGGGTTATTTCGTCATTGCTTGACAGTTGGCGAGCGCGGTCGCACACTCTCGCGCCTTTTTTCCCGTAGGCCGGAGAGTTTTCGACCCCATGTCTGAACGAGGAACGCTGGGCGCGAAGGATTTGAAGCGCTTCAAGAAGATGCTCGAGGATAGCCGCACGGCGATCCTCGCGAAGGCCCGCAAGACGATGGAGGAGGAGTCGAACTTCGACACCGATGACCTCCCCGACGAGATCGACCAGGCCTCGAGCGAGTACGCGCAGTCGATGGCGTTTCGCTTGCTCGATCGCGAGAAGCTGCTGCTCGCGAAGATCAACAAGGCGATTCAGCGCATCACCGACGGCACGTTCGGTCTGTGCGAGCGCTGCGAAGAGCCGATCAGCCTCAAGCGCCTCGAGGCGCGGCCGGTGACGACGCTCTGCATTCGCTGCAAGGAAGAGCAGGAGAAGAAGGAGAAGTCGTACGGCTGAGGCCGTCGCTTCTGCTTCGTCGTCAAAGACTCAACGAACCACGCGCCGCTTCGGAGACCGACTCCGGAGCGGCGTTCGTGTTTTCTTCTCAGGCCATCTCGACGCGAACGAGCTGCCGCCCGATGAGGAACTGATCGCCGTTCTCGACGAAGGCCGGAGCCGTCAGCCGCAGGAACGTGCCGTTCGACGAGTGCTTGTCGCGAATGCCATCTCGAATCAGCACGCGATCGGGAGCGACGTAGAGCGTGGCGTGGCTCGACGAGACGAAGCCGTCGGTCGGAAAGACGATGTCGCCAGTCTCGCGGCCCACGAAGTTGTCGCCTTCTTTGAGCGGGTACGCCGAGCCGCGCGTGCCGCCCTCCATCAGCTGCACCATGCGGAAACGGAAACCAGAGTCGGGCGAGCCCCACGCCGTCGCACCGTCTTCTCCCGGGCTCAGCACGGGGAGCGGCTCGATCACCAGGCGCTGACGACCCAGGCGCACTTCACCGCCACTCGCGACCTCACGCTCGACGCCCGGCGCGAGGCGCGCGAACACGCCGTTGCCGCCACCCACGTCTTCGACCGCGAGCCGGTTGCCCGAGAAGAACAGCCGCATCTGCGTGTCGGCCACGAACGGATCGTCGGCCAGCGACAGATCGCCGTTGCGCCCACACAGCATCACGTCACCCCGCATGGGGATCACCGACTCCGGCCCGCCGTCTGCACGGACCACCCGCACCGCCACTCGTGGACGATTCGCCATCGCGGCGCATGCGTAGCACGCCTGTTCCACACCTGTGAATCGTGGTGGCGCCGCTGACTCAAAGGTGGAAACATTCCCTTTGCCCGTGCCTCCTCCGGACGACACCATCGGCAAGAACATTGCCGGGAAGTACCGCGTCGAGCAGATGATCGGCGAGGGCGGTATGGGCAAGGTCTACAAGGCCACCCAGCTCGCGCTCGACAAGCCGGTCGTGCTCAAGGTGCTGCGACAGGCGTTGCTCGGCGACGAGCGCACGGTCGCCCGGTTTCAGCGTGAGGCCAAAGCAGCGAGCCGGCTCAATCACCCCAACTCCATCTCGGTGCTCGACTTCGGTCAGGCCGACGACGGCGCGATGTACATCGCCATGGAGTATGTGCAGGGCAAAGACCTGCACCAGATTCTCTCGCGCGAGTGGCCGCTGCCCGAGTCGCGCGTGATGCGCGTGATGAGCCAGGTGCTCTCGGCGCTCGCCGATGCGCACTCGGTCGGCGTCATTCATCGCGATCTCAAGCCTGAGAACATCATGGTCTCGCAGGGCCGCAGCGAGCCCGACTTCGTGAAGGTGCTCGACTTCGGCATCGCGAAGATCGTCGACGGCAGCGACGACGAAGGCCCCGCGCTCACCCGCGCTGGTTTCGTCTGCGGCACGCCCGAGTACATGTCGCCCGAGCAGGCTCGCGGCGCGAAGCTCGATCACCGCTCCGATCTCTACGCCGTCGGCGTCATCCTCTATCAGCTCGTGTCGGGCATGCTGCCGTTCGACTCCGACTCGGCCGTCGGCTTCGCCACCACACACCTCACCGAGATTCCGCCGCCGCCGACGAAGCGCCGCCCCGACGCGCGCGTCAGCCCCGCGATGGAGCGCCTCATCATGAAGGCGCTCTCGAAGAACCCCGACGAGCGCCCGCAGACGGCCGAGCAGTTCCGCGCCGAGCTGCTCGCCATCGACAAGGAGCGCCGCGCCGCAGTCGGCCGTCGCTCGGGTCCGCACTCCGCGCCGTCGCTCGCGCCGATTCCGCGCAAGGTGACGCCGCTCGATCAGCAGGAGACGAAGGTCAGCGGCCCCCCGCCGAACATGGGCTCGTCGCCGTGGTCGCAGCGCGAAGACACGGTGAAGAACGAACCACAGACCTCTCCCGGCGTGGGGCAGATGACGGTTCCCACGCACCTTCCGCAGAACGTGGCGCGCACCACCGTCGAGGGCACCGGAGCGCTCGTCTTCAAGGTCGCGACCGTGGTGCTGGTGCTGCTCGCGCTGCTCCTCGCGGGTGCGTACCTGATGCAGGTGCTCAACCAGTCGAAGGATCACTTCGTGCCTGGTGAGCCGACGAGCGAGGCGCCCTCGAACGCTCCGATTCCCGGCAAGTCGACCGCGAGCCTCTGGCTCGAGCGCAAGGCGCGAAACGAGCGACGGCCGGCTGACGCGCAGAAGCTCATCACGAAGGGTGACGAGGCGTTCGCGCGCAGCAACTTCGCCGACGCTGCGGAGCAATACGAGAGCGCGTGGCGGCTCGACCCGCGGCCTGATCTCGCGCTCCGGCTCGGTGAGCTCGCCCATCTGCGGCAGCACGATGATGAAGCCCGCGCGTGGTGGGAGACGTACAGCTCGATCTCTCCGAACACGCCTTCGGACTTCAGCGCGTACTTCGACGAACGACTCGGTCACTGAGTCAGCCGTTGCTGCCTTCTGCGAGCTGACCAGTGGCGATTCGCTCGGGTGACGTTCGGCACGTCGCGGAGCAGCGCAGTCGCCGAACTGGCCCTCGTGAAGTAGCAGGTGCAGGTCGCCGTTCGTCGCGGCGATCATTCCGAAGTCGATCGCGACGACACGCAGCGAGTCAGGCCGGAGCGGAGACGCGAGCGCAAACACGCTGGAGCGTCGCGCCGAACCGCTCAGAGCACCGACCACCGAACCTCGAGCTCGTCGACGCACCACATGGACTGTTCAACGCTCCCTCACTCGCAGTGAGGAGCTTTCGTTTCGGCCGGCCGACGAGCGTGACGTGGCGGTCGAGCGCGTTCTTCGCCGAGCCTGGCATTCGACGCGGCGCGCAGAAGCTCGAGGAAGAGAAGTGTCGGGTCAGCTCAGCAGCTCGACCTGAAGCGTCTGCTGGCCCACGCGAATGCGATCGCCGGCCTTGAGCGGACGTTCACCCGCGATGCGCACGAACGTTCCGAGCCCACCGGAGAGATCGCGAATCATCGCGCCCGTTGGCAGTGGCGCGACTTCGCAGTGTCTGGGCGCGAGGCCTTCGTCACTGGGGAACGAGAAGTCGCAACGGCCCTGGCCGATGGTCAAGACGGGGCCCGGCGTGATGATGCAGCGGCCGGGACGATCGCCGAGCAGCACTTCCTCGATGGAGTAGTGCACGACCCCGTTCGGAACCGGGGCTCCGTAGACGAGCACGTCGAGGCGATTCCAGGCGGGGGCTGGCTCGATGGCGCCGACGTAGCGGAACAGGCGCAGGCCCGTGCAGAAGAGGCCGCCGGCCGGCACGGTCTCCTGGCCCGCGATGCTCGCGTAGATGCCCGAGGTGCTGTTCTCGTCGCGCACGAAGAGCTTGCCGTCACGCACGATGAGCGACGCGTGCAACGGCGACACGAACGGATCTTCGGGGAAGAGGATGACGCCCTTCGAGCGACCGACCTGCGCGCCCGTGGCGCCGAGGCGGAAGCGTTGGCCGCGCGCAGGCCCGGCGAGCACGGTGAGGCCGAACTTCGGGCCCGGCGTCTGTTGCGGAGGCGGCGTCGCCGACGACTGGAACGTGGGCCGCGCCGGAACACCACGACCAGCCGAAGGTGAGGCGGGTGTCGTCGCCAACTCGGGCGGAGCGGGTGTCACGCCACTTCGTCGCAACCCTGGCGGAGCCTCGGGTGGCTTCGTCGGCGTGGGAGCCATCGGCACCGTCTTGTCCGAGCCCTCCTGATTCATCGGCTGCGCCTGCTGCGGCACCAGCTTCGGCGACTGATCGGTCTTCGCCGTAGGAGAGGGTGCGTCAGTGGCGGCACCGCACGACATGCACCGCACGGCACCGACGACGTTGAGGAAGTCGCAGTTCGCGCAGACGACTCCAAGCGATTTGGTCAGGAACGCCGTCATGGAAGAGGTGCGATACTGAGACTTTCCGCACATTTGCGCAACACATTCGTCGACGCTGACGCGTTGCAGCAGTGGAGCAGGGTGTTAGCATCGCCTCGTTTGATTCGTCTGAACGACATTTTGACGAGGGTGTCGTCGTACCACCCGGCACCCGACCTCGACATCATCAAGAAAGCCTACGTCTATTCGGCGAAGGTTCATCAGGGTCAGGTTCGCAAGTCTGGCGAGCCGTACCTGATTCACCCGCTCGAAGTCGCCGGCCTTCTGGCGCAGCTGCGTCTCGACGAGGCGTCGATCGTCGCGGGGCTCCTGCACGACACGGTCGAAGACACGCTCGCCACCGTCGAAGAGATTCAAGAGCTCTTCGGCGCCGAGGTCGCGCTCATCGTCGACGGCGTCACCAAGCTCTCGAAGTACTCGGCGCCGCAGCAGCTCTCGCAGGAAGAGAAGCAGGCCGAGAACTTCCGCAAGATGCTCGTCGCGATGGCGCAAGACATTCGCGTCATTCTCGTGAAGCTCGCCGATCGCACTCACAACATGCGCACGCTCGAGCACATGAGCGAAGAGAAGCAGGCGCGCATCGCTCAAGAGACGCTCGACATCTACGCGCCGCTCGCGAACCGGCTCGGCATCTCGTGGATCAAGACCGAGCTCGAAGATCTCTCGTTCCGCTACACGCGCCCGAAGGACTTCTTCGAGCTCGAAGCGCGCATCAACCGCAAGAAGAAGGACCGTGAGAAGTACATCGACGACGTCTGCGCGCTGATCGCCGGCAAGCTCAAAGAGGCCGCGATTCCCGCGTCGGTGACGGGCCGCTTCAAGCACATGTATTCGATTCACAAGAAGATGCGGTCGCAGGGCATCGAGTTCGAGCAGGTGCCCGACGTCATCGCGTTTCGCGTGATCACCCACGACGTGGGCCAGTGCTACGGCGCGCTCGGCCTCATGCACCAGCAGTGGAAGCCGGTGCCGGGCCGCTTCAAGGACTTCATCGCCATTCCCAAGGCGAACATGTACCAGTCGTTGCACACGACGGTGATCGGCCCGCTCTCGGAGCGCATCGAGATTCAGATTCGCACCGAAGAGATGCACCGCATCGCCGAAGAAGGCATCGCCGCGCACTGGGCCTACAAAGAGGGCCGCTCGGCGCTCGCGAAAGACGACGAGAAGTTCGCATGGCTGCGGCAGCTACTCGAGTGGCAGCAGGATCTGAAGGACCCGAAAGAGTTCCTCGACACGGTGAAGGTCGATCTCTTCACCGACGAGGTCTTCGTCTTCACCCCGCGTGGTGACGTGAAGAGCCTGCCGCGCGACGCCACGCCAGTCGACTTCGCCTATGCGGTGCACTCGGCCGTCGGCGAGAAGTGCGTCGGCGCCAAGGTGAACGGCAAGATCGTGCCGCTTCGCTACAAGCTGAAGAACGGCGATCAGATCGAGATCCTCACCAGCCCACAGGCGCACCCGTCGAAAGACTGGCTCACCTTCGTGAAGACGAGCCGGGCGCAGCAGAAGATCCGCTCGTTCATCAAGGAGCAGCAGCGCGAGAAGTCGATGGCGCTGGGCCGCGAGCTCGTGGAGCGCGAGTTCAAGCGCTTCGGGCTCAACCTGAACAAGGTGATCAAGGGCGGCGATCTGAAGCCGCACCTCGAGGGCTACGGGCTGCGTACCGAAGAAGATCTGCTGGTCGCGGTCGGGTACGGCAAGATCCAGCCTGGCCAGCTCGTCGAGCTGCTCGTGCCGGCCGAGAAGGTCGCCGAGGTGAAGGAGGCTCCACCGCCGAGTTCCTCGAGCGCGTCGGGGCTGTTCTCGGCGGTCAGCGACATCGCCAAGCGCGTCGTCGGGCGCAAGTCGTCGAGCGGCGTCACCATCGGTGGCATCGACGACGTGCTCGTGCGCTTCGCCCGCTGCTGCAACCCGGTGCCAGGAGACGCGATCGTCGGCTTCATCACGCGCGGCCGCGGCGTCACAGTGCATCAGTCGGGTTGTGAGAAGGCGCTGGCGACTGACCCGGAGCGCAAGGTCGACGTCGCGTGGGACGTGAAGGGCGACTTCAAGCGCGCGGTGACGTTGCGCGTGATGACCGTCGATCGCCCCGGTCTTCTCGCCGACATGTCGCAGATCTTCTCGAAGAAGGGCGTCAACATCTCGCAGGCGAACTGCCGGGTGACAGGCGACGATCGCGCGGTGAACACCTTCGAGTGCGTGATCTCCGACTTGAAGCAGCTCAACGATCTCATTCGCAGCATCGAGAAGCTCACCGGGGTGCACTCGGTCGAGCGCGTGTGACAGGAGCAGGTGATGGCACGTGAAGTGATTCAGACCGACGGCGCGCCCGCGGCGATCGGGCCGTACTCGCAGGCCGTCTCGGTTCCCGCCGGCCGCATGGTGTTCCTCTCGGGGCAGATTCCGCTCGACCCGAAGACGGGGCAGATCGTCGAGGGCGACATCACCGCGCAGACCGAGCGCGTGATGAAGAACCTCGAGGCCGTGCTCGCGAAGTCGGGCGCCACCTTCGCCAACGTCGTGCGCTGCGGCATCTTCCTCACCGACCTGAACGACTTCGGGAAGGTGAATGAGGTGTATGCGAAGTCGTTCCCTTCGAATCCTCCGGCCCGCGCGACCGTTCAGGTGAGCGCCTTGCCAAGAGGCTCGAAGGTCGAGATTGATGCGATCGCGGTGATTTGAACGAGTTTGCGAGGCGCCGGCCGGCAGTGGCCTCACGGAGATGGTCATGAAGTGGATGAGCTACGTGATGGTGGCGCTTCTGGTGCCGGCGCTGGCGCGAGGGCAGACGTCGGGCTTTTCGCCGCCGCCGCTCATTCCCGCCCCGCCACCTGCTGCGCCTGACCCGAACGGGCCACCTCCTGCGCCTCCGGTCGATTCGCAGTACGGAACACCTGCCCCGCCGACCAACACGCCACCTGCGAAGCCCTACATGCCCTACGGGAATCAGGCTCCGAAGGAACCGCCAGGCCCTGAGGTCGGGTTGATGGTGAGCGAGTCGCTCTTCGGCATGCTGACGGCCGCGGGCATTCTGGTGCTGCCGTTCTTTCTGCTGATCAACGGTGGGCTGTTCAGCGGCGATCCCGTGGTTGGCACGGTGATCACCGCGTTGCTCTTCGGCAGTGCGCCACTCGCCATCGCACAGACTCAGGTCTCGATCGCCAACGGCAGCCGCAACTACTACTCCGAGATGTGGCCCGCGGCGTTGGCAGGCCTCGCGGCGCAAGCCGCGGTGCTGGGCCTCACGTACCTCACCGGGGGCGGTGCGATCGTTCGCAACACCATCACGTGCCCGGCAGGAACGCCCACGACTGGCTCATCAGTGCCGACGGGCTGTGGAAACGACGTCGTGCTGCTCGTTGGCGCGATCGTAGCGGTGCCGCTCATTCAGATGGCGGTGCTCAACCTCACCAAGCAGCCACGCTTCAAGTCGGCCATCGCCAGTCGCGACCCGAAGTCGGGAGCCCTCTCCATCGGCCTTCCAACGCCCACGCCGCTCATCGGACCGACCTCGTCGGGCTTCTCGGTCGGCGCGAGTGTCTCGCTGATCGACTGGCGCTTCTGAACTCATCACGGCTCGAGCGGTTGACCTGCGCTCACTGCGGCAGCCCCGTTCCGCTCAGCAGCGAGGCCGAGACCGCGTGCCCCGCATGTCAGACGAAGCTCCTCGTTCCCGAGCGTCATCGTGAAGCGCGGCGCGCGACCGAGGAGGTGCTCGCGAATGAAGTCGAAGCGCGGCAGTGGCTCGAGCGGGCCGGTCACGAGCCGCCGGCGATTCTCAGGGTGTTCACCCTTCTCGATGGCGGGCTGTTCTGGGGCCTCGTCTTCCCCGCGATCTTTCTCCCGATGGGGATCTGTCTCAGCACGACGCTGGTGCCAGTGCTCATCCGTTCGATCGCGCACGTTCGCATCGTCGATGTCTGGGCCGACACGACCCAGGGCGCGTTGAGCGTCGGGCTGCCGTTCCTCGTGCTGACGCTCGGTTTGCTGATCAGCGGCTTCGCGAGAAAGCGTGTGCTCGCCCAGGCGGGGCTTCAAGGGGCGCTGGCGGCGAAAGCGCCGGCGAAAGCAGCGGGCGTGTGGAGTTGCCGCAGTTGCAGTGCTCCGCTGACCATGGGCGCGAAGGCCTTCAGCGCGCGCTGCGACTACTGCGACAGCGACAACCTCGTGCGTTTCTCGGACCGCTGGTTGAGCCAGGTGCAGGCTCGCCGCGACCGGCTGATCGCCGTCGTCACCAAAGCGTCGAAGGACTGGAAGGCGCTTCGTGCGGACCTGCGCATGAGCTTGCTGCTTCGAACGATCTTCGGTGCCGGTCTCATCGCGCTCGTCACCGTTCCCATTCTCAGCGCCAAGCCGTCGTACGCGAGCCCCTCGACCTTCGACGTGACAAAGCCGCCGAACGAGATGCCGTCGTGGGTCGAACATCGAAAGTCAGCGCCCACCTCGGAGTGCACGCCCACGCGAATCACTGCCTGGATCCAGGGCAAAGGCCCGTGCGACGAACGCGGGTGTCACTTCTTCTCGCTGACGAGCCCGCTCGCTGGTGAACGTGTCGAGGTGCAGGGCAGCACGCTCGCGCGCGGTACCGTCGTGATGCTCGAACCCCGCATCATGCGTTTCCTCGACTCCATCTGGGCGCCCGCGAACGAGTTCACGACGACGTCAGACGCGCAGCTCGTTCAGTTCCCGGTGGGGGGTGGCGGCTGGTACCGCCTGCACCTCATCGTGCCCGACATGCAGGAACGCCAGATTCTCCGGATCTGCGTTCGCCAGGTGATGAACTCGGAGGTCTCGAAATGATGACGACGCTCGCGGCGCTCGTGCTCACGGCCTCGTGGGCCGATGGCGGGCTGGCCCTCGACGAGATCGAAGACGTCATCTCGTTTCACGACGCAGAGCTCTCCGACTGCGTGAAGGGCAAGACGAGCGGCGCTCCGGTGATGCTGTTCGGAATCTCTGGCGACGGCGGCGTGCTCTGGAACTCGGTGCTGCGCGATTCGAAGCCCGAGCGCGCGGTGTGCTTCTCGAAGCAGTTTCGAACGTGGCCATTCCCGCCCCGGCCCGCCGACACGAGGGTTCAGCTCGAGTGGGCGCCAGTCCTTCGTCACCCGACGCCGAGGCCGGCAGGAGATGGCGGCCTCGAACAGGCCGAGTTGGCGTCGGTTCAGTTCGACCATCGTGCCGAGGTCGCCAGGTGTGTTCAGCAGTTCCGGAAGCTCCCCGCCAACGACGGCACGTTCTCGAATGCGGTCGTGATCGGCCCGAGTGGAGTCGTGGTCTCCGCGACCATCGACGACGTCTCGATGCGGCTCGCTGGAACCGACGTGCCTGCGTGCGTGCTCGAGGCCCTGCCGCGCTGGCGCTTTCCCCGGTCGAAACAGTGGACCGCTGCGACGCTCGATTGGGTGGTGGCTGCGACCTCGGAGCGTGTCGAGGTGTTGCGACCAACCGAGCGACCGCTGGCGGTCGGTGTCAGCGATGCCGACGCCCGTTCGATGCTCAGCGGCGCTCCGCCGTTCGCGCAGGAGATGCTGTCTCTCGCGGTGCAACTCGAGTCGTGCAGGAACGAGTCCGATGCTGATGCAGGAGTGGTTCGGCTGGCGTTTCGGCTGGACGCCGATGGTGGCCTGACCGACGTCACGAGTGGCGAAGATCGACGATCGCAGTGTGTCGCAGCCCGGGCACGACGCTGGCGACTTCAGCCACCTGCCGTCGACGGTCGATTCGTCGAGGAGTTCGTGTTCGCCGACGACGGCATCATCGTCAGGCCGTTCTCTGGAACGGGCGGGCTCGACAAGGACGTGATCATGAAAGTCATTCGGGCGAACCAGCGACAGATCAAGGCCTGCTACGAGTTCGAGCTGCAGAAGCGACTGTTCGGGGGAAAGCTCGCGGTCGCCTGGACCATCGGCGCCGATGGCTCGGTGATCAACGTCGCCGCGGCGGAAGACACGCTGGGCGCTCCCGAGGTGACGGCGTGCGTGACGGCGAGAATCGCCCGTTGGGTCTTCCCCCCGCCCGCGGGTGGAGGAATCGTGAACGTCACCTTCCCGTGGCTCTTCAAAGCCGCCGGCAGTGAAGACTGATGCTCACGCGCGGCCGGGCTTCACCTTCCACTGCTTCTGCGTCGCACGAACGTAGCCAGCGCGGTTGTTCCACCGCAGATCGTTGACCTGGCCCACACCCTGGTTGCCTTCGACGCGAACGGCGGGCGTGTCGCACATCGGCTCCATGTCGAGCGTCATCACCCAGTCTTCGCCCTGCGGCTTGAGCGTCATGATCGAATGCAGCGACTGGGTCGACACATCGACGGCGCACTCGAACGGAACGGGCAGCGGCGGCGGCACGGCCAGGGGGCGCTTGGGCGGCAGGCAGAACTGCACCGGAATGCCCTGAATCTGCACGGGTTCGCGATCTTCGCTCACGAAGAACAGCAGGCTCGCGACCAGGGTGATTCCGCTCGAAGCAAGGACCAGCAGGACGTCTGGCGGCATGGTCACCTCAGACAGCTCAGTGAAATTCCCGGTTCCCGCCTCGCCCACAGTCGGGCCAGCCACGGGAGACGCGGGCTGCGGGCCGCGGTTGTTCGTCGACTTCGCATGGAGGCACGGTGACAATGCGAGGCCCATGCCGCGCGTGAAGCTGGTGCTCGAGTACGACGGCAGCAACTACGTCGGCTGGCAGATCCAGCAGAACGGGCCCTCGGTGCAGGGACGGGTGCAACGCGCATTGCAGGAGCTGCTCGAGGTGCCAGTCGCGATCTGGGCCGCCGGGCGCACCGATGCCGGCGTTCACGCGACGGGGCAGGTGGTGGCGTTCGATTCGCCGAAGCAGCTGCCCTCGAAGGCGTACTGGATGGGCCTCAACGGGCTGCTCCCCGACGACATCGCGGTGATCACGGCTGAAGAGGTCGACCCTGCGTTCGACCCTCGGCGGTGGGCGAAGGGCAAGCGCTACCGCTATCGGCTCAGCAATCGGCGGTCGCGCTCTCCGATGCGCCGCAACTCGCACTGGGAGATCTTTCAGCCGCTCAACCTCGCCGCGATGCAGGAGTCGGTGTTGCCACTCATCGGCAAACACGACTTCTCTGGCTTTCGCGCCGCTGACTGTCAGGCCGCGCACGCGGTTCGCGAGATCACGAAGCTCGAGCTCGCCGGCAACGTCGGAGACGAGATCACCTTCGTCGTCGAAGGCACCGCGTTCTTGAAGCACATGGTGCGCAACATCATGGGCAGCGTCGTCGAGGTGGGGCGCGGCAAGCAGCCGCCGTCGTTCCTGGGCACCGTGCTCGAAGGGAAAGATCGAACGAGGGCAGGGCAGACGGCGCCGCCCCAGGGCCTCACGCTCGAGGCGGTCTTCTACGGCAACGGCCCACGCGAGGATCCCGATGACGACGACTGACCCCGTCTCGAAGGGGCCCAGCGCCTACGCCCGCGCCGAGAACGCCAGCCGGCGCGTGTTGCTGATCATCTGCCTCGGTGTGTTGGCCTGGGGTGTCGGCTCCGTCTTGTCGGTGAACCTGCGCGAGCTGCTCGAAGCGCCGCTCGACGAGCTCGTCGACACCGGTTTCAAGGCGATCATCGAACACTGGACCTTTCAGCGCGTGTGGCTGGTGCTGCTCCTCGCGCCGATCAGCTGGCTGGCGGGCCGCTTCATCGGAGGCTCGTCGGTGCTGTTCGTGGTGCCGGCGACGATCTCGGGCGAAGCGCTCTCGTTCGCGGTCGAGTTCCTCAAAGAGGGCTCGCCGTTTCACTCGTGGGAAGACGTGGCGGGCTGGGCCGTGAGCCTCGTCATCGCGCTCGTGCCGTGCTTCGCCGCGTTCCTGAGTGGAGCCAAGGCCTTCGATCGGGCACAGGCTCAGTCGCTCGTCGACGCCGCTGCACGCAAAGCCGAGTACGACGCGTTCGTGGCGAAGACGACCGAACCTGCGCCGCCTTCGTCAGAGCCGCCGAAGCCTTAGGCCCGCGCGCCCGTGGTGAAGCGGAGCCCGTCGCCCGCCACCTCAGCGCGAATGTGATCGCCGGGCGTGAACTCGCCTCCGAGAATTCGAAGCGCCAGCTGATCTTGCAGGTGCTTCTGAATCGCCCGCTTGAGCGGCCGCGCGCCGTAGACCGGGTCGTAGCCCTCCTTCGCGAGGAAGGCGCGAGCCCCGTCGCTGAGCTCGAGGGTGAGCCGGCGATCGGCGAGCAGCTTGGTGAGACGGCCTAGCTGCAGATCGACGACCGAGGCGATGTGCGACTGGTTCAGCGGCTCGAAGAGCACGATCTCGTCGATGCGGTTGAGGAACTCTGGGCGGAAGCTGGCGCGCAGCTGGTTCATGACCTCTCCGCGCGTGGCCGTGTCGAGGCCCTTGTCGCCGACCAGCCCTTCCTGAATCGCCTGCGAGCCGATGTTCGACGTCATGATCAACACCGTGTTCTTGAAGTCGACGGTGCGGCCCTGGCTGTCGGTGAGGCGACCCTCGTCGAGGATCTGAAGGAGCACGTTGAACACGTCAGGGTGCGCCTTCTCGATCTCGTCGAAGAGCACGACCGCGTAGGGGCGGCGGCGAATCGCTTCGGTGAGCTGGCCACCTTCGTCGTAGCCGACGTACCCGGGAGGCGCGCCGATGAGCCGGGCCACGGCGTGTTTCTCCATGTACTCGCTCATGTCGATGCGCACGATCGCCTGGTCGGAGTCGAACAAGAACTCGGCGAGCGCCTTCGCGGTCTCGGTCTTGCCGACGCCGGTGGGCCCGAGGAACACGAACGAGCCGATGGGCCGGTTGGGATCCTGCAGACCCGAGCGTGCGCGGCGAACCGCGTTGGAGACGGCCTCGAGCGCGGCCTTCTGGCCGATGACGCGTTGACCGAGCCGCTGCTCCATCTTCACGAGCTTCTGCAGCTCACCCTCGAGCAGCTTCGAGACGGGAATGCCGGTCCACTTGCCGACGACCTCGGCGATGTCTTCGCTGTCGACCTCTTCCTTGAGGAACTTCTGCTTCTTCTGCAGCTCGGCGAGGCGGGCGTTCTGCTGGTTGAGCTCCTTCTCGAGCGAGGGCAGCACGCCGAACTTGATCTCGGCGGCCTTGTTCAGATCGCCACGCCGCTCAGCGCCGGCCTGATCGTTGCGCGCCTGTTCGACCTTCTCCTTCACGCTGCGAATCGAGCTGATGACGCCCTTCTCGGCCTCCCAGTGGGCTTTCAGCGCGGTGAAGCTCTCGTTGAGGGTCGCGATCTCCTTCTCGAGGGTCTCGAGGCGCTCCTTCGAGTGAACGTCGGTCTCCTTCTTCAGGCCCTCACGTTCGATCTCGAGCTGCACGAGCTTGCGGCGAACGTCGTCGACCTCGGTGGGCATGGAGTCGATCTCGATGCGCAGCCGTGACGCGGCCTCGTCGACGAGATCGATCGCCTTGTCGGGCAGGAAGCGGTCGGAGATGTAGCGGTTCGAGAGCGTGGCGGCGGCGACCAGGGCCGTGTCCTGAATGTGCACGCCGTGATGCACCTCGTAGCGCTCCTTGAGGCCTCGGAGGATCGAGATGGTGTCCTGCACCGAGGGCTCGCCCACGAACACGGGCTGGAAGCGGCGCTCGAGCGCAGCGTCTTTCTCGATGTGCTTGCGGTACTCGTCGAGGGTGGTGGCGCCGATGCAGTGCAGCTCACCGCGCGCGAGCGCCGGCTTGAGCATGTTGCCCGCGTCCATCGAGCCTTCGGCCTTGCCCGCGCCGACGAGCGTGTGCATCTCGTCGATGAAGAGAATGACGTCGCCGTTCGCGCTCGCGACCTCCTTCAACACCGCCTTGAGGCGCTCTTCGAACTCACCGCGAAACTTCGCGCCGGCCACCATGGCACCCAGATCGAGCGTGATGAGGCGCTTGCGCTTGAGGCTCTCGGGCACGTCGCCGTCGACGATGCGGCGCGCGAGGCCTTCGGCGATGGCCGTCTTGCCGACGCCGGGCTCACCGATGAGCACCGGGGTGTTCTTCGTGCGGCGCGAGAGCACCTGAATGGAGCGTCGAATCTCTTCGTCGCGGCCGATGACGGGGTCGAGCTTGCCCGAGCGTGCAGCCTCGGTGAGGTCGCGGCCGTACTTCTCGAGCGCGCGGTACGTGCCCTCGGGGTCCTGGCTGGTGACGCGGCCCGAGCCACGAATCTCCTTCAACACGGCGACGACGCGGTCCTTCTTCACGCCCGACGAGCCGAGGATCTCACCTGCGTTGCCCTTGTCCTGCACGAGGGCGAGCAGCAGGTGCTCCGACGAGGTGAACTCGTCTTTCATCGCCTTGGCTTCGTCTTCGGCCTTGTCGAAGAGCGACATCAGCCGATTCGAGATCGACGTCTGGCCGCCTTTGATGGTCGACATGCGCTTGAGCGCGTCGTCGATGCGGCTGCCGATCAGCTTCACGTCGGCGCCGATCTTCTGGAGCATCGGCACCACGACGCCGTCGCTCTGCTCGAGCAGGGCCTTCAGCAGGTGCTCGGGCTCGTAGTTCGGGTGCTCCGCGCGGCGAGCGAGCGACTGGCCCTCTTGAATCGCTTCCTGGGCTTTGACGGTGAATTTGTCGATTCGCATGTCAGCACGGTAAGGGTCGATCGACCGCGCGCAAGGGTCGTGCCGAAAGCGTGAGCCGAGTCACTCCGGCAGGCAGAAACGGCCGAGGTCGACGCGAGGCGTTAGCGAGCCCGAAAGAACTCATGAAAATCGTGCGCTCCGCCCTTGTTCCCACCATTCCAGTCCTGTACTTGCGCCGCGTTTTCGAGCGTTCGCATTGGGGGGTTCACGGGTGGAAGCGCACGGTGGCTACCTGTGCCGATTCGAGGATGTCGACGTCGCCTGGTTGCAGCAGGTGGCGCGTCACGCCCTCGAAGAAGACGGCCAGTCGACGACCGACGTCGGGCTTCAGGTCACCGTGCTCGGTGGCCCCGGGCTGGTTCGCTTCGCCTGGGACGCGCCCTTCACCTACGGCCGCCAGGGCGCTCGTTGGTACCTCTCGCACCACGCGCTCGCCCGTCGGCTGAGTGAGCACCTCAAGACGGCGCTGCACGTCTACGTCTTCGATCCCGACGAGCTCGAGCAGGTGATGGCGTACGGCAACGGGCGTCGGGTCGGTGGCGAGATGCTCCGGTACGTCGACGTCGACTTCGACGAAGAAGACGACGACGAGGCCTTCGAGAAGCTCAAGGGCAAGTGGCCCATCGGTCACCTCGCGCGCGTGCTGGGCGTTGCGCGTGAAGAGCTGATTCGGCTGCCGCGCCAGTCGACGGTGCTGATCGAGCTCGAGCGGCACTACCACCCGCAGCCGCTGTGGCAGCTGGTCCCCGAGTCGCTGCGTCGGGGCCGCGCGCCGCTTCGTGCCGCGGGCGCCTGATCACTCTTCTTCGGGCGTGTTCCGGTCGATGAGCTCGAACGTCTGCTGAATGCGTTCCGAGCGGAAGTAGTTCGACGCGAGCAGGAAGAGCCCGATCACCACCATCGTCGTCATCACGCTGCCGGCCGAGAAGATCGTCATGGTCGCTTCGGCCTCGCCGAGCTCGACGTGATGCTCCTTCAGCGCCTTCTCGTAGGCGGCGACGGCCGCGCGAACCATCACCAACTCCTGCGCGCCATCGAGGGTGCGGAAGACGGCAGCGCCGACGGCAGCGCGGGAGAGCAGCATCGCCAGCCCGCTGCGCTGAATGCCCGACGGCCAGCGCAGGCGAAGGGCGGAGACGAACACCAGCGCCGTCGCCGCCGAGAGGCCGAAGAGCACGGCGATGCGGGGCCAGCGCATGCTCTCGATGCTGTTGCGAATGGCGACGCCCTGGGCCCGCTGGGCAGCTGCGTAGGCCTCGGGGTTGGGCGTGAGTTTGTTGAAGAAGGGCGTCTCGCCGGCCGACACGTCGATCTCTTCGGCGACGAACGCGAGCCGCATGCCCTGAATCGACCCGAACGAGACGATCGCACCCAGGGCCACCGTGGCGAGGGTCGCGTAGCGGAGCGGAGTGGGCAGCACGAGTTACTTCCCTTGTTGCTTCTGCACGTAGCGCAGCCGCAGATCGGTCAGCAGCGTCTTGAAGAGCTGCTCCTCTTCGATCGTGAGGTTGCCAGCCGTCTTGTTGCGCAGCAGCTCGAGCAGGTCGAGCGACTGGCGCGCCAGCACGAGGTTGACGGCCGCGCCGCCCGTTTCGGGGTTCGGCGCTTCGCCCAGGTGAATCAACGCCGACGACGCGAGGCCCAGCACGAACGTGCTGAACGACACCGTGCCGGCGTCGCTCTCCATCACGAACGTCTCACCACGACGCTCGGTCATCGAGCTCACTCCTCTTCGTCGATCGGGTCGTCTTCGGAGACGGTCTCGACGCGCGTGGCCTTCTCGGCGACGTCGGCCAGCGTCTTCACGTGCTTCTCGTAGGCCTTCTCGTCGACGAGGCCCTGGTTGATGTAGCGCGCGACGGTGCGCTTATCGAGGTAGCGGGGATCCAGCTCGGTCTTCTCGCTCATGGTCGCGGCGTCTATAGGAAGCGGCCATGGCGCTCAAGCTCCCGCGCGGGTTGTACGGGCTGATCGACGACGGGCTGCGGCCAGAGGTGCCGGTGCCGACGAAGGCCTTGTGGGCCCTCGAGGGTGGGGCGGCGGTCATTCAGCTGCGCCTCGAGAAGACCCCCGACCGCCTCGCGCTGGAGTGGATTCGCGAGGTCGTGGCGCTCGCGGGAGCCGTTCCCGTCATCGTGAACGACCGGGTCGATCTCTGTCTGGTCGGGCAGGCAGCCGGGGTGCATCTGGGCGCCAACGATCTGCCCGTGTCGGTCGCCAGGCGGCTGCTGGGCCCGGCCGCGCTCATCGGAGCGACCACCCGCAATCTCGCCGACATCGAGCGCGCCGCTGGCGAAGGCGCCGATCACGTGGGCCTCGGCCCCATCTTCACGACCTCGACGAAGCAGGTGAACGCGGCTTCGCTGGGGCTCGAGGGCTTTCGGGCGATCGCGACGAAGAGCCCGCTCCCGGTCGTGGGTATCGCGGGCATCACCCTCGAGACCATCGGGCAGGTCGCTAAAGCAGGGGCGCACTGCGCCGCGGTCGCGGGCAATCTGCTCGACGCGCCTGACGTGGTGGCGCAGGCGAGGGCGCTCAGAGACGCGTTCTTCGCTGCCTGAACGGAGCGGCTTTCTCGCGCAGACGGGCGGGGCCGTGCATTCTGTCCCCCATGAAGTCCCCCCACGGCCATCACCATCCGCGTCGGCCGAACATCGCCATCACGCCGGATCTCACCGCGCCCACGCCTGACACGCCGACCCCGCGCTACGAGCTCAAGACCACCTACGCCGACGCGGTGCTGCGGGCCGGTGGCCTGCCGTTTCTGCTGCCGTACTCGGACGACTCGATGGTGATCGACGCGTACCTCGATCGCGTCTCGGGGCTCGTCATCTCGGGTGGCGCCTTCGACGTTCCGCCCGAGCTCTATGGCGAGACCGCGCGCGAAGGCATGGGCCCGACGAAGCCGGCGCGCACGACCTTCGAGATGGCGGTGCTGAAGGCGGCGTTGCAGCGGCGCATTCCCGTGCTGGGCATCTGCGGCGGCATGCAGCTCATCAACGTCGCCTACGGTGGAACGCTCGTGCAGGACCTGAAGCTCGAGCTGCCAACGGCGGCATCGCATCAGCAAAACCACGATCGTTCTCAGCCGCTGCACCCTGTCGAAGTGCGTGAAGGTTCGGTGCTCGCCGAGTGCGTGGGCAAAGGGCAGCTCATGGTGAACTCGACCCATCATCAGGCGGTGAAGACGGTGGGCAACGGGCTCCAGGCCTCGGCGGTCGCGCCCGATGGCGTGGTCGAAGGCATCGAGTCGAAGGATGGCTCGTTCGTGGTCGGCGTGCAGTGGCACCCCGAGGCGATGGTCGAGACCGTGCCTCCCCACCTCGGCGTGTACAAAACGCTCGTCAACAAGGCGCGCGATCGGCGTCAGCACGGCTGATCAGCGCCTCATGTAGTCCGGGGTAGGGGTCCAAAAGTCCCCTTCGTGGTCACGCTGCGTATACTCGGGTCTCTGTTCGGCCGACTTCGTTCCGAGGCGGAAAGCACTCATGCGCTCATCGTTTTTCATCAAGGTCCTCGCGACCGCTTTGCTCGTGTCCGCGTGCAATTGCGGCACGAAACCGCCAGTCGTCGGTGACGGCGGAGCGGGAGGCGAAGCAGGTGGAAGCTCGGGCACGGGTGGCGGTGATGGCGGCGGTGGCGCAGGGGCTGCTGGCGGCGATGCCGACGCGGGGCCCATGGTCGACCCGAACGACCCTCGAAATGATCAACGCGACTCCGACTGTGACGGCCTGACCGACGCAGAAGAGTTCGGCAACCTCTACGCTGGCGGCGCCCGCACGAGCCCGAGCACCCCCGACACCGATGGCGACGGCATTCTCGATGGCGTCGAGGTCGGCAAGATGATGTCGGTCGAGGCGCGTTGCAGCTTCATGGGCGACGCAGATCCCGGTTCGCGCACCCTGCCGACCGTCGCAGACACCGACGGTGACGGGCTGTCCGACGGGGCCGAAGACGTGAACCACAACGGCCGCACGGAGCCGACCGAGACCGACCCCACGACCACCGACACCGACCAGGACACCCTGGCCGATGGCACCGAAGACGCGAACAAGAACGGCATGGTCGACTCCGGAGAGACCGACCCGCGCGCGCGCGACACCGACATGGATCGCATCGCCGATGGCATCGAGCTGACGGTGACTCGCACCAACCCGACCAACCGCGACTCCGATGGCGACACCTGCCTCGACGGCTCCGAAGACTTCAACCAGAACGGCATGGTCGACACGGGAGAGACCAACCCCAACATGGCGGGTGACTGTGGCCCGGCCAACAACCCCGACGCCGACAACGACGGCCTGCCGAACACCATCGAAGACAAGAACCGCAACGGCATGGTCGACCCCGGAGAGACCGACCCGATGCGCGCCGACACCGATGGCGACGGCATCAGCGACGGCGTGGAGGACACGAACAAGAACGGTTTCTTCGACGCAGGCGAGACCAACCCGCTGCGCATCGACACCGACTGCGATGGCTTGCTCGATGGGCCGTCGGCCGCGCGTGGCGATGGCGGCATGGTGCGCGGTGAGGATCTCAACGCGAACGGCGTCGTCGACATGGGCGAGACCGATCCGCGCAAGCGTGACTCCGATGGCGACGGCGTCACCGACGGCGTCGAGAGTGGGCTCACCACGGCGCTGATCGCCGACGCGACGAACTGCATGAACGTTCCGGTCGACGCCGACCCCTCGACCACCACGAACCCGACCAACCGCGACACCGACGGTGACGGCATCGACGACGGCGCCGAAGACACGAACCAGAACGGCCGCGTCGACCCGGGCGAGCTCAACCCGAACGACATGACCGACGGCATGGGCCCCGCCGGTCAGGCCTGCACGCGCACCAACCTGCGGCCGGTGTTGTTCCGCTCCGAAGCCGACCCCGATCTGCAGCTGGGACTGCCAGCGTCGTTCACCGAGCTCAGCCCCATCGTGGTGATGGGGCAGCGGCGCGGTTTGATGGGGTTCGACCCGACGAACCAGGTGGCCTTCGTGGTGTGGCGCGAGGCTGCACGCGGCGGTGCGGTGAACCCCATCGCCGACGAGATTCAGCTGCGCCCCGTCTTCAACGGCGTCGGCGCGATCACCAACGTCACCACG
Organism: Archangiaceae bacterium; assembly: GCA_016879935.1. Taxonomy (GTDB): domain Bacteria; phylum Myxococcota; class Myxococcia; order Myxococcales; family Myxococcaceae; genus Xiheimicrobium. The sequence goes on along the minus strand of JAACJQ010000205.1, from coordinate 21,358 downwards.
CAGCAATTCACCGCGTGGGACAACATTCCTGCGGCGCAGGCCTTCTACGACATGGCCGGCACCACCGACGTGAAGACGCGCGCGAACGCGATCGCCAACGCGCTGGTGGGCATGAATGGCGGCTCGCTCGTGGGCTCCGGCACCGGCATGGGGCCGTTCCGCATGCAGCTGCAGGTGCTCCACCGGACGAACGCGGCCGTGGTCGTGATGGCGGCGTTGACGCCGATCGCGAACTTCTCGGGAGCTCCGCTCTTCACGATGTCGGACACGGCTGGCGGCTCGGCCATCGCGCAGTTCGGCGACGACAATGCCTCTCAGTGCGAGGTCTTCACGCCGGGCAACGCGAAGGTCGACTTCCTCTTCGTGGTCGACGACTCGTGTTCGATGGCGTCGTCACAGGGCGCGCTCGCGGCCACGGCCACCCAGATGACGGCGCAGCTGTCGAACTCGTCGCTCGACTGGCGCCTCGCGATGGTCACCACCTCGTATTTCAACGGTGGCACCGCGACGAACAACAACAACAACGCGCTCCGCGGCTTCACCCGCAACGTCGATCAGTTCCGCGCGTGGCTCACACAGAACAGCACCTGCAACAACATGCGCTGCAACACCGTGATGCCCACTCCGCCCGCGACGATGGGGCCGGCCTGCAACACGGGCGGCTCGAGCGGCGGCTGTTGGGTCGGCACCGGAGGCACGAGCCCTGAACGCAGCCTCGAGTCTGCGGCGCGCGCGGTTCAACAGATCACGCCCTCCTCGGTGATGGAGCAGGCAGGCAAGCTTCGTGACGGAGCGCAGTTGGTGATCGTCTTGTTGGGCGACGCAGACGATCAGTCGGCGCTCACGGCGGCGCAGTACACGACGTTCTTCACGACTGCGAACGCGACCGTGACGGCGAGCGGCAACACGTACACGAACCGAACGGGCGGCCGCATCGTCGTGCACGGCATCGTCTGCCCGCAGGGGAGCACCTGCAACGCCGAGCCGAACAACAACAAACACGGCCAGGTGATCTCGGCGACGGGCGGCGTGCGCGGCGACCTCTGCAACCCGCGCCTGCCCAACACGGCCGCCGACTGTTCTCAGTACCCGTCGATCGCCGTCTCGGTGCCGAACATCGTGACGAGCGCGATCGCCGCGGCCGGTTACCGCATGCAGAAGCCGCCCATCGGCGCGTCGGTGAAGGTGGCCATGGCCAACGTCGTCGACATGGCGCAGTGCAACCCGAACGATCTGCCGCGCAGCCGCATGAACGGCTTCGACTTCGACGGCATCAACCGCACCATCTCGTTCTTCGGCGCGTGCCGGCCCGCTGGCGCGATGAACCGAGCGGCCGTCTCGTACCGCTACTGGATCGACGTGACGCCGCAGCCGGGAGGCAACCCGCCGCCCTGCGTGAACGACCCCAACTACGACCCAACGCAGCCCGACTTCTGTCGCGGCCGCCTGGCCTGCAATCGCACCAACGGCGTCTGCGAGTGCCCGCAGGACTGCGGTGGCAACGGGCCGCCCGGCACCATCTGCAACACCAACCCGCAGGTCTGCGACTTCGTCTGCACCGCCGACTGTGGCGGCACCTGCTCCTCGTTCCAGCAGTGCAACACGACGAGCTGCTCGTGCGACTGCCGGCAGATGTTCACCTGCCCGGCGGGCTTCCGCTTCGCGAACTCCAACGGCCAGTGCGGTTGTGTCTGTGACACGGCGGCCCTGAACTGCGGCCAGGCGTACCAGGCTGACCCCGCGACGTGCTCGTGCACCTGCAAGAGTGACTGCGGCGGCTGTGGCCCCAACCAGACGTGCAACCGCTCGGTGTGCTCGTGCGGCGGTGGCATCAACTGACGCGAACGCTGGTCGGCTGTCTTCTGCTGATGGGCTGCGGGCGCACCGAGCTCGTCAGCTTCGCTCCGCTCGATGCCGGCGTGATCGAGCGGTGCGCGGCGGGCTTCGCCGACGTCGACGGTGGCTGCGTCGAGATCGCTGCGAGCCTCGATGGGCTGCGGTGGGAGCTGCCGTGTCTGACGCTCGACCCCGACTTTCCCGATTTCATCTGCATGACGGGCCCTGACGTTACGCAGTCGCGAAAGCTGCTCGGGGTTCCGGGCCGGCTCTACGACGTTCGGGTTCGCGTGCGCGGCGTGGTGGAGACGCGTGGCTACGTCGGGGGCATGACGGTCGCTCCATTCGTCGTTCGCGGTGCCGAAGCGAACCCCTCGACGAGCGACCCGTGGAACGTCTACCGCCTCGAGGTGAGCTTCCCGCCTGCGCACTGGTACCTGAACGCTGGCGCGAGCGGTGAGTACGTCTGCCATGCCGTCGACACGACGTTCACCGTGCAGGTGCGTGCGGGCGCGACGGTGGTGTTGTTCGCGAGCTCGGTCGATGGGCGGCGCTCGCAGATTCGCAACCGCGACGATGGTGGCGTGCCGCTGGTCGCTCCCGAGGTCGCGCCGGCGCCCGCTGCGTTCGACGGCCAGTTCCTGCAGCTCGACGTGCTGAGCGTCTCGGCGCTGTGACGCGCGCGGGGGGCTTGTTGCCCCTGGTCGAATCGTGGGAGAGGCTGCCATTCCCGGTTCCCGCTGTTGGAGGTCACATGCCCGATCGCGTCACTCGCCCCACGACTCCCGTCGTTCCTTCGACCACGAACCGTCAGGAGACCCCGCAGACGCCTGCGACGCCGACGACGACGCCTGCGAACACGGGCTGGGCGCCGAAGTCGAACGACAAGGTGCTCTTCGTCGCGATGAACAACTCCGACGCGCACCGCTCGACGCAGGAGTCGGACGCGCTCAAGGCCCGCGGCACCAACGTCACCGTGCTGCAGGACTTGAAGAAGGACGACACGATCACCACGAAGAACGCGGCGGGCCAGCTCGCGACGCACGATCTCACGACGCAGGAAGGCGCCATGTCGTTCGCGCTCACCCTCGGGTTGCCCGGTGAGCAGACGAAGAAGATCGCCGACGTGCTGGTGAACGCAGGCCACGACTCGCGCGACGAGCTCGCGCAGATCGCGCAGCAGTGGGCGGTGGCGGAGAAGGGCGGACAGGCTCCGTCACGGCTCGTGCTCTCGGGTCACCACGTCGGCTCGGGCGTGTACGGCGAGAACAACGGCCGGCTCGATTGGCCCACGGTCGGAGCGCTCGCCGAAGCCATGCCGCGCGGCGCGAAGTCGGTCGAAGATCTCTTGATCGCCGGCTGCTACTCGGGCGGCCAGAACATGATGGAGAAGTACACGGCCATGTTCCCGGGCGTGAAGACGATCGTCGCGTACGACGGCAGCTCGCCCGGCGCGGCATCGGGCGCGACGGCCCACCAGAAGGCGTGGGAAGCGGCCACGCGCGGCAGCGGCGACGGCATCAAGCGCGAGATCTTCCAGGGCATGCGCAAGGGCGAGAACGTGACGGTGTGGACTCGCACGCGCGGCTTCGACGACGGCAAGCCCCGCGCGACGGTCGACGAGCTGAAGGAGCGCCGCGCCTCGCTCGAGCAGGGCTTCAAAGACGCGTGGGAAGGCGGCCCGATTCCCGACACGCAGCGTGGCCCGGTGCGCGACTACTACAACGCGACCCAGCGGCTCATTCAGCACCCCGACACGACGCCAGCGGAGCGCAAGTCGCTCGAGGCGCAGCGAGATCAGACGATTCGGCTCATCTTCCACGGCCCGGTGTCGGCACGGTTCCAGGAGACGTACGGAACGAAGATCAGCGCGGGCTACGAAGCGCTCGGGCTCGCCGCGCCGAACTTCAAGACCATGAACCGCGCGCAGGCGTTGGCGTCGATTCGTGAGTTCGAGACGAAGCTGGCCGCGACTCCGAACGCCGGCGATGCCGCGACGAAGCTCGCACCGATTCTGCGCGACTTCGCCGAGCTGAAGTCGAGCCTCATTCCCGACACCTGGGTCTGATCAGAAGACGACCTTCGGCTTTCGAGCCCCTTCGAACGCGTCGTTGCCCTTGGCTGCAGAAGCAGGGGCCGGCTGCGGCGCGAGGGGGCTCGTCATTTCCACCTCAGCGACATCGAATACGTCGACCCCCACCTCGGGGTTTCCGCCCAGCGGCCGGTGCTTCGCGTCGTAGATGAGCACCTCGCGCGGCGGGTAATGCTTGGCGAAGTACGTTCGCCCATCGAACTCGAAGCGGAACACCTTCGCCGTGTCGGGCTTGCCGTCGACGAGCTCTTCGATCGCCTTCGGCATCGGCACGACGCTCTTCTCCAGCGCGTTGCTCGCCAGCGCCGCCTTCGTGAAGTGCCCTTCGAGGAACGTGGCGAGCTTCTGGTTGCGCGCCTCCTCTTCGGGCGAGGGCAGGAAGGTCGCCAGCCGCTCCTCGAAGTCGAGATCGACCAGCTCGCGGCCGTTGGCGTCGACGATGAGTCCGCTCACGAACTCCGAGGGCTCGAGCTCGTCGTCACCGTCGTCGAACTGAAACGTGACGAGCACCTCGTAGAACGGTTTTCCGCCCACGAGCAGTTGCCGCACCTCGCGCTCGACCGCGTCTTCGAACTGGGCGACGGCCTTTCGAACGGGGGCGGGGCAGGCGTGCGCGTCGATGGGTGCTCTCGGAGCGGTCAGCAACGAGCTTCGGAAGAGGGCCAGATCATTCGGGGTCGTCATGAACTGAAAGAACCTTAACGTTTCTGACGAAATTCGCGGGCGGCGCGTCACAGAGAATCCGACATGCCTCAGCGCACTGGAACGACTCAGCGAAGCACGCGAACGACGCGCACCACCGCGACCCGCCGGGCGACGACGACCAGGGCCCGCGGTGAGCTGCCCTACAAGGCGATGGTTCGGTTGGCGAAGAAGCACGGGCTCACGGTGACCTCGACGACGGGTGGCCGGCACAACCGCGGCTCGCTCCATGGTCGTGGCCGGGCGATCGACGTTCGCACCCGCGGCGTCTCGTCGGCGCGGCTCAACGCCTTCATGCGTGACGCGCGAGCGCACGGCTACCAGGTGCTCGACGAGCGCCGCCGTCCGCCCGGGCAGGCCGTGTGGAGCGGCCCGCACATTCACATTCAGAAGCGCTGATTCGATTGCCAGAGCGCAGGCACGTCGACGCGAAGGCCGACGAGCGCGCTGCCGAAGTTGCCCCAGTTGTAGATGTCGCGTGAGGGCACCTCGGCTCCGCCGCCGACGAGTCGCAGCCGCAGGAAGAAGTCGAGGCCCGACACCACGGGAATGCCCATGGTGAGCGCGACGTCGTGAATGCCCGCCTTCAGGCCCGCGCCGAAGGTGTTGAAGAAGTCCACGTCAGCCTGGGCGTAGATGAGGCCGCCGTCGAAACGCGCGCGCAGCTTCACGGCGCCGACGACGCCGATGTCTCGCTCCACCGCGAAGAGCGCAGGACTGGCATCGACCGTTCTGAACTCGACCGAGGCGTTGCGCACCTGCACCGAAGCGCCCGCGCCCAGAGAGAAGCGCGGCACCCGCACGATGCCGAAGAGGTAGCTGAGCCGGTAGCCGTCGAAGAGGTAGCGGTGATCGACGACGGTTCCGCTCGCGAACGTCGTCGTCTGGAAGGTGAAATCGCGCGTGAGCGTCGTGCGCGTGGTGAGATCGAGCGGCGCCCAGGTGGCGATGAGCGTGTGCCGGCCGAGCTGTGCTTCGAGCGCCAGACGGGTGCCCACCGCGAGGTTGCGCTGCTGGCCGACCTCGGCCGCGGTGTACGTGGAGCCGTTGACGCCGTACCGGCCGTCATTCTGGAACAGGTACGTCGCGCCGATCTCGAAGTCGGCGGTGAAGGAGTCGAACAGTCGTCGCGGAGGCTCAGCCGACGGGGTCTGGGCGAGGACGGCGAGGAGCAGCAGGGCGTGCATGGCCCGTGGCTGTAACGACCCGTCCGCGCCGCTTCATCACGATTCGAGCACGGCGCTCACGCGTTCGGCGGTCACCGGGTCGATCGCACCCCGCTCGGTGAAGATCGCGCTGATGAGCGCGGCAGGCGTGACGTCGAACGACGGGTTGTACGCAGTGATGCCTTCGGCGGCGAGCCGGCCTGCTCGGTCGTCCGTCACCTCCGAGGTCGCGCGCTCTTCGATCGGAATCGCCGCGCCGTCGCTCAGCGAGAGATCGAACGTCGACCGCGGCGCCGCCACGTAGAAGGGCAGGCCGTGGTGCTTCGCGAGCACCGCCACGCCGTAGGTGCCGATCTTGTTCGCGGTGTCTCCAGTGCGGGTGATGCGATCGGCGCCGGTGACGCAGGCGTCGATTCGGCCCGCCCGCATCAACGACGCCGACATGTTGTCGCAGATGAGCGTGCAGGGAACCTTCGCGCGGGTGAGTTCCCAGGCGGTGAGTCGCGCGCCCTGGAGCCTCGGTCTCGTCTCGTCGACCCACACGTGAATTCGTTTGCCCTGCTCGATGGCCGCGAAGATCACGCCGAGCGCGGTGCCGTAGCCGCCCGTCGCGAGCGGGCCCGCGTTGCAGTGCGTGAGCACGTTCATTCCATCGCGCAGGCGTTCGGCGCCGGTCGCGCCCATGCGGCGGTTGTTCTCGACGTCGGAGCGGTGAATCGCTCGCGCCTGCTCGAGACAGCGCTCGGGGCCCGACGAGAGGAGGGGACGCATCGCCTCGACCGCCCAGAACAGATTCACGGCCGTGGGTCGGCTGGCCGCGAGGGCATCGAGGCCGTCGGTCGGCTTCGGCTCACGGGACGCGAGCACCGAGCCGTACGCAGCGGCGATGCCAATGGCGGGCGCTCCACGTACGGTCATGTCGCGAATGCGCGCGGCGACCTCGGTCGAGGTCCGGCACTCGATCCACCGCTCGGTCTGCGGGAGCGCGGCCTGGTCGATCATCCACAAGGTGCCGCTCGTCGCGGTGCCACGCCACTCCACGGGCTCGATCATCTCCATGGTCACTCCCGTCTCAGCGCTCGCAGCTCGGCGTCGTCGAGTCGTTCCGGAGCCTGCACCGTGTGCGCCGTCATCAAGACGCGAGCTGCGTGCTCGATCATCTCGGTTCTCGCGAGCGCTTCACTGATGGTTCGCCCCACGGCCACCGTTCCGTGCCGCTCGATGATGACGGCGTTCGAGTGCTCGAGGGCTCTCGCGACACGTTGGGCAAGCGCCTCGGTCCCGGGCCGCGCGTACGGAACGGTCTGCACGTCGCCGAGCGCAATCACGAGCTCGGGCAGCACGCCGTTGATCGAAATGTGGGGCAGCAGCGACATCGCGACCGCGGTCGGTGCATGCGAGTGCACCACTGCGATGACGTCGCTGCGTTGCTTCAGCACCGCGAGGTGCATGCTCAGCTCGCTCGTCGGCTGCCCGCCCGCGACAGGAGCGCCGGTCTGCAGGTCGAGCTCGACCACGTCGCGCGGGTTCATCAGCCCTTTGTGCACGCCAGCCGGAGTCACGAGCACGGTGCCGCGCTCCGTTCGGACCGACGAGTTGCCATCGAAGCCGGCGATCAACCCACGCTCGTAGAGCAGCCGGCTCGACTGAACCAACTGCTCGCGCAGCGCCTCGTCTGAGATGTCGGACGACATGCGGGCCTCATAGCCCACTCAGCCGCGCTACAGTCCGCGCGCTTCTCGACACGAAAGGTGCCCATGACCGTCATCAACCGTCTGAGAGATCGCATTCGTGACGTCCCCGATTTCCCCCGGAAGGGCATTCTCTTTCGCGACATCACGCCAGTGTTGGAAGAACCGGCGCTCTTCAAGGGCCTCATCGACGAACTGGTGGCGCCGGGGAAGGGCGCAGGGCTGACGCGCATCGCGGCGATCGAGTCTCGTGGCTTCATCTTCGGCGCTCCGATGGCGCTGTCGCTCGGCATCGGCATGTCGCTCGTGCGCAAGGCAGGCAAGCTGCCGCACAAGACGCTGCAGCGATCGTACGCCCTCGAGTACGGAGAGGGAGTGCTCGAGATGCACGCGAACACGATGGCGGCCGGCGATCGCGTGCTCATCGTCGACGATCTGCTCGCCACCGGTGGAACGGCGGCCGCGGCGGCGCACCTGGTGAGAGACGCCGGCGCAGAAGTGCTCGGCTCGTGTTTCGTGGTCGAGCTCGCGTTCCTCGAGGGGCGAAAGAAGCTCGAAGGTCGTGTCGAAGCGCTGCTGACGTACTGAGGAGACACCATGATCGGCATCATCGGCGGCACTGCACTTGGCCAGGCGCTCGGCGCACTCGGCGGCACCACCACCAGCGTCGAGACTCCGTATGGAGCGCCTTCTGCGCCCATCGCGATCACGAAGGTCGAAGGCATCGACGTGGCGTTGCTGCCGCGGCACGGCGTCGGGCACACCACGCCTCCTTCGGCCGTGAACTACCGCGCGAACATCTGGGCCCTGAAGAAGCTCGGTGTCACGCACGTGCTCGCGACGACGGCGGTGGGAAGTCTTCGTGAGGAAGTGCACCCCGGAGAGCTGCTGTTGCCCGACCAGCTCATCGATCGCACCAATCGCCGCATCGGCACGTTCTTCGATGACGTCGCGGTGCACGTCGAGTTCGCGCAGCCGTTCTGCGAGAGCGTTCGCACGGTGCTGAAGACGGCTGCCTCGACGTTGACGGGCACGACCGTTCATCCGCGCGGCACGTACGTCGTGATGGAAGGGCCTGCGTTCTCGACGCGCGCCGAGAGCGACCTGCATCGCGCGTGGGGCGCCGATCTGATCGGCATGACGGCGCTGCCTGAGGCCAAGCTCGCCCGTGAAGCAGAGCTTTGTTACGCGGCCATCAGCCTGCCCACCGACTACGACTGTTGGCGTCCGCACGATGGTGGGCGCGAGGCACTGCTGCAGGAGATTCGCGGCAACATGGTGAAGGCGACGGCGGCCGCGATGTCACTCGTTCGCGCGGCGCTGCCCTCGGTGGCGAAGCTCATCGGAACGCCGTGTCACTGCCAGCACGCGCTCGACGACGCGCTCTTCACCGACCCGAAGGCGATCTCCGAAGCCGCACGCAAGCGGCACGAGCTGTTGTTCGCCCGTCGGCTGAAGTGAATCAGTCGGCCAGGGCCTTCACCTCGAGCGTCACGGCGTGCGTTGGTCCGAGTTCCGCGGAGAAACGCGCGTGCGCCATCGCGTAGCAGGTCTTCGCGTCGGACCAGCCTGCACGCTCGTTGAGGTCGCCCAGCATTCTCCACCACCTCGCAACGGAGAGACCTGCTCCGTCGACGCCCGATGCATTGGCGATCGCTGCACGGAACATTCGTTCGGACTCTCTGAAGTGCGCTGAACCGACCCGCGCGCCGATCGCTGCGACGCCTGCGAGGTCACTTGCGTGCTCCATCGTCTTTGGAGCCGCGCGCTCGGTGCGTTCGAGCAGATCGCGGAACACGACGAGCGCTTCCTCGAACTCCGCTGCATCGGCGAGCGCGTTGCCGAGGTTGCGGAGCGTCTGCCTCGTGTTCGGGTGATTCGCGCCGAAGGCCTGCTGCATCAACGGCACGACTTCCCGAAGTGACGCCGCCGCTTCGAGGGGCAGTTGCAGGAGCCGTTGGAGCTCCGCCCGGTTGGCGAGCGCGCCTGCCAGGTACGAGATCGAGCCAGCCAGCGGCCCGCGTGCGAGCTCCACCATTTCGTCCGCGACGGGTAGCGCCTCGGTGAATCGTTTCGCGTCGTACAGCGCACCGACACGATCCTGCAGCGCGAGGAACTGCTGCTTCGGATCGTTCCCGAAGGTCCTTTTCGTTCGATCGGCGAGCAACACGGCGATGGCGGTCGCGTCTTTCAGGTCGATCACGACGTCGTCCATGCCCGGAATGCCGCTGGGGCCGACGAACGCGAGCGAGAACGAGGCGCCGAGTGAGACGCGCGCGAGTTGGCCCTCATGCGAACCTTGCGGCGTCATCACTGCCACGCGTTCGACGTTGCCCGTGAGTGACTGGTTGGCGATGAACGTCGTGGCGGCAGAGATCTCGTCAGGGCGCATGTCGCCCGAACATAGACCTCACTGCACGGTCACGAGCGTCGGGCCCTGCGAGAGTCCCACGCCGCCAAGAATGCCGAGCGCGAGCCCGGTGATGCCTGAGGTTGCCGACAACGCGACGCCGGTCGATGAATTCGAAGACAGCGCGAAGCCGACGACGCTCAAGCCCACCAGCGTGGTTGCGAAGGTGAGCGAGATGATGCTCCACACCTGACGCGACAAGCTCGAGGCTTTCACCGTGATGTTCGCGGTTGCGCGCGACGGACCAAGGCCGAACTCTGCTGGCAGCACGTCGGGTCCGGTCACCAGCAGCCTCGCTGTCCGGAGTACGAGGGCACCGCACGGCACACCACAGACGTCGATCGTTCCCTTCCAGCTCGTTCCAGTCCTCAGCTCCACGACTCGAATCGACGAATCATTGCTCTCGACCTCGAGGCGCACGCGATCTTGATCCGGCAGCGCATCGGGCGCGACTCCCGTCGGCTTCGGCAGCAGCGGCGTTGGCGCGGGCGTCGCGACGATGCTCCCGCCCAATCGCGAGGACGGGTCGATCAACAACGACAACACCAGCGCCACGCGACCGTCGACCGAAGAACACGCCGAATCGGCTGACGTCACTTCACGCTGCCCGAGCGGAGAACCCGAGGCGTCGGTCACCACGAGCTTCACCAGCCAGCCACTCTCGGTGCGCGACACGACGCCCTCGACGAACCGGCTCGCGGGCTCCACGAAGACGGGCCGGCCTAGTCGCACCTCGACGGCACGGGTGTGAACCTCTGCCGCCGAACAGCCCTCGGGCGCACGCCACGTGATTCGCCAGCCCTCAGCCGGAGCCTGGTGGAGCAGGGTGACGACGACGAACGCGAGCACGACCAATCGATGCCATCGCTGCGCACGAAGTGCCAGTGGTGATAGCCAACGCCCGTGCTTCGCGTCGCTGCGCTTCTCCTCCTGGCTTCGTGTGCGTCACGGCACGTCGTGAAGGGTGAAGCTGCGCTCGAAGCCGGTGATGCGCGGGGGGCGCTGTCTTCGTTCGAGGCTGCGCTCGCTGAAGGTGACGATGCCCGCGCACGTGATGGCCGGAACAGGGCGCTCTCGACGTTGATCGATCGCGCGTTGTCCGAGGCGGCCGCGGCACGCACTTCAGGCCGGTGGATCGTCGCGGCGACCGCGCTCGCTGATGCGCAGACCTTCAGTGATGCTGGTGCAGGCCACGCCACGCGCGTGACGATCGAGCGTGAGGCCCTCGCGAACGCAGTCGCTCCTTTCATTCGTGAGCCGTTGGCGCTCGGGCAGGCGCTGGAGTCGGAAGCTCGGCTGTCGACCGTGAAGCCGGCTCTCGAGCGCGCGCACCTGGAGTCGCTCCTGTCGGACCTGGAGAAGGAGATTCGGTCGGTGGGAGCGCGTCGCTGCGCCGTGCTCTCTCCGCTCGCGCGCACGCCGTGGCTCGCCCGATTCATGGCGGGCTACTGCGTTCATTTCAAAGCCTCGGCGACACCGGTTCCGCCCATGCCGGAGCGCCGTTCGTCCATCGCGCTTCGGGTCGACGCCTTGAAGGCTCGCCCGCAGCTGCAGCCTGCGCTCGAACGGGCGCTCATTCAGGGCCTTCAGCGATCTCCCTGGTACGAAGCGAAGGCGGCTGGTGCGATTCCCGTCCAGGTGAACGGCTCCATCGAGAGCGAGCGCAGCGCCGAGCCCATCAACGCCTTCGTCGAGTGGACCGAGTCCGAGACGTACCCGACGACCGAGACCGTCACCGAGAACTACACCGAGACGTACAGCGCGACCGAGAACCGCCCCTACCAGCGCATGTACACGGAGAACGAGAGCTACACGTACAGCTGTGGCTCGGGCACGCGCTATCAGACCTGCACCGGCTACCGCACCGTGACGCGCTACCGCACCGAGTACCGAATGGAGACGGTGATGAAGACGCGCCCCGCGACGCGTCAGGTGACGAAGACGGTGTACAAGACGCGCCCTGTGGCGAGGCGCTTCGACTACCCGGCAACGCACGTGAAGACGCGGAACGCGGGTGTGTTGACGCTCGCTCTCGCGTTGCCCGCCACCACGGCGCCGCTCTCGGTGCAGGTGAAGGACGAGGCGAACACCGAAGATCTCGAGCACCAGGCGACGCACGCTCCGGCGAAGTTGACGCCGCACGTCGCGGTCGTCGTCGACGCGGTCGGCTTCGAGGACCGCATGCTGACCGCGCTGCAGCAGAAGGTTCGCGTTGCGCTCGAAGCCGCGTGGGTGACGTCCCTCTGCCCGGGAGACGAGACGCCAGAATCGGCGGCGCGGTGTGTCGTCTCGCAGAGCGCTCCTTCGGCCGCGTGGCTTCCGCTCGAGCGCTTCACCGGCGAGCGTGCCGAACAGCTCCGGCTCCTCGAGGTGCCCTGATGGAGCTTCAACGCTCCAGCGTCGGGCCGGTGCCTGACTTTCGCGCGCTCTACACCTCGAAGGCACCGCTCGTGTGGCGCACCTTGAAGCGGCTCGGCGTGCGCGAGGCCGATCTCGAAGACGTCGCGCAAGAGGTGTTCGTCGTCGTGCACCGCCGGCTGCCGGAGTTCGAAGGCCGCTCCTCCATCGACACCTGGCTGTACGGCATCTGCCTGCGCATCGCGTCCGACTTCCGCAAGAAGGCGCACGTGAAGCGTGAGACCGACCTCGCCGAAGCGCCCGAGCGCTCGCACAGCGGAGAGACCGCCACCCGGCAGATCGCCATGCGGCAGGCCCGGCTCAAGCTCGATGAGGCGCTGAACGAGCTCGACGAAGACAAACGTGCGGTGTTCGTGTTGTTCGAGCTGGAGCAGCTGTCGATGCAGGAAGTCGCCGAGACGGTCGGAGCTCCGGTGCAGACGGCGTACGCCCGGCTGTACGCGGCGCGCAAACACATCGAAGCGTTCGTGAACCAGCAGAGGCAGGTGAGCGCATGACGACCGAAACGCGACCCTGGTTGCAGGACGAAGGCGCTGACCCGGCGCTCAAGGAATTGCTCGAGAGCACCGAGTTCGACGGCCCGTCGGAACGGCAGCTCGAGAAGCTGACCGCACGCGTGGCGTTCCTGTTCGATCTGCCTCCTGGAGGTGGTGAAGGTGGCGGTGGCGGTGGTGGGCCATCGGCTCCTGCGGCGCCTGCTGGTGGGGCGGCGACCGTTGCCGCGACGAGCGGAGTGGTGAAGGCGATCGTGGCAGCAGGCGTGATCTCAGTCGGTGCCGTCGTGGCGACCGTGACGCTGAGAGAGCCCGCCGCGCCGCCGATCGTCGTTGCACCGACTCCGGTCATTGCGACCGCACCAGTCGTTCCCAAAGAGCCGGAGCCCGCCATCGCGCCCGCGATCGTCGAGCCTGCGAAGGCGCCTCCGCCTCCAGTCGTTCGACCGGCCGTCGTCCGGCCTGCGCCCGCACCTCCGCCCGTCGACACGAAGCCCGCGCCCCCACCGCCACCATCTCCCGACGCCGAGCTCACCGCGCTCGACGACGCCATCGCCGCGGCGCGTGCAGGCCGACCCGCGCAGGCGCTCGTCGCTGTGGAGGCTCACGTCGCCAGCTGGCCTGACTCACCGCTCGCGCAAGAACGTGAGGTCATCGCCATCGAGGCGCTGCTCTCGCTCGGTCGCCGCGATGACGCGCGCACCCGCCTGAGTGCGTTTCGTTCGAAGTGGCCGACGTCGACGCACCTCGTCCGCCTCGAGTCGATGCTTCCTCAGTGACGCTGCACCACTCGCTCAGAACGCCCCGACGATTCCCGCGGGCGTCACCGTCATGCTCACCGGTGCGCTCTTGCTCTGGAACACCGGAAACACGTGCGCCTGGGGACCCGAGCTCACCAGCATCCAGATCGCCGAGACCATCAACGGAATCGACACCCCGGCGGTGATCAGCCCAGCGGTGCACAGCCCTCCGCGCCGGCTCGTGTCGCTGCAGCCGACCGCCGAGAGCGTGATCGCCGTCACCACACCCATGCCGCCGAAGGTCGTCCACACCACGCCGTTCACGAAGAGCCCATCGCTCGCGCCCTCGGCGATCACGACGCCGTGCTTCGCGCCCTGGAGTTGGTAGTCGAGATCGTCGAGGTACAGGTGTTCGCCAGCCGACGAGCGGAAGTGAATCGTCTGAGTCGGGTCGAGCCACAACGAGCACGGCGTCATGCAGGGCGCTTCGTTGCCCGAGAGGATCTGCCACTGCCGCCCGTCCCGATCGGCGTCGAAGTTCACCGCGACCGCGTTCTCGGGCGTTCCAGCCGGTGGTGTTCCGAACTCCTTCGGAACGTTGACGACCCGCTTCACACAGCCAGAGGACGCCACCAGAAGGCAGATGAAGAGCGTGCGCATGAGCCGCTCACGACGGTATCGAAAATTGCGTCGTCGTGCGCCGTGGCGGTCACTTCTGTCGTTTGGCGCCGAGCCCCTCGAGGTGCTTCGCGAGCGAGGCCGGAGCTCCGCGTGACATCGAGAACCGCTCGACGGTCGACCACGCAGGGTGACGAACGGGCGCCTTCGCCTCCTTCACCATGCGCAACCGGCACTCGACCACGAAGCCCCGTTCGAATGTGGCGTGGGTCGATTCGATCGAGGGCGCGATGGGGCCCACCCACGAGGTCTGGTGTTTCGCGAGCAGCTCACGCTCTCGCTTGCGGGACGCGACCGTTCCTTCGCCTCGAGCATGGTTCAGCTGCAGGGTGATGAACTCTCCGCGCGGGTCGCCCTGACCGCTCAGCACGTCGGCCAGCACGGCGCGTGGAGCGTCGTTTCGTGGATCGCTCCAGACGGCGCTGAACAACGAGTCGACGTCGCGGCTCACGTCCGAGGCCCGCGGCTGAACCGCATACCCACACAGCTCCTCATTGCCCCACGCGACGAAGAGCTCCTTCCCGTCAGCAGAGAACTCGAGCGCCGAAGGAATGAGGCCGGCGTGCGAGAAGGTTCGTTCGCACGCCCCCGAGGTGGTGTTCCAGAACCGAACCGTGCCGTCCGAAGCGCACGACGCCGCGAGCGCGCCGTCGGGAGAGACGGCCACGCAGCTCACCTGCTTCGTGTGGCCACCCAGCACGACGAGCTCCTTCATCGTCTCGAGGTCCCAGAGGCGTAGGCTCTTGTCCTGCGAGGCCGAGATGACGCGGCGCCCACCAGGAAGAAACGAGAGCCAGAGGATCTTGCCGGTGTGGCCTTCGAGCACGCCGAGCGACTTTCCGGTGCGTGGCTCCCACACGTGCACGCCCTTGTCTCCCGAGCCCGAGACTGCACGAGCGGCGTCGGGCGACATCGCCACCTGCCAGGTCGCGCTCTTCCGCGTCGTGGCGGAGGCGACGATGGCTCCGGTGTCGACGTCCCACAGGCGCACGGTGTTGTCGCCGCAATTCCCGGTGAAGAGCCAGCGGCCATCGGCTGACCACGAGAGCGAGGCGATGATCCCTCCGGTGGTGCCGAGCGTTCGCTGACGGTTCGTGGCCGGGTTCCACAGCCGCAGCGAGAGATCACCGAAGCCTGCCGCGACCTCTCCGCGGCTCGACTGCGCGGCCAACCAGCACACGACGCCAGTGTCGGTGCCGAAGCTGCCGATCCTGGCGCCATCGGAGGCGTTCCAGAGCGACACCTGCTGGCCGCCGAAGCCTGCCGTGAGAAGTCGCCCGTCGAGGGCTCGCGACAGTCCGTTCGCGCGTGTCCGGCAGACGACCCGGTGGGGTTCGGTCGAAGTCGGGCGTTTGGCCATGACGAGTTCAAATCGACCAACTCGCACCGGCTCAACCGATTTCGATGTCAGACCGGCGTGCGATACCCACGACATGGAGACGAAGACGAAGCGGCAGGTGGGTGACGAGGCCGAGGCGCTGGTCGTCGAACACTACGAACGCGAGGGGTGGACCGTACGCGACCGCAACGTGCTCTCACGCCGCGGAGAGGTCGACATCGTCGCCGAGAAGGGCCAGGCGCTCGCCTTCATCGAGGTGCGCATGCGCGCGACCGATGTCTGGGGCGATCCATCGCTGACGGTCGGGCGGGGAAAGCAGCGGCGGGTGGTGCTGGCGGCGCTCCAGTATCTGCAACGCCAACGCCTGATGGACCGCGCCATTCAGTTCGACGTCGCGAGCGTGGTGGGCAAGGGGCGCAAGGGCCGGGTCGAGATCATTCCCGACGCGTTCGAGTCGGGGTTCTGAGGCGTGGCATCATCAGGCTCCGATGAGATGGCTCGTCTTGATGGTCGGCATCTTCCTCGCAACCGGCTGCAAACCCGACTGCGGCACCTACCGGTTCAACTTGCCCGCGACGAAGGCGAAGTACGCCTCCGACCCGAAGCTCATTCCTTCGGCCAGCGCGATCGAAGAATGCGGTGACTTCGGCAGCCAGGGCACGTGGGACGCGGTGCCCGGCACCACCGTCATCAGCTTCGAGCCCACCACCGGCAAGGTCGCCGAGTACGCGACCATGCTGTTGAGCGTGAGCCTTCCCACCGCGCGAATCGCCGACGGCGTGACGCTGCAGAAGAACGAGCTCGCTGGCACCGCGTTCGAAGGGCTTGGCCTCATGCACACCGACGAGGCCGTGCTGACCGCGGGCTCCGTCACCTTCCACCGCGTCGGCGCGCTCATGATCGAAGAGGTCTTCAATCGCCGCGTCGTCGAGCTCTCGTGGAACCTCGTCTGGGAAGGCGATCAGGGCGTTCGCTACGAGGCGACCGGCAGGGACGTGATGGACTTCGGCGTGGACAAGTAGGAGACGCGCGCTCGTGCGTGCTCTCGTCGAACCCTCGACGCTGTACCTGGTGGCGACTCCCATCGGAAACCTGGGCGATCTCACCGCTCGCGCCATCGAGGTCTTGAAGGCGGTCGACTGCATCGCCTGCGAAGACACCCGCCACTCGCGCGTGCTGCTCGACGCCAACGGCATCACCACGCCCACCACGAGCCTGCCGGCCTTCGCCGAAGGCGCCCGCGCTGATGCCCTCGTGCAGCGCCTGAAAGAAGGGCAGTCGCTCGCGCTCATTTCAGACGCAGGCAGCCCCGCCATCAGTGACCCCGGAGAGCGGCTCGTCGCCGAGTGCGTCGCCGCCGGGCTGCGCGTCGTTCCTGTCCCGGGCGCCTCGGCCGTGGTCGCCGCGCTCTCGGCCTCTGGTCTGCCGACCTCGCGCTTTCACTTCCTCGGGTTTCTGCCCCGCACCCAGAGCGAAGCGCGCGCCATGCTCGACGAAGTGGCGGGGCTGTCGGCGACGCTGGTGCTGTACGAGTCTCCGCGCCGCGTGGTCGAGACGCTCGCACTGTTGCAGGAGGCGCTCGGTGATCGCTCCGCCTGTGTCGCTCGCGAAGTGACGAAGCTGCACGAAGAGTTCCTGCGCGGAACGTTGTCGGAGCTGGGCGCGAAGCTCGGCCAGGCCGAAGTGCTCGGAGAGATCGTCGTGCTCGTTCATGGCCGCGTCGCCGAAGCCCGGTGGACGAAGGAGGAAGTGATCATCGCGCTCGAGGCAGGCCTCGGTCGCGGAGAACGGCTCAAGTCTCTCTCGTCCGAGATCGCGAAGGCGGCGGGGTGGTCGAGCCAGGACGTCTACCGGCTCGGGGTCTCGCTCAAGTCACACTGAGCTCACGGCGGCGCGGTGGCAGGGCAGAAGCCCGACCTCGGCGCGCAGGCCCGGAAGTACACGTGCGGCAGCCCGTTGTTGCCCGAGCAGAAGAACTGATCGCCTTCTTCGTTCTCGACCTGAAACGCCTTGCACGTGATCGTCTGGCCCGAGACCGCGTCGCAGGTGCCTCCGTTGCGGCACGAGAAGATGACGCCTCCGCAGTCGAAGCCCGAGGGGCAGTCGTCGTCGTTCTGACAGATCATTCCGCAGAACGATCCCGTCTGGCCCTCCGTCACGAACGACAGACAGCGAGCGACGTTCGCAGGCCCGCAGGTCTGTCCGTTCATGCCGCAGCCAGCGCAGTCGTTGCGGTTGAGACGAGACAGGCACCGCCCGTTGGTCTTGTCGCAGAACTCGTTGGCGGGGCAGCCCTGGTTGTCGCGGCAGAAGGCCTGGCAGTTGCCGTTCACGCAGGCGAGCCGTGCGGTGAGCGTCGTGGGGCCGTTGGGCAGGGCGCAGTCACCATCGGTGCGGCAGCCCGCGCGGCAGGTCAGCGTCTGGGCGTTGCAGACGTTGCTCATCGTGCAGTGCTCGTCGAGCGTGCACGGCCCATCGGGAATGCACTTCGTCGTCGTGGTGTCGCAGAAGGTGCCCGTGGGGCAGTCGAGGTTCGAGGTGCAGGAGGCGAACGACTGGCAGAAGCCGAGCGGGTTGCAGAAGTTGCCCGACGGACAGTTCGCGTTGCTCGTGCAGCGGCACCCGCCCGACGCCGCGTCGCAGAACTGGCCCATCGGGCACGAGGCGTTCGAGGTGCAGACGCAGCGCTCCGAGCCGTCGGTCGCTTTGCGGAACCCGGGCGGGCAGCAGACGTCTCCAGTGCACACGCAGGCGCCGATGCTCGGGCTGTACACGTGATTCACCGGGCAGCAGTCGGTGCGCGCACACACGCAGTCTTTCGAGATGGGATCGTACCGGTAGTCTTCGGGGCAGCAGTTGTCGGCGCCGCACCGGCAGGTCTGCTTCACCTCGTCGAACGTGAAGCCCTTCGGGCAGCAGCCATCGCCCGCGCAGACGCACGACTTCACCATCGCGTCGTAGCGGTACCCATCGGGGCAGCAATTCTCTGCGTCGCAGATGCAGCGGCGCTCGTCGGGCAGCCAGCGGTGATCCTTCGGGCAGCACTTCGAGTCGCGGCACACGCACGCCTCGGAGTCTCCCGAGTACTCGTACCCATCGGGGCAGCAGTCGGTGCTCCGGCAGATGCACTTGCCCTCTTCACACGAGTGGCCGGTGGGGCAGCCTTCGTCGGTCGAGCACACGCACTTCTGCGCGGCGTCGTCGAACGCGTAGCCGTTGGGGCAGGTGCCATCGAGCGCCGTGCGGGAACAGCCCGCGGCCGCCAGGAGCACGAACGACAGGGAGATCGTCAGTCGGAGCGCGCTCATGGGCGGGCGAAGGCGTACTCGATGCGAATGGTGGAGCCAGGTGGCGGAACGTACGTGCCCAGGAAGACGACCGAGTTCGTGTCGGCCCGGTACTGCCAGCCCGTCACGTCGTTCTGGGGAATGATCGTGGAGACCGCGCCATCGACGACGGTGACGCGAATGGACGAGACGATCGGCGTCAGCGTCATGGGGAAGACGCGCTTGAGCGTGTTGAGCGCCTGCGCGATTCGAATGAGCGTCTGCTCGAAGCTCGCGTCGCAGATGCTGCCGATGATGCCGCCCGTGCGCGTCGCCACCTCGGTGTAGCGGAAGCTGGGCTCGGCGAGGCTGCCGTAGAGGCCCGCTTCACCGGGAGGAACGCAGCCGTTGGGCACCGGGCCTCCGATGATGCTGAACGAGACGAGGTTCTCGTTGCCCTTGCCCTTGAGCGATCGGAACGTGCGGCCGAAGTACTCGGTGGTGCCGAAGCTCGAGTCGTCTTCGTTGGTGACGACGATGACCGCGAGGGCGGCGCTGGCTCGAATGAAGCCCGCGTTCGGTGGGTTCGCCGTGTTCGGTGGCGTGAGGGCGAACTCCGCCATGCGCAGGCCCTGCTCCCAGCGCGAGCGGCTCGCGGGAAAGGTGGTGTTCGCCTCGAAGACGGCGCGCGGGTTTGGCGTGCGGCTGGTGATGATCGCAGGCGCACCGCGCAGCCGCCCGCCGTCGTTCGACACGATGGAGATGACGCCCATCTGAAAGTCGACCCGCAGCGAGACGAGCTCCTGCACGAAGCGGTTGAAGTTGTTCACGAGCCTGCGGCGCTCGTTCACCATCGAGCCCGAATCGTCGATCACCCACAGAATGTCGACGACCCCGTCGGCCTGCTTCAGCAGATCGATCTGCGTCGCGTCGACCCTCGGAGGATCGATCACCTTCACGCGGCCCACCGTCGAGCGATCGATGCGCGGGGGCTTCACTTCGACGGGCGTGAGGCGTGGCGGCTCGACGTCAGGCACCGCGCTGACCCGTCCATTCTCGCGACCGACCTGATCGCACGCCATCACGACGAGCAACACAAGGCACAGCGAAGGTGAAAGAAGTCGGCGCATGCTGTGCATCACACGTTGCGAAACGTTCCCACTTTCATGCAAGGGCAGGACATGACGGACAAGTACCCCGTTTCCTTCAATCGTTTGCCTTCGCAGGGCAGACTGCCTACGACACTGCCGTCACAGATGCGCGCTTTTCTGCCGCCACTCCTGCTGCTCTCGAGTTTCCTCGGGTGCCGTTGCCCGCCGCCGACCCCGACGGCCGTCACCCTGCGCGTGAAGAACACCACGCGTGACGGCTTGCTCGTCAACGACAGCAAGGGCCAGCTCGGGTTGACCGTGCAGCGCAGCGTCAACGGCCAGTGGTTCTCGTTCGATGATCTGCCGTGTGCCTGCCAGAGCTGCGATCGCATCTGCGAGCGCAGTTGCCAGTGCCCCGACGCAGGGATCACCGGAATCGTCCGCCAGATGCCGCCGAACGGGCAGGCCGACCGCCAATGGACTGGAGTCATTCAGGTCGCGGGCTTCGCCTGCAACGACGTGTGCCTCGTGCCCGAGAACGCCCCGCCTGACGAGACGTTCCGCTTGCAGCTGTGCTTCGTGAACCAGATCGACGGCGTCGACGCGCCCAGCGATGGCGGACGAATCAGCGCTCCGTTTCCGCCGGCCGACGCGCAGACGTGCGTGACCCGTGAGTTCCAGCCGCAGCAGGGTGTCGTGGAGATCAGCCCCCAGCGTGGCGCCGACTGCACCACCACGGCCGACTGCAAGGGCAAAGACGAGCTGTGCCTGTCGGGCAGCTGCACCGCTGGTTGCCCTTCGAACGTGTACCCCGCTCAGCCCGAGCTCGTCGTCGCCTTCACCTCGATGGGCTTCTTCGCCGAGAGCCGCGAGACCGACGGCGGCCGCGTGCTCGAGACCGGCACGGGGAAGATCACCGCGACGCAGTTCAGCGGAGAGACCCTGCAGGTGACCGTCTCGAACCTCGGCGGCAGCGGCCGCGTCGAGGTCAAGCTCCCCGGTGGCCTCGGGGGGCCGTCACTCACCACCAACACCGAGGTGAAGGTCCTGGTCGCGATTCGCACCGATGACAACGTCGTCGCTCGCGGCCTGACGCTGCGTGACGCCGCGACCAACGAGCTGCTCTTCGCCGCCGACTCGGCGCTGATCTCGCCGGTGCTCAGAGACGCCGAGCTCGCCCCGTTCACCGTCACGCGTGAAGCCGCCGCCGTTGGCTGCCGCATCGACGCTTCGTGCGGAAAGCTGGTGTTCTCGAAACAGAAGCTCACGAATGGAAATGGGTCGGTCTCGGCCGAGCCGGGCAAACTCGCGACGTTGACTGGCGCGACGAACTACCGCTTCTGGAACGTGACCGACGGGCAGTACGGCGCGAGCTCGATGTGTCGCTCCTATCGACCGTACGCCTTCTGGAAAGAGCGCTGAGACACCTACCTTC
>JAACJQ010000204.1 GCA_016879935.1 Archangiaceae bacterium | reverse complement strand
CGCACCCACCGTCAGGAAGACAGGAATACGTCGCAGCCGGGTCCGCTGACAGACAACCTGAAAACACGATGAGCAGCGCAAAGCCGACCCGCATTGCGCGAACGATAGACTGAGGTCCGCCTTGCGTCGCTCGGTGGCTGGTTGCTTCTGGCCACTGACTTCCGCTTTGGTGCGGCTCCCCGTTCAGGCCTTCCGCATCGGAGTCGACATGTTCTTCCCCCGCACGCTCTCGTTCGTCGCAGCCCTCGTGCTCGCGGCGTCGTGTGGCACGAAGTTTCCCTGTGACGCGAAGTCGTGTCCGACCGGTTGCTGCAACCCGTCGTCGGGTCGCTGCGAGCTCGGCTCGGCGGCTGATCAGTGCGGGGCCAACGGCGCCTCGTGCACCACCTGCGGCGCGGGCCAGATGTGTCTGAGCGGCGCGTGCGCAGCCAACAACGGCTCGGGCGGAGGCTCGGCCAGCACCGGTGGCGGCACGGCCGTGATGCCCACGACCTTCTGGTACAAAGACGTGTTGCCCATCACCCAGGTGCGCTGCGCGAACTGCCACCAGGCCGGAGGCATCGGCCCGTTCCCGCTCCAGACGTACGCACAGGCGAAGCCCATGGCCGCCGCGATGAAGGTCGCCGTCACCTCGAAACGAATGCCCCCGTGGATGCCCGACACCTCGTGCGGCGGCCCCTTCGTCGACGATCGCAGCCTCACGCAGGCACAGATCGACACCATCGCGAAGTGGGTCGACGAAGGCGCCGCTGAAGGGAACCCGGCCGGTGCGCCGGCAGCTCCCGGGCCCGTCGGTCAGCTGCCTCGCGTCGACGCCACCATGACGATGACCGAGGCCTACACGCCGTCATCGACGCGAACCGATGACTACCGCTGCTTCCTCGTCGACCCCGCGCTGCCTGCCGCGCGCTTCGTCACCGGCTACGACATTCAGCCCGGAGTCACCGCCGAGGTGCACCACGTCATCGTCTACATCGTCGATCGCGCCGCAGCCCGCACGAAGGACATGAACGAGGCCGGTCCGGGGTGGACGTGCTTCGGCGATTCGGGCCTCACCAGCCCCGGCCCCATCGGCGCGTGGGCTCCCGGCACGGGCGCCGTCATCTACCCCACGGGCACCGGCATTCAGCTGCAGCCGAACCAGGCCCTCGCGATGCAGATTCACTACAACACCACTTCGGGCACGCGCACGCCCGACCAGTCGGCCGTGAAGCTCATGTACGCGCCGCAGGGCACCACCCCGACGTCGGCGTACCTGATTCCGCTCGTGGGCGACGGCTTCATGATTCCCCCGAACTCCACCGACTACACGTACAGCAAGGACTTCCCGAACCCGACCCGCGCGCTCGCCATCAAGGTCTACGGCCTGATGCCGCACATGCACACGCTCGGGAAGCGCATCACCATCAAGGGCCCGAGCGATGCGTGCCTCGTCGACATTCCCAAGTGGGACTTCCACTGGCAGTCGCAGTACTTCCGCCCGCAGCCGTTCACGGTGCCGGCAACCGGCTCGGTGACGCTCACCTGCACGTGGGACAACCCGACCTCGCGAATGATCCGCTGGGGTGAGAGCACCCAGGACGAGATGTGCTTCGCGTACATCTACGCGACGCTGTGACAGTGGGTCCCTGATCAACCGATGCACTCGCGCGCGAGTTCGGAGTAGACCCGCGCGCCATGAGCTACACGGTTCTCGCACGCAAGTACCGGCCCCAGGCCTTCGAAGAGATGACGGGCCAGGAGCACGTGGTTCGCACCGTCGAGAACGCCATCAAGCTCGATCGCGTCGCGCACGCGTACCTGTTCGCCGGCCCTCGCGGCGTCGGCAAGACCACCGCCGCCCGCCTGCTCGCCCGCGCCCTCAACTGCGAGAAGGGCCCCACCTCGACTCCGTGCGGCACCTGCCGTGCCTGCGTCGAGATTCGCGACGGCATCAGCACCGACGTGCAGGAGATCGACGGCGCCTCGAACAACGGCGTCGAGAACGTTCGCGAGATTCGCGAGAACGCGAAGTACCAACCGCAGCGCGACCGCTTCAAGATCTACATCATCGACGAAGTTCACATGCTCTCGGGCGCCGCCTTCAACGCGCTGCTCAAGACCCTCGAAGAGCCGCCAGGTCACGTGAAGTTCATCTTCGCGACCACCGAGGCGCACAAGCTGCCCGACACGATCCTCTCGCGGTGCCAGCGGCACAACTTCCGCCGCATCTCGCAGTCCGCGATGCTCAAGCGGCTGAAGGAGATCGCCGAGCTCGAGAAGGTGAAGATCTCCGACTCCGCGCTCTCGCTCATCGTGCGCCAGTCAGAAGGCGGCATGCGTGACTCGTTGTCGCTGCTCGATCAGGTGCTGAGCGCGTGCGGCAACGAACCCAAAGACGCCGACGTCGCCGAAGCGCTGGGCACCATCGATCGCACCGTCGTGCACTCGCTCGCGAAGGCGCTGGTCACGCGTGACGCCGCCACCGTGCTCAAGCACACCGAGGAGCTGTGGAACCGCGGCGTCGATCTGCGCCGCCTCGCAGAAGAGCTCGCCTGGTGGCTGCGGCACTTGTTCGTCGCGCGCGCCACTGGAGCGGCTCCCGAAGAGCTCGCCGACACCGATCGTGAGGCGGTCGTCTCGCTCGCGCGTGATGCCGAAGCCGCGCAGCTGGCCAGGCTGTTCGACGTCGTGCACTCGGGCGTGTGGGAGATCGCCCGTGCTCCGCAGCCGCGGCTCGCGTTCGAGATGACGCTGCTCAAAGCGCTGCACCTGTCACCTGCCGCGTCGATTCCCGAGCTGATCAGCCGCGTCGAACGCCTCGCCTCGGGTCAGCCCGCGGCCGGAGCGCCTGGAGGTCGCTCCACCTCCGCGCCCTTTCGCGCCTGAAGCACCACGACCGGCCGAACCTGCGAAGGCCCCAGCGCGTCCGCCCGATCCTCCGAAGCCCGCGCCACAGCCCGAGGTTCGCCTCGTCAACCGCACGCTGCCTCCGTCGGCCGCGACCGCAGTCGACGACGTTCCCGACGAGCCCGACGAGAAGCTCTTCGCTCCCGAAGGCAGCGCTGAAGGGTGCGCGTCGGGCGAGTGTCTTCCCGATGGAACACCCATCACAGCGAGCGCTGCGGCCGCGCAGAAAGTCGAGCCACCGAAGCCGGCAGTTGCTGCGATGCCTGCCGAAGCTCCGCGGCCTGCTGCCGCTGCGCAGAAACCAGTCGAGCCGCCGAAGCCGGCGATCGCTGCGACGCCTGCCCAGGCTCCGAGGCCCGCTGCCGTTGCCCAGAGGCCGGTCGACCCGCCGCGACCCGCCGCGCCCTCGAGTCTGATCGAGCAGTGGAAGGTGGCCGTCGAAGCCGTCCGCGTCGCGTCTCCCCGGCACGGCAAGTCACTGAGCCACGGCCGCTTCGTGGGCATGGAGCCAGGCACCATTCGCATCGCCTTCCCCAACGACGCCGCGTTCCACCGCTCCACCGTCTTCGGCATGTCGCGCCAGCTGATCGAAGAGGTGCTCACGAAGCACTTCGGCCGGCCGACGAAGGTCGCTGAAGACAACACCTCGCAGGCCCTCGCCGCCGCCGCGCCCAGCATCGCCGAGAACGAAGCCAAAGAGACCGCGGCGCGCCACACCGCCATCGACGCCCACGTGGCGCAGCACCCCGCCATCAGAAACGTGCTCCGCATTCTCGGCGGCACCGTCGAGCACGTGCAGTACCTCGAGCCCGTTCGAGAGGCGCCCGTTCTCGTGCCCACCGCCAGCAGTCCCGACGACGAGTGACGCCTGTTCAGGACCTTTCGAATCCGCTACGCCCCCACGCCTCACATCACCCGGAGTCGTTCATGCCTGGAGTCGATCTCAACTACTTCATCCGTCAGGCCAACAAGCTGACCGAGAAGATCGAGAAGCGGAAGCAGGAGCTCGCCGCCGAGACGGTCGAAGGCAAGGCCGGCGATGGCCTCGTCGTCGTCGTCGCCACCGCCACGCAGGAGATCAAGAGCATCAAGATCGACAAGAAGGCCGTCGACGATCTCGCCATGCTCGAAGACCTCGTCACCGCCGCCGTCAACGCAGCCCTCGTGCAGAGCAAGGAGCACCAGCAGAAGGAGCTCGCGAAGGTGTCGGGCGGCATCAAGATTCCCGGCATCACCTGAGCCCACCTCGATGACCCCCGACGCGATCAACCGGCTGGTGGCGCAGCTCGCCCGCCTGCCTGGCATCGGTGAGAAGACGGTCCAGCGGCTGTCGTTTCATCTGCTCCGCACGCCCGATCTGGCGCGGGGGCTCTCGAACGCGCTCGTCGAGGTGGTCGATCGCGTCAAGCTGTGCCCGCGCTGCTTCAGCCTGCACGACGGGCCCGAAGACACCCGCTGCGGCTACTGCACCGATTCCCGCCGCGAAGAGCGCCTGCTCTGCGTCGTCGAGGGCATCTCCGATCAGCTCGCCATCGAACGCACGAAGGAGTTCCGCGGGCGCTACCACGTGCTCCACGGCGTGCTCTCTCCGCTCGAAGGCGTCGGCCCCGAGCAGCTGCGCATCAAAGAGCTGCTCTCCCGCCTGCAGGACTCGGCCGTCGAAGAGATCATCGTCGCCACCAACCCCGACGTCGAAGGTGAAGCCACCGCGCTCTACCTGACCCGCCTGCTCAAACCGATGGGGCTTCGCGTCTCGCGCCTCGCCCAGGGAATCCCCATGGGGGGCGATCTCGAGTACGCCGATCAGGCCACCCTCGCCCGCGCGCTCACCGCACGCCGCGAGCTGTGACTGACACGCCACACCCACGACTCGGAAAGAGGAGTGGACCCCGAGCCCTTTCGCGGGGATAAAGCGTGAAACGCCGTTCGCCGTCTGCTACACCTTCCACGTCTTTTTCTCCTTCAGGAGAGCTTCGACCTCATGGCTTCGCAGCTCGTGATGTACGAAGAGGAGTTCCACCGAATCAACGCGGTGTGCGATCGCTTGACCAAGGACGCAAACGCGAAGGTGGTGTTCCTCGTCGACAAGAACGGCCAGCTCATCTCGGCGGCCGGGCAGACGAACAACATCGACACGACCTCGCTCGCGTCGCTCACCGCCGGCAACGTCGCGGCGATGGGTGGCCTCGCCAAGCTGATCGGCGAGAACGAGTTCCCCAACCAGTTTCATGAAGGGGCGAAAGACTCGCTCTACATGACCCTGGTCGGCGGCCGCGTCGTGCTGGTGGTCATCTTCGACAACCGCACCTCACTGGGCCTCG
Organism: Archangiaceae bacterium; assembly: GCA_016879935.1. Taxonomy (GTDB): domain Bacteria; phylum Myxococcota; class Myxococcia; order Myxococcales; family Myxococcaceae; genus Xiheimicrobium. Next base: position 33,601 of record JAACJQ010000204.1, on the reverse strand, counting down.
TGCGCCTTCGCATCAAGAAGGCTTCGGACGAGCTCGAGAAGATCTTCGCGGCGCTGGCAGCACGCTCGGCTGCGCCCGGCGCGGGGTCTCCGTTCGCGGAGATCTCCGATGCCGACATCGACAACCTGTTCAGCGAGTAACCGGGCCGCCCATGTCCTTCATCAACTACTCAAGCCGCGAGATTAACTGCAAGATCGTCTACTACGGCCCCGGCTTGTGCGGGAAGACGACGAACCTGCAGTACATCTACAACAAGACCAACCCCGAGACGAAGGGCAAGCTGATCTCGCTCTCGACCGAGACCGATCGCACCCTGTTCTTCGACTTCCTCCCGTTGTCGCTCGGTGAGATTCGCGGCTTCAAGACGCGCTTCCACCTCTACACGGTGCCCGGTCAGGTCTTCTACGACGCCAGCCGCAAGCTCATCTTGAAGGGCGTCGACGGCGTCGTCTTCGTGGCCGACTCGCAGGTCGAGCGCATGGAGGCGAACATCGAGTCGATGGAGAACCTCCGCGTCAACCTCGCGGAGCAGGGCTACGACCTCAACAAGATTCCCTTCGTCATTCAGTACAACAAGCGCGACCTGCCCAACGCCGTCGGCGTCGACGAGCTCCGCAAGGTGCTCAACCCGCGCAACGTTCAAGATCATCAGGCCGTGGCACCGACCGGTGTCGGCGTCTTCGACACGCTCAAGGGCGTCGCGAAGCTCGTCCTCACCGAGCTCAAGAAGGGTGGACAATGAATTCACGTCGTCTTGTCGGGCTGGTCGCGATGCTCGTCTCGCTCGCGCCCGCCTTCGCACAGACGCCGGCTCCGGGGGGAGCTGCAACACCTTCACCCGCTCCGGCAACGACCACGGCCGCCCCAGCTGCACCGGGCGCGGCTCCGCAGACTGCTGACGAAGCGTTTCAGACGCGCGTCAAGCAGCTCGAGGAGCAAGTCGTCGATCTGAAAGAGAAGATCTTCCGCACCAAGGCCCGCCTGCTGCTGCTGCAGGAGACCGTGCTCGGCGGCGACATCAGCCAGGGCGCGCGCGCGATCATCTATCACCGCAAGGAGATGAGCGCGCAGTTCGTGCTCGAGTCGGTCGCCTACGCGCTCGACGGCGCCCCCATCTTCACCAAGGTCGACACCAACGACGACCTCAACAAGCGTGAAGAGTTCGAGATCTTCAACGGCCGCATCGTGCCCGGCAATCACCAGATCGCCGTGCGCATGGTCTACCGCGGCGCCGGCGGCGTCTTCAGCTACGCCGAGGGCTACAAGTTCAAGCTCCAGTCGAACCAGACGTTCACGGCCGAGGGCGGGAAGATCACGACCGTGAAGGTGGTCGGCTACGAGAAGGGCGGAATCACCGCCGAGATGAAGGACAAGCCCGCGATTCGCTACGACATCAGCACCACCAAGGAGCAGGGCAACGCTCCCGCTGGTGATCAGTCGCAGCCTGGCGCGGCAACCAACCCGTAGCAATCGTCGAGGGCTTCACCTTGGTGCGTCGGGCCTCGTACAGGGCCATCGTCGCTGTCCCCGCGGTCTGGCGGGCGCTCGTCGTGTGCGCGCTGCTGCCCTCTGGCGCACTGGCGCAGGCGTCGATCACCGAGTTGACCGGTCGCACCGAGACGGCCGCAGGTCTCGTCAAGTCGGCGTCGAACGATGTCGAGCTCGTCGAGCGGCAGTACACGCTGGTCGAAGAGCCGAGCGACGAAGCCGCGCTGCTCCAGCGCTACTCCGACGCAGAGATCCGCAAGCTGCTCGGAGACAACGCGACTGCCTCGGTCCTCTTCTACGATCTCGTCGCCAACAAGGACTTCCAGAAGACGCCTCGCTACGTCGATGCGCTCTACTACCTGGCCGACTCGCTGTACGAGATGAAGAACTACCTCGGCGCGCGGCTGTACCTGCGCCAGCTGCTCGATCTTCGCGGCAAGCACTACAAAGAGGCGCTCGCCCGCTACCTCGAGATCGCCGGCCGTCTGAACTTCTTCGTCGGCGTCGACGACTACATCACGCAGGCACGAGGCCTCTCGGGTGGTGCGCTGCCTGCCGAGCTCTCGTACGTCTACGGCAAGTGGCTCTTCCGCCGTGACGACCTCTCGGTCGAGGAGCGCGTGCCGAAAGCGCAGGCCGTGTTCGATGGCCTCGCGAAAGAAGCGGGCGGCCCGCTGCGCCTGCAGAGCATCTATTTCATCGGCGTGGGCCACGTTCGGCTCAAGGCGTGGGACAAGGCCATCGAGTCGTTCACGCAGGTGACGAAGATGACCGCTCGTGACGCCCGCGATCGCCAGGTGCAGGAGCTGGCCGAGGTCTCGCTGGGCCGTGTCTACTTCGAGGTCGGCAAGTACGACGAGGCGGTCGAGCACTATTCGCGCGTTCCCCAGCAGTCCGACAACTTCCCCGACTCGCTCTACGAGATCGCCTGGTGCTACGTGCGCAAGGGCGAGCTGCGCAAAGCGAAGGACGCGACCGAAGTGCTGCTGCTCGTCGCCGAGAACTCCGTGCTCGCGCCCGAGGCCAAGATTCTCCAGGGCACGCTGCTCCAGAAACTGCAGAAGTACGAAGACGCGCTCGACACGTACAACGGGGTCATCAACGAGTACGCGCCCGTGCGCGACGAAATCGACGCCTTGTTGACGGTGAACAAAGACCCCGTCGCGTACTTCGACGAGCTGCTCGCCCGGAATGAGAAGAGCCTCGACGTCACCAAGCTGCTCCCGCCGGCTGCACTCAAGTGGGCGAGCACGCGTGAAGACGTCGCCGACGCGGTCTCCATCACCAACGCGCTCGATGAGAGCCGCCGTGGGCTCGCCGAGTCGAAAGACATCGCCGACCGAATTCTCAAGTCACTCGACGAGCGCGGCGTCGACTCGTTCCCGCTGCTTCAGGAGGGCTACAGCCGCGCGGCCGCCGTCGACACCGCCGTGACGCGCGCCGAGGAGCAGCTCACCGCCATCGAAGGCGAGCTCGTCGGCAGCAAGCTGTCGGCAGAGCAGCAGCAGCAGCTCGACGCCGCCCGCGCCGAAGAAAAAGCGCTCAAGGCGCGCATCGACACGCTGCCGACCACGACCGAGCAGATCTCGGAGCGCAAGGTTCGCATTCAGAAGACCATCGACGCGCTCGAGAAGCAGGCGTTTCAGCTCAGCATCGAGCTGCAGTCGCAGGCCGCCCAGCTCGTCGCGATTCGCAAATTCGTCGACGACACGCGGGCGCAGCGCAAAGGCAACAAGGCCGCTGCCGATGACGAGAAGGCCTTTCTCGAGCGCGTGACCAACGAGCAGAACGGCATCGACGCGACGCTCGCCGAGATCGACGACCTGCGGAAGACCCTCGCCGCCGAGCGCAACAACGCAGACAAGGCGGTCAGCGGCGAAGATGCGCTTCGCCGCAAGTACGCCTCGGTGCTCGACCAGGAGCGCGTCATCTACAACCAGCTCCGCGCTGGACTGCCCGACGAGAGCCGCCGCCTGCTCGGCCGCATCGACGTCGTTCGTGCCGATGCCGATGCCCTCAAAGATCGCGTCGCGCGCGCCAAGACGACCATTCGTGAACGCGTGCAACGTCGCGCTCAGAAGCTCCGGGAGCAGGTGCTGGCCGAAGCGACGTTGCTCGAGGGCTTCACGCGCGACACCGACGCCATCACCGGTGAGACCCGCAATCTCGTCGGCCGCATCGCGTTCGACAGCTTCCGCCGCGTGCAGAAGAGCTTCTACGACCTCGTGCTCAAGGCCGACGTCGGCGTCGTCGACGTCTCCTTCCAGCGCAAGCAGGACAAGACCGCAGACATTCAGAAGAAGTCGGCCGCCAAGGACCGCGAGCTCAAGCAGCTCGACGAAGAGTTCAAGGAAGTCCTGAAGGACGTGGATTGACCGTGAAGACGTCTTCCCTCCTCACGTGGTCGCTGGCGGCCGTGCTCCTCGCGGGCATCGCCGACGCGCAGACGAAGAAGGCCGACAAGAAGGCCGACGCTGGCGTTGCTGTCGACGCGGGTGTGCTCGGGCCTTCGATGCCCGCTGTCTCGCCGTCGGGTGGTGCGTCTGACGCGAAGAACGAGACGCCTCCGGCCGAGGCCAAGCCGAAGACCCGCTACTACGAAGGCATGGGCCGCACCGAGCAGGAGAAGCGGCTGCTCGAAGAGGTGAGCCAGGCCCTCGCCACCTACGAAGAAGAGTCGCGCGAGTTCAAGCGCGAGGTGCAGCTGCTCATCGAGAAGAAGTACGAAGAGAAGCGCAACACGCTCGCCAACTCGTACGAGAAGGCGATTCGCGACCTCGAAGTGCTCGAGCGCAAGGAACGCCTCGACGCGATCTCGGCGTTCGAAGAGTTCCTCACGCGCTACCCGAACGACGCGCGGTACACGCCTGACGTCATGTTCCGTCTGGCCGAGCTCTATTACGAGCGCTCGTCCGACGATCACACGGTCGCCATGCGCGACTACGAAGAGAGTCTCAAGAAGCTCGACCCCGAGAAGAACCCGACACCGCCTCCTGAGCCGCGCATCGACTTCTCGAAGTCGATCGCGCTCTACCAGCGGCTCATCAAGGACTTCCCTGCGTACAAGCTGAACGACGCCTCGTACTACCTGCTCGGCTACTGCGAAGAGAAGCAGGAGAAGTTCGAGAACGCGAAGGTCGCCTACGAGCAGCTCATCGCGGCGTACCCGAAGTCGAAGTTCACCATCGAGGCGTGGGTTCGTCTCGGCGAGTACTACTTCGACGCGTACGACATTCCTGATGCGCTCCCGAAGGCAGCCGACGCCTACGAGCACGCGATCGCTGACACCACGCACCCGCTCTACGACAAGGCGCTCTACAAGCTGGGCTGGGTCTATTACCGCATGGACCGCTTCGACGACTCTGTCAGCCGGTTCTTCCTGCTCGCCGATTTCTACCAGGCCGAGGCGAAGAAGAAGGGTGAAGAAGAGGTCGGTGGCGATCTGCGCGCCGAGGCGCTGCAGTACACCGCCATCAGCTTCGTCGACGAGAAGTGGGGCTCGCTCGCGAAGGCGCAGGAGATGTTCGCGAAGATCGGCGGTCGCCCGTACGAGGCCGAGATCTATCGCCGCATGGCCGACGTCTACTTCGATCAGACGAAGCACCCTGAAGCGATCGAGGCGTATCGGCTCGTGCTGCAGAAGGACCCGCTCAACAAGGACGCTCCGCAGATTCAGCAGCGCATCGTTCAGGCCTACGAGCGCGACCGCAAACTCGAAGAGGCGTTCGCGGAGTCGTCGAAGCTCGCCAACATGTTCGTGCCGGGTACGCCGTGGCACGAGAAGTGGAAACGCGACCCCGACGTGGTGCTGGCCGCCGGCGACCTCGCCGAGAAGAGCCTGTACTCGACCGCGATTTATCACCACCAGCAGGCGCTCGTTTACAAGCAGGAGCAGAAGTTCGAGCAGGCGAAGTCTGCCTTCGAGACGGCCGCGAAGGCGTACCAGTCGTACCTGGGCCGCTTCCCGCGCTCGAAGAACGCCTACGAGATGGAGTTCTACTGGGCCGAGTGTCTCTACAACTCGTTCCAGTTCGCCGAAGCGGCCAAACATTATGCTGCCGTTCGCGACTCCAGCCAGGACGTGAAGTACCTCAACGACGCGGCCTACTCGGCCGTGCTCGCCTGGCAGAAGCAGCTCGACCTCGAGATCAAGACGGGCCAGACGCCGGCCGCGAAGGTGCTGACCTCGAAGGACTACGCCGACGGTCAGTCGCTCCCGAAGCCGATCGCGCTCAGCGCGACCGAGCAGGGGTACGTCGACAACTCCGACAAGTTCCTCGCGCGAGTGAAGGCGGGCGACGAGAAGGCGCCGGGCATCGCGTATCGCGCGGCCGAGATCTTCTACACGCACAACCAGTTCGACGAGGCCCGAAAGCGCTTCGAGGCGATCATCGCCGGCTACCCGAAGACCGAGATCGCCCAGTACGCTGTGAACCTCACGATCGAATCGTTCCTCATCGAGAAGAACTTCACGGCCGTCGAAGAATTCTCCCAGAAGTTCCTCGCCAACAAGGACGTCATCGACCCGAAGTCGAAGCTCGGCACCGAACTCGTGAAGTTCAACCTCGGCGCGAAGTTCAAGCGCGCCGAAGAGCTGATGGCCAAGGGCGAGTACGACGCGGCGGCGAAGAAGTACATCGAGCTCGTGCAGGCCGACCCGAAGCATGAGTTCGCCGACAAGGCGCTCAACAACGCGGCCGTCTGTTACGAGAACGTGCAGCGCTTCGACTCCGCGCTCCGCATCTACGAGCGCATCTTCAGCGAGTACCCGACGTCGAAGCTCGCCGACTCCGCCTTGTTCCGCGTCGCCGTCAACGCCGAGAAGTCCTACGACTACGACAAGGCCATCGAGAAGTACCAGAAGCTCGTGAAGGACTACCCGCAGGCGAAGGATCGCGAGAACGCGCTCTACAACACCGCCCGTCTGCTCGAGGCGCTCCAGCGCTACAACGAAGCCGCCGCCGCCTTCCTCCGTTTCGCCGACGCGTACCCGAAGAGCGAAGAGGCTCCGAAGGCTCAGTTCGTCGCCGCGGTCGTCTACGAGAAGACGCAAGACTGGAACAAGCAGATCGGCGCGCTCAACGAGTTCGTGCAGAAGTTCTCGAAGGACACCAAGCAGACCGAGCTCGTGGTCGAGGCCAAGAAGCGCATCGGCGACGCCTACGACAAGCTCAACAAGGACAAAGACGCCATCAAGGCCTGGGAGTCGGCCGCCGACGAGTTCGATCGCCGTGCGCTCAAGCCAGAGACCAGCCCCATCGCCGCCGAAGCTGCTGCGTACAGCCGCTTCCAGCTTGCCGAGGTCGTCTTCGCAGACTTCGACAAGATGAAGATCGCCGGCTCCGGCAAGGCGCTCGAGAACTCGCTCAAGAACAAGAAGGAGTCGGTGAAGAAGGTCAACGCCGCCTACGACCTGGTCGTCAAATACAAGCGCGTGGAGTGGACGCTGGCTGCCTTCTACCGCAAGGGCTACGCCCTCGAGCGGTTCGCGCAAGCCGTGCTCGAGACGCCGGTTCCTCCTGAGGTGAAGCGGCTCGGAGACGAAGCCGTCGTCACCTACCAGGACATGCTCGCGACGCAGACGGTCGCGCTCGAAGACAAGGCCGTCGAGAACTACGCCGCCACCATCGCCGAGGCCCGCAAGGCCCGCATCTCGAACGAGTGGACGAAGAAGACGCTCGAGGCGCTCAACCGCTTCCGCCCGAAGGACTACCCCGTGCTCAAGGAGCCGAAAGTGCTCATCGAGGGCGACGGCACGTTCTCCGACGGAACGGTCGGCACCATCGATGGTGAAAAAGAGCGCGCTGCTGCTCAGAAGCTCAAGTCGGAGGACGAGAAGTGAGCCGCCTCCGCGCCAGACCTGTCGTCTTCGCGGCCGCGCTCGCGTTCGTCAGCGCCTGCGCGACCACACCCGAGAAGAAGCCCGAGGGTGACCCGACCGCTCCGCCCGCCGAGACCCCGGAGGTCCCCTACGAGGCGAAGAAGTCACCGGCTGAACCCGGGCCGTCTCCCACGCAGCCCAGGGCCGAGCAACCCGCCACTGGTGGCCAGCCCCCGGCCGCTGAGCCCGCGCCTGCTCCTGAACCTGCTCCTCCGCCAAAGCCGAAGTTCGATGCTGCTTCGAGCGCCCGGTTCAAAGAGGCTGCTGAGGCGCTGAAGCAAGGGAACCTTGATGCAGCCGAGCGGGGCTTCCGCGACGTGCTCGACCGCAACGCCCAGGCCGACCATGCGTGGACCAACCTCGGCCTCATCGCCGAGCGAAAGGGCGATCTCGACGGAGCCGAAAGGCTTACCGCAAAGCGCTGGGCATCAACGTCGTGCAAGACGCCGCGTGGGATCGTCTGGCGCGCCTCTCGTGCCGCACGCGCCGCTGCCCGAACATCGACGCCGAGCTCCGTTCTGCGATCGCACAGAACCCCGCAGCCCTCGGGCCCCGAATCGCTCTCGTCTACGCGCAGCTTCAGCAGAGCAAGTACGAGCCGGCTGCCGCCGAAGCGAAGAAGGTGCTCAAGGCCGATGAACGCAACGTGCGCGCGATGCAGCTGCTCGCCCAGGTCTACTTGAAGGAGGGCAAGGTCGAACTCGCTCGCCTCGTGCTCGAGAACGCCCGCGACATCGATCGCGAAGAGGCCACCACCCAGTACTACCTCGGCCTCGCGTACCTGAAGCTCAAGCAGCGCCCACAGGCCGTCGAGTCGTTCCGGCTCGCGGCACAGCTGCAGCCCGACTTTGCCGAGGCTCGCAACGCCTTCGGCGCCGTGCTCATCGAGAACCAGGACTACGAAGCGGCCACGCGCGAGCTCGAGGCTGCCGTCGCTGCAGCGCCCGAGTTCACGCTCGCGTACCTGAACCTCGCCTCGGCCTACCGCGGTCAGCAGCAGCTGCCGAAAGCCATCGAGACCTACCAGAAGGTGCTCAAGGCGCGGCCCGACTACGTCGACATCTACTTCAACCTCGGCATCACCTACCTCGACTCCGAGATCCCCGCGACCGACACCGTTCAGCGCTTCCGCACTGCCATCGACTACTTCAACCAGTATCGCGCGAAGGGCGGCAAAGACGATCGCGTCGAGCAGTACTTGAAGGACGCGAACAAGGGCATCGAGAAGGAAGAGCGCAAGCGCGAGCGCGACAAGAAGGACGCCCTTCGCAAGATCGAGCAGGAGAAGAAGAAGGTCGAAGACGAGGCGAAGGCGAAGGCCGAAGCAGAAGCCAAGGCGAAGGCCGATGCCGAAGCAGCCGCGAAAGCGGAGGCCGAGTCCAAAGCCAAGGCCGAGGCCGACGCCAAGAAGAAGGCCGAAGAAGACGCCAAGAAGGCGGAAGCCGACGCGAAGAAGAAGGCCGCTGAAGATGCGAAGGCGGCCGCGAAGTCCGAAGCCGACGCCAAGAAGAAGGCCGCCGAAGACGCGAAGGCGGCTGCGAAGGCCGAAGCCGAGGCGAAGAAGAAGGCTGCCGAAGACGCGAAGGCCGCTGCGAAGGCCGAAGCAGAGGCCAAGAAGAAGGCCGCTGCCGACGCGAAGGCCGCAGAGGCCGAAGCCAAGAAGAAGGCCGCCGAAGACGCGAAGAAGAAGCCGGCTGCCAAGCTGACCGATGAGGAGCCCGCACCTGCGCCCGCTCCCAAACCGCCGGCAGGTGGCGGTAAGCTGGGAGACGACGAGAAATGAGGCCCGCAATGCGTCTGGTGATGGCGATGGTGGTGCTGGTCAGCGCGGTGGCTCTCGCGCAGGCTCCGGCGGGTGGCGGCAAGAAGAAGAAGGTCATTCGCCTCGACGCCATCACCGTCGAGGGACGCATTCAGAAACCTCAGGCGTTCTACATTCTGCAGCGCTCCACCTTGAACTTCGACGAGCTGAACCGCGCCGAGACGTTCATTCCCAAGGTCGAGAAGAGCGTCGAGAAAGAGGCGTTCTGATCCTTGTGGGAGCCCCTGTTCGGGGTTAGGAATCGACCTTCGTTTTCCACGAAATCAACGGTTTTCAGCGGCGGAACTTCTGCCGCGATGAGTTGTCGAAGAGGGCACCATGGCGACCGCGCCTGCTCCTGGCAAGAACCTCCGAATCGCCCTCATTCAGGGCTCCAAGATCACCGAGGACCGCACCTTCAAGAGGCGTGTTCCCGTCACCGTCGGCCAGGACGCGAAGAACACGCTCGTCGTTCCTGTCTCGAATCTCCCCTCGTCCTTCACCCTCTTCGAGCTGGTGAACAACCAGTACGCGCTGGTCTTCAAGGCCGGCATGGAGGGCAAGGTCAACGTCAACGGCAGTGAGTTGACGCTGCAGCAGGCACGCGAGAAGGGCCTGGCGAAGTCGCGCGGTGACGTGCTGGTACTTCCCCTCACCGACGCCTCGAAGGGGCGTGTGGCGCTGGGCGAAGTCTCGGTGCTCTTCCAGTTCGTCACGCCTCCGCCCGAGCCCAAGCGCGAGGAGCTGCCACCGACCGTCAAAGGCAACTTCTTCAGCCAGATCGATCAGTTCTTCTTCACGATTCTGGCGGCCTCGGTCTTCCTCCACTTCTCCGGCGCCTCGTACATCGCCTGCCAGCCTGTTCCCGAAGAGAAGGAGCTCTCGCTCGAAGAGCTGCCCGATCGTTTCGTGAAGGCGATGATGCCCGTCGAGATCAAGAAGCCTGAGCCGAAGAAGGAAACGGCGAAGGGCGACGAGCCGAAGAAGGAAGAGAAGAAAGAAGAGAAGGTCGCCGAGGGCGAGAAGAAAGAGAAGGCCGCCACCAGCAACGAGAAGAAGGCAGAGCTTCAGGCCAAGGTCGCGCGTGCAGGTCTGCTCAAGATCATCGGCGCTGCTGGTTCGGGTGACGGAGCCTTCGCCGACGTTCTCGGAAGCTCGAACAGCGTGGGTGACGTCGCCAGTGCGCTCTCTGGCGCCAGCGGCGTCAACATGGCGACCGCCGACGCGCTCGCAGCAGGTGGACCCAAGGGTAGCGGCACCGGCTCCGCCGCAGACATCGGTTCGCTCGGCACCTCTGGAACGGGCAAGGTCGACCTCGCCGAAAAGGGCCCTGCCGCCATTCGTGGCAAGGTGGCTGACGCGGCACCTGAAGTGGAGAGCGCCGACATCGACCGCAACAAGCTCAACGCCTTCCTCCGCGGCCGCATTCGCGCGATTCAGGGCTGCTACGAGAAGGAGCTGAAGCGAAACCCGAACCTCAAGGGCAAGGTCGTCGTTCGTTTCTCCATCACGACCGGTGGTCGCGCCTCGGAGATCGAGATCGAGCAGGACACGCTGGGCAATGACGCCGTCTCGAGCTGCATCAAGACCGTCATTCGCGGTTGGGTGTTCCCCTTCAAGCCCGACAGCGACGTTTCGGTCGCGTACCCGTTCGTCTTCTCTCCGGCCTCCTGATCGTCGCGGCTCCAGCGGAATGCTGGCAGACTCCTCCGCGAATGGACCGCGTCGCCGTCCTCTCCGGCTCGTCACTCTTCGACATGCTCTCGAACGAGGAGCTCGCAGCCGTCGCGCAGCTTGCGAGTGAGGTGCGGGTCGAAGCGGGTGAGGTGCTCTTCGAGGAAGGTCAGCTTGGAGACAGTGTCTTCGTGCTGGCACAGGGCGAGGTCGAGGTGGTTCGCCGGGACGCGAGCGGAACGCCCAGGTGCATCGCGACCCTCGGCCCGCAGCAGTTCTTCGGCGAGATGAGCCTGATCGACAAGGAGTACCGGTCGGCGACGATCAAGGCGCGCACGGCCTGTGAGCTGCTCCACCTGTCGAGCGAGAAGCTCACTGCTTTTCGCCGTCTCCACCGAGACGGCTTCACCTTCATCGTCATCAACATCGCGAGAATGCTCTCAGCACGGCTTCGCGACGCGAACAGCAAGTTGGCGGGTGGAGGTCTTCGTCAGGCATGAATCGGTGAGCCATGGGTGGGCACCAAGTTGATGGAGCACGACCTCCATTGACTTACATGGCGACGAACCTTAAGTTTTCCAGTCTCTTTCGTCTCTCCCGGGTGGGGGTACCTGTGTCGTCTCGCTGGTTCATCGCAGCTGCCGTGATCGCGCTGGCAACTTTTGCCGTCGCGCAGAACGCGCCTCCTGCCGCGCCTGCTGGGCAGGCGGTCGAGGCTTCCAAAGTTCCCGACAACGAGAAGCTCAAGGTCAGCTCCGATTCTCTCTCGGTGATGCGCGCCGCCCTGAAGGACGTTCTTCAGAAGCTCGAAGAGGCACGCAACACGAAGGACGTCGTGAAGCTCACCTGCGTGAACGAGAAGCTCACCCAGATCAAAGGGCTGCTTCGAATCTCTGAGCAGTCCGATGTCGCGCTGCAAGAAGCCGTTGCGCGCCGCGAGTCGCAGTCTGCCGATCACGAATTCACGAAGGTGACGATCGCCCGGTCGAAGGTCGATCAGCTGCGTGCTGAAGCCGAGCAGTGCATGGGTCAGCTCGCGTTCCGCGCGGACGAAAACGCGACCATCGAAGTCGAGACGCCGGACTATCTGCCAAAAGGCGATCCCTCGACGGTGACTGGCTTCTCTCGCACTGTTGACTCGCGGCCGCCGCCTGCAAGTCCGACCATGTGACCTGCTGACTCTCGTGACCTCGAAACTACTTGGACACCCGGCCGGGTGTGCTACGGACGGCTGACCGATGAATCGGAGGGGACTCGTGAGGCCGGGGGCGATCTCGGTGCTGCTGGCACTGTGCGTGGCGACGTCTGCGTTCGGCCAGGCGGGCGCCCCGGTGGGCTTCAAGGTCGGTGATGGTCGCCTTCATCTTCTGGGCGAGGTCGATAGCCGGTTCGATTCGCTCGTTGGGTACTTCTCCGGAGTTGGCGTTCCCAGCCCCGAGATCTTGTTCGTGCCGCGTCTGGGGCTTTCGTACAGCCTTGAGACGCCCTCCACGCTTGTGAAGTTCGGTGGCAACGCTGAGTACCTGATCTTCTCGGGCATACTCTCGCCAACATCACGGAGTCTCTCGCGCCTGCAGGCCTTGGTTGGTCTCGACACCTCCTTCAATCGTGATGGCGCCGTCTCGGTGGACATTGGCGACACTTTCACGCGATCTGATCGCACGCAGAATCCTTCTGCAGGCATTGGCGTGGTGTCGCTCTTCAACTCGTTGTACCTGGGCGTTCCCATTCGTCCGGGTGGTCGCGCCCTTGAGTTCACGCCACGTGTCACGTGGTCAGTGGAGTTCTTCGAGCCGCTGTTGACCGGACTCACCACATGCCCGGCTGGCGACATCACGTGCGACCCCGCACTCGTCGCCAACATGAACTACAGCAACCTGAACTTCGCCCTTGGTTCGCGGTTCAGGTTTCTTCCGAAGACCGCTGCGATTCTCGACGTCAACTTCGACTACCGCACCTACTTCAACACCGCCTCGACCAATCAGCCCGCCAACATTCTTCGTGGGCGCGCCGGCTTGGCGGGTCTCATCACGCCGAGGTTCTCGCTCACGTTGCTCGCCGGTGCCGCCTACGACTTCGGTGCGACTCAACGCGCAGCTCCCATCGGGCAGGCAGAGCTGACCTACTTGGTCGGCGACTCGACCTCGGTCGCCATCGGGTACCTCCGCGACATGATGCCGGTGCCCGCCTACGGCACGTTCGCCAACGACCGTGGCTATCTCAACGCTCGGCTCGGGTTCTTCTCTGATCGCCTCACGCTGAACGGCACGGCATCGGTCGACTACTTCACGTTCTTCGCGCCGATGGGCGCCGTGGCAAACCGAAACGACCTGCTCGTCGGCCTCAACGTTGGCCCCGCCTTCACGGTCACGTCGTGGTTCGTCATCAGCGCGACGTACGGCCTCGGCTACCGCTCCTCGACGCAGAGCACGCAGACCGGAATCAACTTCGTGCGACATGAGGCGAACCTTCGGCTCACCTTCCGGTACTGAAGGTCCGATGCGTCAGCTCCTCTTCGTTTTCAGCCTGCTCCTGCTTGCGGCAACAGCGTGCCGTACTCCGCGACCTCTTGGCGGTCAGCTTCGCCCCGAGGACCTGCCCATTCCCGATGGCGGCATTCGGGCCAACACGCTGGGCACGGGCGATTTCCTGGAAGTTCGCGTCTACCAGGAGCCTGATCTCTCCGGCATCTACCGAGTCTCCCCAGAAGGCGTGATCGACTACCCGCTTTGCGGAAAGGTTCGCGTCTCTGAGCTCACGCCGAGCCTGGCGGCTGACGCGATCACTGGCTGCCTGAAGCAAGGCTATGTGCGCCGTCCGCAGGTGACGGTGATGGTGAAGGAGTTCAACTCCAAGCGGATCTTCGTCTTCGGTGATGTCTCGAAGCCGGGCTCGTTCCCCTACGAAGAGGGAATGACCATCGTCGCCGCCGTGAGTTCCGCCGGAGGCTTCAATCGCACCGCCGCCCGCAACGGAGTGAACGTCACCCGACTGATCGAGGGTCGCGAGACACGCGTTCCCGTGAAGGTCGAGGACATCATCAATGGCAGCGAGAAGAACTTCGCCCTGCAGCCTGGTGACATCGTCTTCGTTCCCGAAGGCTTCCTCTAGCCGGCCCTCTCAGCGGCTCGACCCCACGGGCGAACTCGACGCGGCGGTCTCTGCCTTTCTGTCTCAACCCTCAACGGCCGTGGAAGCACGTCTACTGCGGCTTCGACAGTTGCCCGTTGGTGGTGTGTCGACGCGCGTGACCTGTCGGCGTTGGTCGCCGGTGTACGCGCTTCCCCGCTGACTACGAGCAACTTGACGGGCGTTACTCGGAGGGACCGGCGAGGCCGCCCCGGCCAGTGCGAACAACGACGTGATCGCGACCGACGCCTACGGCCCTGGGTCGGCGGCGAACGAGTCTTCATGCCGGTGGCGCGACCGAGATGAAAGGGGCGAGACACCCATTGTGGTCGGACCTTCTCGAGGAGAAGTCACCACACATGGGCCAGAGGGTGCGAGCCCTGCCCGCTCGCGGTCATCGATCGCGGACGTCGCCCGATTCTTCGCGACCGACTTTCACCTGATGCTTCGGAGCGCCCTCGATCAGCCCTGCGATCTCAAGTGCAGGCCGCACATGTCGAGCACATCTCGTTCGTCGAGGCCGTCCTGCACGACTTGCCCGCGGGCCTGCCGAGACACGACCTCGTGGCCATCTCGCAGAGCCTGCACCCGCTTCTCTGTTGCCTTGACCCAGCCGAAGCGCGTGGGCGCGACCGGTGTACCAGCGGTGACACCTCACGTCGCAGCTTCGCGTCGTGGGCTCCTCGACTTCGAACTGCCCAAACCGAACGGGTGATCTGATGCTGCTCTGGCTGGGTGAGCACGGCTGGGGGCGTCACGTGGCGCTCGAACGCACTCGCCGCGCATCGAGGCCGTTGCTTCGACGAACCGAGACTCGTCAAGACGACGTTCCCGCTGTGCCCGCCGAGCACCGCGCCGCTCATGCTGACGGTGGAGCCTGCGTTGCTGAAGGACATCACCGGCTCGGCGCAAAGGAAGCGCTCGTCCACGAGAATCGGCGGCCGGCTCGAGGCGCCACGCTCCACGACCTGCTTCGCCTCCGCGGGCCCGACTGAGCTGCCGCGTCTCTCTTCGTTCGTGAGAACGAAAAAGGGCCCGTCGTCTCCGACGGGCCCTCCTGTCACCCAGCAATCGGAGGTTCAGCTCTTGGCCTTCTCGTCGTCTCCGCTGCGCTTGAGCGAGGTGCCGAGCAGCGCGTCCATCCACATATGGCTGATGCCGAAGTTCTTGTCGGGGTCCGCGAAGTGGTGCGCCATGTGGTGAGCACGCAGCGCCTTTCCGCGCTCGGTGCTGGGGGGGCGGTAGTGCGTGGACCAGTGCATGAAGTCGTACCAGAGGTATCCGACGACGATGCCGCTCCAGAAGGGAACGGTGAGGTCGGGCCGGCCCACCAGCCACAGCAGCCCCGCGATGATGCTCGCCAACGCGATGCTCACGGGGAGCGGCATCACCAGTCGCGCGGGGTCGTCCGGGTACTTGTGATGAAACCCATGGCCCGTCCAGCCAGGCCAGAGGTGGAAGATGTTCTTGTGAACGAAGTACTCGAGGAACTGCCAGGTGAGGAAGCCCAGCGGAATGGCTCCGAGGGTGATCTGCCAGGTCGTCGTGCCGTTCATCAGCGACGAGCCCATCACGTAGGCCACCATGGGGATCCAGAAGAGGAACGGCATCGACGGGTGCACCTTCGAGAAGAACTCGAAGAAGTCGCTCTGGTACATCCGTCCCTGCGTGTGGCGAACGTAGTCGCGCATCGGGTCCGAGGTGTTCATGGGCGCGCCACATAGCCGAGCCCTGATGACGCAAGCAACCCCAGCGTTTTCGATGGGTTGATGGCCATCAACGAAGCTTCAGGGTCTGGTTCAAGAACGCGGCGAGGCGGTGGAGAACCTCGAGTGGAATCTCGTGACCGCCCTCGAACTCGGTGAAGTCGACGGCGAGGCCGGCCTCGACGAGCAGTTGCTCGAGCCACCGCGCGGCGGTGAACGGCAACACGGCGTCAACGCGGCCGTGTGACTGAAACACGGGCAGGCCAGCGCGCGCTGTCGCCTTCTTCCGCCAGACGTCCTCGGTCAAAAGGGTTCCTGACAGCACGGCCAACCCTGCAGGCGCCTCTTCGAGGCGCAGGGCGACGTCGGTGGAGATCATCGCCCCTTGTGAGAAGCCGCCGAGCACGAGCTTCGAATACGGCAGCCGCGAGGCATTCATCACCTCGCCGACGAGCGCGTGGACGGCTTTTCGGGCCGCCGGCATTCCTTCTGGTTCGTTCTTTCTGAACTCGCGCAGGGCCTCGGGGCTCGCGGTTCTCAGCTGAGCGATCACGTCGAAGTCGATCATCCACCATGCGCGCGAATGGCCGTAGCCGAGGTTCGCGAGATCGAGCGGGGCTGCCGGGAAGACGAACCGCACGGCTGCAAGTGAAGGCTCGATGGCAACGAGGGCCTCGGCGAGTCCGACCAGGTCGGTGCCGGGGGCTCCGAAGCCGTGGCAGAGCACCACCACGCCATCGGGTGGCACCTGCGGCTTGTGCTGAACGGTCACGACGTCGAGACCTGCGATGACGGAGCGCATGGGGCAACCGCAAGCCACGAACGGCGGCCGGGGACAAGTGGGTCGAAAGAAAGGGAGCCGTCCGACAGGCGAGGCTTGACCTGATCGCTGCGGGCGTATTCGCTCGGGCCGTGGCCTTCCATCTCAAGGTCTCGAAAGGCGCTGGCGCGGGCGAGGAGTTCTCGTTCACCGACGAGGCTCGGTTTGGCCGCACGGCAGACAACGACGTCGTCGTCAAAGACGGCGCCGCGTCGCGCAGTCATGCGCGCGTCTTCGAGAAGGGCGGCAAGTACTTCGTCGAAGATCTGGGCAGCGCCAACGGAACGCGCCTGAACAACGCTGCCATCAAACAGGCCAGGGAGTTGAAGAGCGGCGACTCGATCATGATCGGTGACACCGTCTTCAAGTTCGAGCTCGCGCTCGACGAGACGATGGCTCCCGCGCCTTCGGGCACGATGGACGACTCAGCCGACGAGCCGCCCGCCGACGACGACCCGAACGTGACGCGGCTCCCCACGAGGTCGAGCCCGTCGAAGCCGATCGCGTCTCGGAAGCTTGCTGCAGTCGCGCGCCCGGACGCGACGAATGCGGAGGGTGACGAAGACGAGATCGCAGAGGGCGAGCCGAGCGACACCGGTGGTGACGACGGCGAGCCGGACTCCACCGGCGACGTGGGGGGCGAAGAGCAGGCAGACTCGACGATGTTCGTCGACGTGCCCAAGCCCAAGGCCCTCGCTCAGCGAGCCTCACGGGCCAGCGCCGTTCCGCCACGAGCGTCGGGCCCCGAGCGCGCCTCGCGTGGCGGCCTCGAGCGCAGGTCCTCGCGCGCGCTGGCCAAGGCGGAGGGCGAAGACTCCGAGGTCGTCGAGCTGACGGCGGCCGAGAAGGCGCGCATGCGGCGCCAGCTCCAACAGTCGACGGGCGGCCGCGTTCAATTGCTGTGGCAGGATCTTCCGAAGCCCGCGCGGGCGTTGCTCGCCGTCTTCGGGACGTTGCTCATCGTCGGCACGGTGGGGCTCGCGGGGTACGTCGTGTGGCCGCGCACGAAGGTGAATCGACCCGAGCCCAAGAGCTTCGCGGCCGACGGAACGCTCATCGAAGACAGCTTCGGGCAGGGCAACGTCACCTTCCGAACGCCCGATCAGAAGTCGTTCACGTTCACCGCCACTTCGCCGACCCGCATCGTCGGAGTCCTCCACTATCAGGCGGCCAACATCTCGACCGACGAGGTGACGCTGAACCTGAACGGGCAAGACCTGGGCACGGTTCCTCCCGACAACATCGACGTCGACTCGCGCGAGGTGGAGATGATCTTGCCCGCCTCGGTGCTCAAACCCCGTGACGAGAACCTGATCGTCTTCGACAACACGAAGAACCCGCCCGGCGACGAGGACTGGAAGATCTGGAACCTGTGGGTCGAGATCATTCCGGTGCCCGAGATGTCGGCCGAGGAGGCGCGGCGGCGGGCGCAGGGTGAGATCGAAAAGGCGACGAAGGCCTGGGAGCTTCGCGAGGTCGGCGCCGCGAACCTGTTTCGCGCGTGGAAGATCTACCGCGAGGCATGGCTGCTGCTCGAGGCGACGCCAGACGCGCCTGCCGAGCTGCTCACGCTCTCGCGAACGCGCATGAAAGAGATTCGCCCTGAGCTCGATCGCAAGTGCAACGCGATGATCATCAAGTTCAAGGGCATCGTGAACACCCGGCCCGGCGCGTATGCCGAAGGGCGCCAGGTGCTCGAGAACATTCCCGAGCATTTCCCTACACGCGAACACCCTTGCTACAACTACTCGCGGGCGCTCCTGCGCACGATGGACGGCTTCGACGACTTCGAAGCCGCTGGGCCTGAGGCCGTCGAGTAGTCAAACCCATCGAAATCACTGGCGGTTTCTGCCGTCCACCTGACGGATGGTCGGGTGAGCGCACAGCTCCGACAATCGCCTCATGATGGAACGAACTGCGCGCATCGGTCAGCTGGCCGCGCCCCTCGCAAGCGGCGGCGCTCCACGAGACAATCACCGCATGCGAGCACGTGCTGCGCGGGGCCAGGTCGTCGTCGAGACGGCCATCATCATGCCGGTGTTCGTTTTTCTGATCCTCGGGTTGTTGCAGCTCGGCCTCATGCACCACGCCCGAGTGATGGCGAAGTACGCAGCGTACAAAGCGGTGCGCGCTGGCTCGCTCAACCGCGGCGAGAAAGAAGTGATGGAGAAGGCGGCGCTCGCGGTGCTGGTGCCCGTACTGGGACGAAACAGCTCGGCGGGTGCTCCGAACAAGACCGACAGCACGGGCGCGTACAACACGGGCTGGAACAACCTGAAGAACAACCAGCAAGACAGCGTGAAGTTCGTCGAGGTCGTCGTCTGCAACCCCAAGCGCAGCCAGGTGAAGCAGGACGGCAACTTCGACGACCCGCGTGACTCGCAGGGGCAGGGCAGCGGCAACAACGAAGCGTCGGGCGGCAACGACCCGACCGCTCCCGACACGAGCGGTGGTGGCGGCATCAGCCTGCCGTCTCCTGGCGTCGGCTCTGCCCAGAACTTCGGCTGGCAGGGCTTCAACGCGACGAAGATGCAGATTCAGCTGACCGTCTTCTACAGAATGTACATTCCGTTCGCGAACTGGATGGTCTTCCGCCTCGCCGTCGGTGAAGAGACGGGCAGCCCGAAGAAGATGCGCTGGCTCGGGTGGAAGAAGGACCCCAACAACCCCGAGTCGAAGACGCTCAAGAGCCGCCTCGTGTCGTTGGCTGATCAGCGCAAGTACATCATGCCGATTCGCACCAGCTACGCGATGCGCATGCAGTCGAACTTCAGCCAGAACGCTCACTCCGCCCTGCCCAACGGTGGCGGCAACGGAACCAACACCGGCAAGTCCGACAGCCAGTGCCGCATTCCCTGGAAGACCAAGTAACGCCGGGAGACCGACCATGAACGCTCAGACCTTCGCGACTCAGATGCAGGTCCGTCACTCCCGCCGTCGTGGGCAGACCATGGTGTTGTCGGTCGTCACCATGCTCATTCTCGCGCTGATGATGGCGATCGGGTTCAACGTCGCCCACACCGCGCACGAGCGCATTCGCATTCAGCAGGCTGCCGACGCGCAGGCGTACAGCGTGGCGGTGCTGCAGGCTCGCGCGATGAACGTGAACGCGGTGCTCAACCGAGCCATCGCGGCGCTCACGGTCGCGCAGATGTCGCTGCACGCGTGGAACACCATCGCCTCGCACGAAGTCGACATGCTGAACGCAGGCTTCTTCGCGTTTCTCCAGGTGTCAGGCACCGAAGCCAGCAAGTGTTCGATCTACCAGCCGCAGCACTGCTGGGACGCGATCGAGGCCTTCTTCATCGCCCTCGACTACCTGAACAACAAGAACGACTACAACGACAAGCTCGAGGGCAAGGAGCAGCAGTTCAACGAGGCCGTGAAGGCGCTCTACGACGCGAAGAAGGCCCTCTACGGTCAGGAGAAGGACCTGGTCAGCAAGATCAAGGGCGAGATCAACGGCGGCAACATCTTGAAGGACATGCTCAAGAAGACGGCGCCTCAGGCGAAGTACGCGACCGCCCTCGACTCGATCAACGTTCAGAACTTCATGTGCACGCTCGATGGGCCGCAGGGCGCGGTCGATGCCTGCAACGGCTCCGAGCCTCTCGTGTTCCAGCGCTCACGTCAGCCAGCGTCGGAGCGCTCGAAGGCCATGCAGAACTCGGCCAACGCCGCGCGCAGCCTCTTCAACCGAATGCCGATCATGAACGGTGGCGCCAAGCTCGATCACGACGACTTCAACGCGCAGTCGCCCTTCATGGTGCGCAACCCGAACAAGATGATGGATATCCAAAGTGAGGGTTCCTACAACGCCATGTACATTCCTGGCGCGTTCTCCTCGCGTGTCGGTGACAGCGAGTTCAGCAAGAGCTCGGACAACGGCGAGACGGCAGCGAACGTCGGCTCGGCCAGTGGCTTCGGTTTCGTGAGCGTCGACTGGCGGCACGGGCAGGGCGTCTGGTTCCTCGGGTCGAGCGTGTTCTCGTCGCAGAACGGTGGCGAGCACACGGGCGCGGTCGGCGACAATCACTCCGAGTTCAAGACCATCGCGCTCAACGACAACGAAGCCACGTACATCAGCTTCAACGCACACAGCAGCCCGTCGTCGAACAACGACTGGGGCCAGCCCAACGCCTACGGCGCCGTCACCCAGGACCTGCGGTTGCTCCAGAAGGGCGGCAAGGGGGCGTTCGAGGTGAACAAGACGGGCACCATCAACATTCGCATCGGTGACGAGCAGCGGAAGATCACGCTCGTGCCGCAGACCGAAGGCGTGGCGGTGGGCAAGGCGAAGGCCTACTTCCATCAGCTCGGTGGAGACTGGAAGCTGCCCCCCAACGGCTTCGACCCGTTCTGGCGGGCGAAGCTGCACCCGTTCAAGCGTGATGAGCTCAGGCAGGTGCTGAGCATGGCTGGTGACTCGAACGCGAACGTTCAGGGTCCTGTCGAAGGAGTGGAGTGATCATGAACGCGCTCAATCGTCGCCGTCGTGGTGCCGCAGCCGTCGAGCTCGCCGTCTCGATGATCTTTCTCGTGCCCCTGATCATGTACATGATCTTCCTGCAGGAGATGCTGATCATGAAGTTGAACGGCCAGGAGGCGGCCGTTCAGGCGTCGTGGGACTTCACGGTGCTCGACTACGGCAGCAAGGTCGAAGCCGACGGCATCGCCCGCTTCAGTCGCCTCACCTATTGCGACCACAGCGCGGCGTACGACTCGTACGATCGCGACTACGACTGCCAGGACGTGGTGCACCACAAGGCGATGACGGCCCACGAGTGCTGGATCGGCAAGGACGCTGCGGCCTACGGCGGTCAGGTTCGTTGCTCGTTGTCGGAGCAGCTCTCGCCCTCGGGTGCTGCGGCTCAGGCGGTCGCGAACTTCGGTCAGGGCGGTGTCGTCACCTGCAGCTCGCGCCTGGGCATCATGAACTACTACCTGCCGAACAGCTTCCTGAACAACTTCCGCGGCGGAAAGGGCTTCGCGGTCAACGAAGACGCGAGCGGCACGAAGAAGGATCGTCAGAAGTCGCGCTGGGCGGGCACGGGCGGCTCTGTCGATCTCACGGGCGGTCAGGCCCCGAGCCAGGACCAGGCGCACGACGATCGCATGAACGCGAAAGAGAACGGCGAGACGTCGCTGGGCTCGAACTACTGGCGTCTGGCGAAGACCGAGCACGCGATGCTCGTCGACCCGTGGGCGCTGGGGCTCGAGGGCGGCAAGAACGACATTCCGAACATCAACCCGAACGTGCCGTCGGCCTTCAACAACAACAACCCGCTCTACGCGCGCATCTCGGCGGCCTACAAGACCCAGAGCAGCGCGACCGACAAGGCCGAAGACTGGAACAAGGCCATCGAGAACCAGAAGATGATCAGCGGCAGCTCGCGTCAGGACGGGCAGGGCGACAACCTGACGACGGCGGCGGCGGCGTTCGAGGGCAAGAGCAACACCCAGGAGTTCGGTGATCACTGGGCGGCGCAGTGGGGCGACAACCGCGTGCAGCAGACCTACAACAACCGGCAGAACGGCTACTTCGGGCTGCAGCAGTAGGCAGTATGGCGAAGAAGCGCTCCGTCAACATCGTGGTGCTGCTGCTGGGCGCAGCGGTGGTGGGTGTCGCGATGGGAGCGGTGCTGGGGAGCAGGCCGGCGCCTGACGAAGACGAAGCCGAGGCCATGTTCGCGCAGGCCGATGACACCGCAGACCGATTGATCCCGATGGGCGCTCCAATGCAACCGAAGGGGCCCGACCCGATGGCGGCCGACCCGCGCTCGCTCCGCGGCATTCCCCCGTACCCCAACGCTCAACCGCGACGCCTGTCGGACATCAGCCAGGTGCTGGGCATGCCGTTGGTGGCGTCGTGGTTCGCGACGAGAGATCAACCCGAGCAGGTCATCGAGCACTACGAGTTCACGTACCTCGACGCCGGGGTGCCCATCGTGAGCCACATGTTCAGCCGTGACATGGGCTACGTGGCCTGGCTCGAAGAGGAGCGGGTCGACGGCGGCATTGCCGAGGGCATGATTCACATGGTCTCGGTGCTGAAGAACACGCCCAGCTCCACCGAGACGATGGTGTTCGTCTCTGCCTCACGGCCTCAGCGGTTGCTCGATGCGCGCCGTGACGTTCCCGGCGGGCTCGCGTTGCCGGCAGAGGTCACCCCGCCGCAGGTGGTGCAGATGGCGCTCGAGGGCCGAACGCGCAGCATCGTCACCACCCGTCGGCGCGGCGAGCTGAATGGAACCATCGACGAGATCGTCAGCCTCATGCGCAAGGACGGCTGGGCGGTGGAGGAAGTGATGGGAGGCGAGAGCAGCCGGTCGATCATCGGCCGAAAAGCGGGCGCCTCGCAGTCCGTCTCGGCGACCATGGGTGCTGGCGAGGTCAGCCTCATGTACAGCCTCGAAACCGAAAGGAAGTCTCCATGAAGCGGCTCCTCACCCTCTCGCTCCTGTGTCTGGCAACGCTCGCCGAGGCCCGCGCCGACTGTGTTCGGAACTGTCAGACGGCGCTCAAGAACTTCGAGAAGCAGTGCAAAGAGGGCGCGCAGACGCCCGACGCGAAGGCCGGGTGCGCCACCGTGCTCAAGAAAGCCGAGCAACAGTGCATGCAGTCGTGCGCCACGGGCCAGAAGCCGAAGAAGCCGGCGAACACGAACAGTTTCTGAACGGAGAGATCATGACCACCACCATGCTCCAGACGCAGCCCAGCTCCCGCCGTCGCAGCTCGCTCAAGCAGCGCCTTCGCCGCGGTCAGTCGATGGTCGAGTACAGCATCGTCAGTCACGCGCTGTTGCTCCTCGGCAGCGGCGCCGTGATGGGCATCTCGCAGTACCTCAGGCTGTTCGACGCGCTCGATACCTACCTCAAGAGTGTCTACACGGTGCTCGCGATGGGCGCGGTCTGAAGCGCTGTTGCACCGTGAGCGGGTTCGGCTAAGCCGAGGCCATGGAACAAGCCGCTCCGAAGCAGCGCTCGCCGTGGGTCTACGTTCTTCTCGGGTGTGGCGGCTTCGCGGCCCTCACGTGTCTGGGCATGGCGATCTTCTTCGGCGTGGTGGCCAAGAAGACGAGCGACATGGTGGCTGGGGTGACCGACCCGAAGACGCGCGAAGAGAACGCGAAGAAGATGCTGGGCCAGATTCCCCCCGGCTACTACCCCGCGATGTCGATGAGCGTGTTCGGCCTCGTCGACACGGCCATTCTCACCGACACGCCGATTCTGCCCGATGGCGGCTTCGAGCTCGGCCAGCGCATGTTCACGTACCTGCGGGTGATGGCGAACGAAGAGAACAAGAAGACGAAGACGTTCTTCACCACGGGCGAAGGTGACGTGAACCACCTGCGCAGCAACGGCATCGCCATCGACGCGCGCGACGTCATCAAGCGCGGCAACCTCACGGTCGACGGTCGGCGCATGTACTACGTCGTGGCGCGCGGCTCGTTCGGCATGGCGAACAACAGCGGCACGGAAGAGGGCCTGAACGCTTCGGTGCTGTTCGACTGCGCGGGAGATCAGCTGCACGTCGGTGTCTGGTCGATGCGTGATCCAGCGCCCGAGAAGGCTGCATCAGAGCTGGAGCTGACGGGCACCGTGGCTGACGAAGCCGAGCTGGCGAAGTTCCTCAAGCCGATCAATCCCTGCGGCCACTGAAGCCGCAGTCGTCAGCAGCACAGAACGTCGGGGGGTCTCATGGTGTGGACGTTGGTGGTGTTGTCGGCCGTCGCGCAGCTCGACGGCGGAGCCGAGGTGTCGTCGCCCGGAGAGGCTGTCGTCACGACAGCTCCGGCTGACGCCCCCGTCGCCGAACCGTTGGCCGTCACCACGGAGAGCACCGGCGAGACCAAGGCGCCGACGGGCGGCTTCGTGAAGGGCGAGCTGTCGGTGTACCTGGGCAGTGACCGCCTGGTGGTGAAGAACAACCGCATCGGCGTGTCGGCGGGTCTCGATCGTTTCGAGACGGCCTTCTACCTGCTCGTCGAGCCGATGGTCGACCTGCGCTTCTTCGAAGGGAAGCTGGGCCTGGGGTTCGGGGTGCCGCTGCGGCTCGAGCTGGTGAACTTCGCGACCGACCCCGCGACCGGCTCTCCGCTGCTGACCAAGCGCCTGGGTCGGGTGCGCACCGAAGACTATGACAGCGTTCACGACTTCGGCCGTCTGCTGAAATACGTGACGTGGGGCCGCAAGGAAGACCCGCTCTACATCTCGGCTGGGCAGCGGTACGCGTCGTCGATCGGCCACGGTTCACTCGTTCGCCGGTACGCGCCCAACATCGACATCGACTACCCGCGCGCGTCGGCGCAGGTCGACGCGTACAACGACTTCGGCGGCTTCGAGCTCTTCACCAACGACCTGCTCGAGTGGAACACGCTCGCGGGCATCGCCTTCATCAAGCCGCTCTCGTTCCTCAAGAGCGAGAACCTGCTCGCGAAGTCGCTCTCGGTGGGCGTGAGCGGTGCGACCGACTGGCGTGCGCCGTACCAGCTGACGACCGACGCGTCGGGGCTGCGGCAGATCGACGGCCAGGGGCGATTGTTGTCGCAGACGCGGCCGGTGGGGCTGGTGGGCATCGACGCCGAGGTGAAGGTGGTGAAGACGCGCAACGTCGACCTCAAGCCGTACCTCGACTACTCGATGCTGCTCGGCGGTGACGGCGGCCTCACGGCGGGTCTGCTGGCGCGCCTCAACGTGGGCACCGACATCGTGAACGCGTTTCGCTTCGTCGGAGAGTTCCGCGTGCTGGGGAACCGGTACATGCCGAGCTACTTCGACACGTTCTACGAGATCGAGCGCTTCATCTTCGCCAGCGAAGAGGTGCCCGGGCAGGCGGCGAGAAACGCGCTCACCCGGCAGCAGTTCGTCATGGAGCGCGGGCTCGGTCAGCGCGTCGGCTACTACCTCGAGGCGAGCTGGGGCATTCCCGGCAAGGTCGGCCTGACGCTCGCAGCAGAGGGCGTGTCGAACGCGCCGAACACGAACCTCATCGCGCACCTCGAGGTGCCGGTGCTCGACTTCGTGCAGGTGTTCGGCAGCTACTACAAGCGCGGCATCACCTCGGCGGCGGCCATCTTCCGCATCGACCCGCAGACGCCCGACACGGTCTTCTACGCGGGTGCGCGGCTTCGCATTCTGCCGTTCCTCTTCGTGAACGGGCGCGCGTACCAGACGTTCCGGTTGAACCCCGAGGTGCGCCGCTACGACAGCCAGCTGGGCTTCGTCGTCGACGTGGAGATTGGGTACGAGTTCAAGGGCAAGAAGAGCGAGACGGTGGCGACCCAGCCTGTCGAGGCGCCCGCGACGAGTGAGTCGACGCCCGCGACCGATCCTGCGTCACAGCCCGCGCCTCCTCCCGACTCCAACGCACAGCCTGCGACGCCCTGAGTCGATTCGTGTGCTCGCTCCGGAGGAGCTCGCCACGAACCAGCCCTCGTCGAGTCAGGCGTCTCCTTGTGCCGGTTCGGAAGCCGTCCACGCTCCCGCGACGAGCATCAAGGCGAGGCCCGCGAGCGTCGAGAGCGTCGCGACCTCGTGGAGAATCAGCACGCCCAGCAACGCGGCAACGAGCGGCTCGAGATAGGTGAGCACGCCCGTCAGCTGCGCGCCGATTCGCGGCAGGCCGAAGTTGAAGAGAAATGCGCCCAGCAAGCCGTTGATGGCCGCGCCCGCAACGAGCACGGCGAGACCGGCGTCGACCTGCGTCGGCAGCGCGCGCTCGCGAAAGACGGCGAGCAGCAGCAACGTCGAGAGCACCGCGTGAAACGACGTGACGGCGAGCGGTGGAAACGCCACCGACGCGCGCCGGGTCGCGAGCACGAGCGCCGCGTAGAAGATCGCCGAGCCCGCACCGAGCAGCCCGGCCTGCCACGCAGAGCCACTGGCGCCAATCGAGGGCAGCACCAGGAACAAGCCGAAGAGAATGACGGGCAGCGAGACGAGCGCTCGTCGCGATCGGCGCTCCCGGAGCAGCAGTGGCGCGGCGAGGGCCACCAGCAGGGGCGCGAGGTAGTGCGTCATCACGCCCACGACGACTGGCCCGGTCTCGAGCGCCGAGAAGTAGAGCGCGACGTTTCCCGCGTCGGCGAACCCGATGACGGCCA
This sequence comes from Archangiaceae bacterium, assembly GCA_016879935.1. Taxonomy (GTDB): domain Bacteria; phylum Myxococcota; class Myxococcia; order Myxococcales; family Myxococcaceae; genus Xiheimicrobium. Next base: position 6,997 of record JAACJQ010000204.1, on the reverse strand, counting down.
GGGCGGCGAGGGCACCGCGGTCGTCGGTGCGGAAGCGGCGAACGAGGAACAGCGACGGCAGCGCCATCACTGCCATGGTGAGGAACCCGACGACGAGCCCGCTCTGTCCTCCAGCGCGCACGTAGAGCGGCCACGTGCCCCAGCACGACGCCGCGAGCGCGACGACCAGGATGCCCACGGCGCGTGAGGAGTTCACGCGCGGAGCTGTAGCTCAGAGCTGGGGACCTGGCGGAGCGAGAAGCGTCGCCTCGTGCTCCTGTGGCGCTCCACGCGAAAGCCTCGCGGTCTGAGCAGGTCGAAGTCGCCCGGAACCTTGCTCTCGCCCTTCGTCACTGCGTCGAGCGTGCCGGCGACGAAGCCCTCGAAAGCGGCTGCCGAAAGACGAGGCGAAGGCCGACGGTCACGACATGGCGTTCGAGGCCGGGCTGTCAGGGCGTGAGAACCGTGACGACTCCCGCGGCAGCGCATGGTGTCTGACAGCCCAGGTTCATCACCGGCGCCTCGGCGTACGTGAGCTGCAGGGTCGGTTCGGTCAGCGAGCCGCGCAGCGCCTGAGCCGAGGTCCACCGGCAGCCGTCGGACCAGTCGAACTCAGAGCCAAAGCACACGTCGACGTCGTTGCCGCTCACCACCCCGGTGAAGCGGGCACGGCTGAACCGGACCTCGGCGGGGGCGACAGGTTGATCGCACTCCCACTCGAGCACGCCCTCTTCGGCGAGGTCGATTCGCACGTCGACGAAGCACGAGGCGCTCGACCGCGTGAGCGACTCGAGGCGCAGCGTGCGCCGACAGCGGCGGCCGCGCTGAGGGCCCGGAGCGTTGGTGCAGGAGGTCGGCGCCCCGGCATCTCGGCTGACGACTCCCGCGTCGCGAACGCCGCCTGCGTCGAAGGTCTGGCCAGCATCACCCCTCGCTCCGGCGTCGAAAGCGATCGTCGCGTTCAGCGGCTCGGTGCGCCCACAGCCCAGCGACACCAACCAGAAGATGAAGAGCCGCCAACGCACGGGCGCAGCAAAGTGCCTGCGCCGCCGTTCGTCGAGCCGGCTGCAAAGTGCGTGTGCCCCCGTTCGTCGAGTGGTGGGATGCCGTGGTGCTCCCTTCCCGTTCGCTCCTCGCCGAGCTGCGCATCTCACGGCTGGCCCGGGTGACGGACATGGACCGCGCCGGGGTCGAGGTGGCCGCAGCGATTCGGCCAACAGGGCACGTGCTGCAGGTGACGCAGGGGAAGGGCACGACGTTCGAGCAGGCCGCGTGGAGCGCCGTCGGAGAGGCCGCCGAGCTGCACGCCGCCGAGCAGCCACGACCCTCGATGCTCCGGTTTTGCGAGGCCGGCGAACTCGATGGCGCGGTGCTCGACGACGATGGGTTGCGGCGCGCCTGGGTCGTGGGCCGACGACTCGCCGATGGCGCACCCGTGTGGCTGGCCGCCGAGCGCGTGTTCTGCGGGCCTTCGGGGTCGGCGTGGCTCGGCCCTTCGACGACGTCGTGGTCGAGCAACGGCTTCGGCGCCCATTCGGTGAAGGGCAAGGCGACGGAGCACGCAGTGCTCGAGGTCTGGGAGCGGCATGCGTTGACGCGCGTGTTGCCCGAGGGATGGACGGCCGAGGCGCTCGAGCGTTCGCTGGTGGAGTGGCGCTCACCGCTGGTCGACTCGCTGCGCCGCAACGGCTTTCACGTCGCGTGTTGTGCCCTGCAGGCCACACCACTGCCGCTCGCGGGCGCGTTGGTCTTCGATCTCGACGAACCCTCGGTTCCGCTGACGGCGGGGTACGCCTGTCGGCGGACGATGCCCGAGGCCCTCGAAGCCGCGCTGCTCGAGGCCGCGCAGTCCCGGCTCACCGAGATTCATGGCGCCCGCGACGACGTCGCCACCGGCGAGCGCGAGGCAGGTGCGGAGTTGCAGCGCTTCTTCTCGACGCTCAGGCCTGCTCCGCTTCGTCGAGGTGCAGCGGTGAAGGGCTGGCCGAAGGTGATCGCCGACGCCGTCGTGCTCGTGACCGTGCGTGAGGCTCCGTTGCACGTCGTGAAGGCCATCGGCATCGACCTCGAAGAGTCGGAGCTGCTGCGATGAGCGCGCGTGAGGTGGTGGTGTTTCTCGGGCCGACGCTGCCAGTGGCGACGGCGAAACGAACGCTGAAGGCGACCTACCTGCCGCCCGCGAGGCAGGGCGACGTCTTTCGGGTCTTGCCCGATCGCCCGCGCGTCATCGTGCTCATCGACGGCGTGTTCGAGGCGGTGCCCTCGGTGTGGCACCACGAGCTGCGCGCCGCGCTCGCCAGCGGTGTGCACGTCATCGGCGCCTCGAGCATGGGAGCGTTGCGAGCAGCCGAGCTCCATCAAGAAGGCATGCTCCCGGTCGGCCGCATCGCGGGCGACTACGTCTCAGGTGCACGAGTCGACGACGCCGACGTGGTCTTGCTGCACGGTGACTCCGACTCGCAGTACCAGGCGCTGACGGTTCCGCTCGTGAACGTGGAAGCGACCGTGGCCGAGGCGAAGCGACGGCGCGTGGTCTCGGAGCGTGAAGCGAGTCGGCTGCTCGAGGCCGCGCGCGGGCTCTTCTTCAAGCGTCGAACCTGGCGAGCCATCGTGACCGCGCTCCCCGAGGCGCGGCGCTCGGCGACGTTCACCTGGCTGCGCGAGCAGTTGGTCGATCAGAAAGCGCTCGATGCCCTCGCGGCGCTGAAGGTCGCTCGGCAACTCCTCCGCAAACCACCTCGCCCATCGAGCCCCCTCACCTTGAGCTCCTTCGTGCGGCGGCGTCGGCTCCTCGACGCGCATGGCTCCGAGCTGGAGCGCCTCCAACGACTGCCCGACGCCGACGCGCTCGCGAAGCAGGGCCTTCGTCGACTGCTCCTGGCCGCGTTCGCGAAGCAGGCTGGCTTGTCGGTCTCGGTCACGGCGAATCGCCATGGGGCGGTCGACGAGGCGCTCAGCGACGCAGAGGTTGCGGCCCTCGAAGGGCTCGTGCTCTCGGCGCCGGAGCGCTTCGTGGCCGACGGCCCCACCTGGCTGGAAGGGCTCGCGCTCGAAGCGAAGCTCAGCGGCCGGTGGCGTGGGCGTTAGACTGCGAAAGAGACCATGCGACTCGTCAGCTACAACGTTCGCTACTTCGGTCACGCCCTCAAGGGCCTGGCCAGCACCGCGACCTCGAAGCAGGACATCGCCGACGCCATCGCGAACCTCGCGCCGATGGTAGACGTCATCGCGCTGCAGGAGGTCGAGACGAAGTCGATTCGTTCGTCGGCCGCGCATCGAGGAGGTGTTCCTTCCGAGACGCAGCTGGAAGCCTTCATGCGGCACCTCGGGGGCTCGATGCAGCGGCGCGGCGTGGCGATGCCGTACCGGGCCTTCTATTTCCCCGCGCACGTGTACGGCGTGGGCCCGCTCAAGGTGTACACGACCGGGCTCGCGATTCTGGTGAACCAGCAGACGTGCAACGTGCTCAAGGGCAACTCTGATCAGCCCTTCGACATCACCCACCGCTCCCCGTCGACCATCAAGCGCATCAAGCAGACGCGCATCGCGGCGCACCTGCACCTCGAAGACACGAGCGGCAGACCGTTTCACCTCTTCAACACGCACCTCTCGCTGCCGACGCCCTGGGCGAAGGAGTTCTGGAGCCAGAAGGTGAAGATGGGCCACGGGAAGAACCAGCTCACCGAGGCGAAGGCGGTGACCGACTACGCGCAGCACGTCGCGCGCAGCGAGCCGTACCTCGTCGTCGGGGACTTCAACTCGGCGCCATCGACGCCCGTGTACAAGCTGTTCACGGGCGACGCGAAGCTGCTCGGTGCGCAGGAGTCACTGAAGCAGATCGACGCGAGCCGGCCCGACTCGTTCTCGACCGCGGGCTTCATGCGGCTTCGAATGCACCTCGATCACATCTTCGGCAGGGGCATCGAGTTCGCCGATCTCGACGACACGCGAGCGTTCGGCGACGAGACGAGCCCATTTCATGGCCTCTCCGATCACGTGCCGCTCATCACGAGCTTCGAGCCCGGCTGAGGGGCGCGCGCGCGTCGAGATCGAACAGCTCGTAGTTCTCGGGCGCGGTGTGGAACATGCCGCCGTCGGTGAAGAAGAGCCGTGCGCCGGGCAGACAACCCATGGCGTAGGTGACGTTCGTTCCCTCGACCTTCAGCGTACGGAGCGGCCCATCTGCGCCCTTTCCCTCGGGGCTCCACGACGGCATCAGCTCGCGGCACTTTCCATCACGAATGTGGCCGATGGCCTGAGGGAAGGTGGCGGGCAGATCGCGCGGGTCGAACCGTCGTCGGGGCGGTCCCTCCATTCTCGCGGGCGGCTGCGTCGAGGGGTCGCAGGGGCGGTGGTAGAGCACGCCGCGGCCTTCTCCCGTCGCAGCGGTTCCGGGCCGATGGAGTGGGGCGAGGTCGAGCGGGCCGTCGCTCCAGCGTGAGAGCCGTTCGTCGAGGAAGGCGTTGAGTCCATCGCTCACCACGGCGGCGTCGGTGGGCGCGATACCGGCCAGCTCGAGGTCTTGCGTCGTCACGCCAGCGTGCACCAGCAGGAGGCCCCGATGATGGGCCGCGAGGCGCAGACGCTTCGTGCGCAGCAGCTCCGTCACCAGCACGCGTTGAGAGGCGGCGAAGCACGAGTAGTCGCGCGCGAGGCACTCGGCGTCGGGCACGAACGGGTACTTCGCGAGGAACGCATCGGCCGGAGCGTTCGCCACGTACAGCGCCCGTGCTTCCCCGTGCGCCTCGAGAAAGGACTCGTCGGTGAAGGGAAACAGTTCGCAGACGCGCGAGAGATCGTGGTTGCCGAGCAGAATGGTCACCTGCTCGGGCGGGTGAGACGCGAGCCACGAGAGAATCGACTCACCCTCTGCCGCCGCGCGCTCCCGCAGCTCGGGCTTGCCGTAGTCGAAGTGATCGCCCATCGAGACGAGGTGCACGTCGGGGCGCAAACGCCCATCGTCTGCCAGCAGCCGGTGGCCATCGAGAATGCGCAGGAAGGTCTCGAACGGGGCCTGCGGATCTCCGATGGCGACGTGACGCATGGGGCGATTCTGCTGCATTCCCGGCGCGACGGCGCGGGCGTGTTAACTGACAGCACGTGTTCACCTGGGTGCTGCTGACGGGAGCTGCCTTTCTCGCGGGAGGCCTCAACGCCATCGCGGGCGGTGGCACGTGTCTCACCTTTCCCGCGCTCGTCTTCACCGGCACGGCTCCCCTTGCAGCGAACGCGACGAGCACGGTGGCGTTGTGGCCCGGTTCGGTGGCGAGTGCGTGGGGCTACCGCTCGGTGATGAACGAGGAGCGGCGCTCGCTGGTTCCGCTCATCATCGTCAGCCTCGTGGGCGGGCTCGTCGGTGCGCTGGCTGCACTGGCGACGCCCGGTGACACGTTCGCGAAGGTGGTGCCGTTTCTGGTGCTCTTCGGCGCGGTGCTCTTCACCTTCGGCGATCGTCTGCGCAGGTGGCTCGAGCGGTTCGGCAAACCACCGCTGTGGGTCGTCGTGCTTTCGCAGGTGCCGATCAGCCTCTACGGCGGCTACCTGGGCGGCGGCATCGGGTTGCTCATGCTGGCGGCGCTCACGTTGCTCGGTGGTCGAGATCTCCACCGGCTCAACGGGCTCAAGTCGGTGTTGGGCCTCGCCATCAACCTCACCGCCACGCTCACGTTCATCATCTCGGGTCAGGTGGAGTGGCCACGGGCGCTGGCGATGGCGGTCGCCTCCACCATCGGCGGCTACGTCACGGCGCGCTTCGCGTTGAGGTTCGACGTGCGCGTGGTGAAGCGGGTCGTGGTGGTGCTGGGGTGGACCATCACCATCGCGTTCTTCGTGAAGACCTTCGCGTGACGCTCAGTCCTGCGCGGTGGCGCCGGACACGTGCGTGAGGCTCTCGGGGTACATCGAGCAGAGCTTCGGTGGGCACGAGGTGCCAGTGGTGCCCGCGAAGATGCCGATGCGGGGGCTGCTCACCGAGACGATGCCCGGCGTGGAGTACATCGAGATCGACCAGGTGCAGCCATCGGCCTCGACGTTCTCTTCGCTGTCGCCGCAGATGGTCTTGAAGCCCGCGGCGTAGGTGACGACGCAGCGCACCTGTTTGCCGCCAGCCGACGCGAACCGGCTGCTCACGGTGTAGCGGGGGCCGCCTGCGTAGCGCTTGAAGATGGCGTCGGGGCAGTCGCCTTCGGTCACCCAGCGGTCGATGTTCCACGTCTGCTCGGTCAGGTTCCTGGTGGGAAAGGGCGTGCCGCAGAGGAACGACCCCGCGTTCGCGGCCACCTTGTCGGAGCAGTCGTTGGTGGTGGTGCTGAAGCGGCCGTCGACCTTGTGGTTCTCTGGCGAGGTGCCGGTGATCGTGCCCTCCATGCGGAAGGGGTGGGCGCCGTCGTTCTGCCAGCGCACGCGGTCGACGACGAGCGAGAGCGTGAGCGACTTCGCCGACGCGACGGTGTCACCACCAAGGTGCAGCTTGCCGCTCGAGCCGTAGCGCCCGGGCTGCAGGGGAGCGATCGACATCGACACGCCCAGCGGCACGTCTTTGTTCCACTCGGCGACGTCGGGAAACGACGCGGTCGCGCGAGTGCCCGAGCCCTCGAAGAGGAAGCCCGTGTCGTCGTTCAACGTCTTCTGCTGCACCGTGCCGTTGGGCAGGGTGAGGGTCAGCTCGAGCGACTTGGTGCCGCCGCCCGAGCAGGCCGAGAGCGCGAGGAGCGTGACGAACGCGCCGCGCATCACACCTCGGCGACGTTGCCCGCGTAGAAGGTCTCGATCATGTCCTTGTACTTGGTCTCGACGGCCTTGCGCTTCACCTTGAGGCTGGGCGTGAGGTCGCCGGCGTCGAGCGTGAGGTCCTTCGGCAGAATCGCGAAGTTCTTGATCGACTCGTAGCTGGCGAGGCCCTTGTTGAGGTCCTGGATGAAGGGCTTGATGAGCGCGTGGGTGCGGGGGTCCTTCACCACCTCGTCGTAGCCGCCGTTCACGCCGTTGCCCTTCGCCCACTCCATGATCGCCTCGGGGT
>JAACJQ010000203.1 GCA_016879935.1 Archangiaceae bacterium | reverse complement strand
CGGAGGCTTGAGCGTCGCATGACCGACACCGACGTTCAGCTCTGCGTGCTCGAAGTGGGAAACGAGACGTACGTCATCGATCTCAAGCGGGTCGACGAGATCCTCCCGGCGCAGAAACCCACGCCCGTGCCGCGCTCACCGACTTTCCTCGAAGGCGTGGTGAAGCTGCGCGGTGAAGTCGTGCCCGTGGTCGACGTGCGCAAACGCCTCGGCGTCGAGCCGAAGAGCGCGGGCACGCCCGACAAGCGCGTCAAACGACGCGAGCGCCTGGTCGTCTGCAAGCTCGGCCGCCGTCGTGTCGGGTTCCTCGTCGACGCCGTCACCCGCGTCATGCGTGTCGCGAGGACTGACCTGAAGCCGGCTCCGTTGACCGCCACGCCGGGGAAGAACCCGCACGTGCTCGGCGTCGTCGGCGAGCCCGGTCAGCTGCGCCTCATGTTGGATCTGCTTTCGCTCGTGGGAGACGACGCATCATGAGTTGGCTGGACTCCGACCCCGCAACCGAATCGCGCTACCGCACCGTCGCCGGCCTCGAGCCCGTCGCGACCAGCTTCACGTCGCTCATCGAGGCGCTCTTCGACGAGAGCTGGCGTGTACGTCGGCTCGCCGCCGACAAGCTCGCCGCTGCCACCACCGGAGAATCGCTCGTCGCCTCGCTGCTCGACGTGCTCTCGAAGCGTGGCCAGCCCGGCGCGCGCAACGCCGCCGCCACCGCGCTCGCCCACCTCGGGCTCACGGTGGTGAAGCCGCTCGCCGGGTTGCTCCAGCACCCTGACCCCGATCAGCGAAAGTTCGCCGCCGACATTCTCGGAGAGCTTGGTCGCGTCGAAGCGTCTCCCGCCCTCATCGCTGCCCTCAAAGACGAAGACCCCAACGTGCGGGTCGCGTCGGCCGAAGCGCTGGGGAAGACGGGCGGCCCCGAAGCGCGGCGTGCGCTCGAGGTGCTGCTCGAGGAACCCGACCCGCTGCTCCAGGTCAGCGCGCTCGAGGCGCTCACTGCGCTGAACGCGCCGCCGCCGTTGCCGTTGCTGGTGCCCCTGGTCGCCAGCCCGCTCACGCGCCGCAGCGCCTGGCGGTTGATTGGCCGCGTTCGTCATCGCTCCGCGTGGGTGCTCGTCGTTCAGGCCCTGCGCACGAAGAGCACGCGTGACGCTGCGCTGCTCGCGCTCGGGGGAGCCACCACCACCTTGTCCGCCGAAGTCGAAGCCGAGCTCTCGGTCGCGCTCGCGGGTGTCGAAGACGCCGTCTCGTGGCTGACGAAGTGTCTGTCGTCGGAAGATCTCGAGCGTCGCATCGGAGCGCTTCATCTCGTTCGCGCCGTTCGTCTGCCCGAGCTCGCCCCGCGCGTCGCCGAAGCCGCCGAAGGTGGAGAGCTCGCCCAGCTCTCGCTCGCGGTGCTCCTCTCACTCGGAACACCCGGTCTCGTCGCGTTGCTCGAAGGGCCGACGCCTGCGCTGCTCCAGATGTCGCGTGAAGGCCGCTCGGTGGCAAGCGAGGCCATCGTCGAGAACTCGAGCCCGCGCTTCGTCGTGGCGCTGACCTCGTTCCTCGACAGCGGTGAAGTCGAGCTCGCCGAGGTCGCGGTGCGTGCGCTGGGCCGGAGCGAGTCGGTCGCGGCGATCGCTCCGCTGCTCACCGCGCTCGCTGACGACGGCCTCTCTGCCAGCGCCTCGCGCGCCCTCACGCACCTCGCGCAGACCTTCCCGCACGAGGTGAAGCAGGCGCTCTCCGAGAAGGTTCAGCAGCTCCAGCCGCACGTCGTTCGTGCCTGGGCCAACGTCGCTGGCACCGATGCGCTCCCGGTGCTTCGCCGCGCGCTGCACGACGAGAACGAAGCGGTGCGCGCCTCGGCCGCTCAAGTCGCGATGGTCGTTCCGTCAGAAGCGCAGGCCTTGCTCGGCATGGCCGTCGTCGACGAGTCGGCCCGCGTTCGTCGTGGAGCCGCGCGGTCCGTCGCCGGTCTCGGCCCCGTGAAGGGGAGGGCGTTGCTCGAACGGCTCCTCGGCGATCGGGAGCCCTCGGTGCTGTCGCTCGCCGCCGCCGCCGCGATGGAGTGTGGCGCCACCTGGGCCACCGCGCGCCTCGTCGAGCTCACCAACCACACCGACTCGGCAGTCGTGCTCTCGGCGGTGCAGTCGCTCATGGTGCTCGGTGGCGCCGATGACGCGCAGCTCGCCCGTGTCGCCGCGCACCCTGACGGAGAAGTGGTGAAGCAGGTGCTGCACGAGGGCTGCTCGTTTCCTTCCGTGCTGGTTCAGGCCGTGCGCTCGCTCGCGGACCCCCGGTGGGACGTTCGGGTCGCCGCCGCGCAGGCGCTGCAGGTCTCGGGCAACGCAGGCCAGCACCTCGCCGCCCTCGAAGCCGCGCGCGCGAAAGAGACCGACCCGCTCGCCGATGACGCCCTGCTCGCCGCCATCGAGACGCTGAAGGCGCGGTGACGTCATGGCCGAGATGACGCCTGAACAGCTTCGCCTGCTGCGCGACGTGTTCCAGAACGCGTGCGGCTTCGTGCTGCGCGACGATCTCAAGTTCATCGCCGAGCGCCGCCTCGCTCCGCGCCTCGAAGCCCTCGGCCTGCGCGACTTCGGCACCTACCAGCGCTACCTGCGCTTCGACTCCCGCGGCAAAGAAGAGCTCGACGTCGCCATCGATCTGCTCCTGCCGCGCGAGACGTATTTCTTCCGCGAGCCCGCGCAGCTCACCACCCTCGTCGACGAGGTCATTCCACGCCTCGCGCAAGACGCCATCGGCCGCTCGCTGCACGTCTGGAGCGCCGGCTGCTCGAGCGGTGAAGAGCCCTACACGCTCTCGATGCTCATGGGCTCGCACCCGTTGTTGAAGGACTGGGACATCGATGTGCTCGGCACCGATCTCTCGCAGAAGGCGCTCGCGACCGCGCGGCACGCCGAATACGGGCCCTCGGCGCTGCGCTCCACGACACCCGAGCAGAAGGCGCAGTTCTTCGATCTCGCCGAGCAGGGCCGCGTGAAGGTGAAGCGCGAGTTCAAGGAGCGGGTGCGCTTCGGCTGGCTCAACCTGCTCGACGCCGAAGGCGCGCGCCTGTTGCCCTCGATGGACGTCATCTTCTGCCGCAACGTGCTCATCTACTTCGACACCGAGACGCGCCGTCGTGTGGTGCAGCTCTTCTCGGAGCGCCTGCGCGATGGTGGCTACCTGCTGCTGGGGCACTCCGAGAACCTGTTCAGCCTCACCACCAAATTCGAGCTCGTGCAGCTCTCGGGCGATCTCGTCTACCGAAAACCCCGGCTGTGAAGGTGCGCTGCTTCACCGTTCTGTTGTAGTGCCCCGGGCGTCTCATGCGTCTCGAACGACCCATTCGCGTGCTGGTGATCGACGACTCCCCGTCGAACCGGCGCGCCATCAGCCAGATGCTCGAGTCTGCGCCCGGCATCGAGGTGCTCGATCGCGCCGCCGATGGAGAAGAGGGCCTCAAGAAGGCCATCGCGCTCAAGCCCGACTGCATCACGCTCGATCTCGAGATGCCGCGCATCGACGGCTACTCGTTTCTTCGCCTCATCAACTCGCGCGCCCCCACGCCGGTCATCGTGCTCTCGTCGTACGGGCACCCCTCCGACGTCTTCAAAGCGCTGCAGCTGGGAGCGCTCGACTTCGTCGCCAAGCCCGCCAAGGCCGACAAAGCCGGGCTGGAGCAGGTGCGCGCCGAGCTGATCGAGAAGGTGCGGGCCTCGGCCTTCGCGAAGAAGCGCCCGGCCGAGCGCGGCATGGGGCCGTTTCATACGCCGGCGGTGTTTCCCGCCGCCGTGTTGCCCGATCTCGGCAAGAGCCCTTCGTCGCCGACGCCCACCGACACGCCCACGCTCGTCTGCATCGGCGCCTCCACGGGTGGGCCGCCCGCGGTGCAGAAGGTGCTCGAGTCGCTCGCCGGGCTTCCCGTCTGCGTGCTGGTCGCGCAGCACATGCCGACGCGGTTCACCGAGGCGTTCGCCCAGCGGCTCGATGGCGCGCTCCCGTTTCGCGTGAAAGAGGCGCAGACCGGCGACCCCATCGTTCCCGGCCGCGTCTACATCGCGCCGGGCGGAGAGCAGCTCGAGCTCGGTGAGAAGGGCGGAAAGCAGATCACCGTCGTCAGCCGCTCGGGCCCCACCGATGCCTACGCGCCGTCGGTCGATCGACTGTTCACCAGCGTCGCGAAGGCGGGCGTGTCGTCGGCGCGCGGCGTGGTGCTCACCGGCATGGGCAACGACGGCGGCCTTGGCGTCAAAGCGCTCCTCGCCGCTGGCGCCGAGGTCTGGGTCGAGTCCGAAGAGACCGCCGTGGTCTTCGGCATGCCCCAGGCCGCCATCGCCAACGGGCCGGTGACGCGCGTGCTGGCGCTCTCGCTGCTCGGCCCACAGCTGGCTCAGGCGATTCAAGTCTCACGCGGCTCGGGAAATTTTCCGGCGCTCAAGCCGAAGAAGTGAACTTCTCGTCTCGCGTGGCGCGTCTGTCGGAGTAGGGTGTTTTTCGGCCATGACGATTCGTGCCCTGGTGGTCGACGACTCCCTGCAGCTGCGCCGCAGCGTGATGTACGCGTTGCAGAAGCTGCCTCAGCTCGTGTGCGTCGAGGCGGGTGATGGCGCCGAGGCGTTGCGAAAGCTGCGCGGGAGCACGTTCGACATCGTCCTCTCCGACATCAACATGCCCGTGCTCGACGGCCTCAAGCTCGTCGCCCACATTCGGCAAGACGCCTCGCTCGCGAAGCTCCCCATCGTGATGATCACGACCGAGTCGGCCGAGGCCGATCGTGAACGTGCCATGGCCCTCGGCGCCAACGCCTACCTGGTCAAGCCGGTGCAAGCCTCTGAAGTGCTCGAGACCGTGAAGTCTCTCCTCGGTCTTCCGTAGACCCCTCGACATGATCCTCTCTGCTCTTGCGGTAGCGGTGCTCGGTGGCGCGCCCATGGCCGACGTGTGGCCATTTCAGGGCAAGCGCCTCGCCGATGGTTCCCTCGAGTACGCGTACGATCTCACGGCCATCAAGGCGTCGTCGGGCTTCGGCGACGCGAAAGAGGCGAACGGCGAAGAGGCCGTGAAGAAGTTCCTCACCGGGCTGCCGAAGCAGGTGACCGTGAAGGTGCCCGCCGGCGCCGCCGTGACGCTCAGCGGAGGCCTCGGTCTCGAGAACGCGCCGCTCGCCATCTCGTTCGCGCTCACGCCCGACGGGGCCCTCGCCACCGAGAACCCGCTGGGCAAGAAGGCCGGAGCCCGGTTGCTGGCGCCGCTCGACCCACGAACGCCGCGCGTGCTCGTGGGCGCAGAACTCCCGCTCTGGCTCGCGCGAAACGTCGAAGACGGTGCGCTGGCCGCCGTGGAGATCGACACCGAGTGGATGCGCCGTGAGCTCTGGAACAAGGTCGCCGACAAGGCCATCGCGCGCGCGAAGAGCTCGGGTGGTGACACCCGTGAAGGCGCCTTCGCCCTCGCCGTGCGGGTGCTGGCGGCGTCGAGCTGTGGCGAAGCGGCGAAGATGCCCGATCGCGCGAAGAACGACCCCGAGCTCAAGACCGCCGTCGAGGCCGAGCTGTCGAAGCTGAGCACCGATGGAGACTCCATCGTTCCGCCCGCGCCCTTCTCGTGGACGCCCGAGCTGGGCTGCGCGTGGCTGCGGGCGCGCGCGTTGTCGCGGCCTTTCGAGAACAGCCGCGCCGGTACCGCCGCCGTGCTCGTCTTCTTCGAACTGCTCGACAAGGACCCGAAGCTCGCCAACCTGTGGGAGCGAACCCGTCAGCGCCGCGACCGCTTCCTCGGCGCGCCTGCCACCGAACCGATTCTCGCGTGGAAGACCGCCGCGAAGGGTGACGTCGCGAAGGCGCTCGATGGCCTCAACGAGTTCATCGAGGCGCTCCCGCTGAACGATCGCACGCCACCGCCGCTCGCGGCCTGGCCGGTCACTCCGTTCACGAAGTTCCTCTCGGAGCTCTCTGGCGCCGAGCGCTCCGCCGCGATGGACGAGCTGTCGGCGGCCGTCGGTGATGGGCGCGTCTCGGTCTCGGGCACGAGCTGGCCGATTCTGCGTGAAGCGGCGATGGCGCCGTTGCTCACCGATGCCTCGAAGGTGGTGCAGGTCGACTCGGGCTGGAGAGATCGTCTGTCGGGTGCCTTCGCGTCGCTCCAGGGCAGCCACCGTGAAGCCCGCCGCGGAGGCCTGGACGCCGAAGACGAAGTGCTCGATCGCACCGTGCTGCAGCTGCGCCTCAACGTGCCTCCGCTTCTCGAGGTCGAGCCGACGGGCGCTGCGTTCGAGAAGCAGGCCCGGTCGCTCGAGGCCCTCGTGGCGGCGCTCACGACCGAGAACCTCACCGGGCTCAAGGGCTACACGCTCGATGGAAAACGGAGCCCCGACACCATCCTCAACGACGCGAAGCGGCTCGTTCCGCTGCTCGATGGCCTCTCGAAGCTCGCGCAGCCCGACGCGACCGGCATCGAAGGCAAGGCAGTGCAGGAGGCGCGGCGCTTCATCGCGACGTGGCGCTCCGAGGGTGGGCTCACGCGCGACGTGCGGGCGACCTTCGCGTTTCCCTGGGCTGCGGGCTCGGAGCGCGCCCACGCGGCCATTCTCGGTGTCTCTCGTCGCGAGCTGCGCGTCGGCTTCTCGTCACCCCCGAAGGCGACCCTGAGCGATGCCTCGAAGAGCTTCGTGGTGAACACGGCCGTCGAGCAGCGCTACCTCGTGCCGGTGCTGGTCACCGGAGGCACCATCGCGCCGCACACGCTGCGCGCCGCCGACAGAGCGGCGCTCAAGGCCACGGTCGACGAAGCAGGAAGAGATCTGTCGAAGCTGGACGGCGCGTTGCATGATTCCTTGCACCGCGAGCAGAAGCCGGGTGTCAACGGAGCGGAATAGGCCTCGAGGGCCTCTGGGAGCTGCGCAAATGAGAGTTCAGATGGTTGTGGCCGCGTTGGCGGCCATCGCGACGGGTGTGCTCGTTCAGGCGTGTGGAACGCCCTCACGCTGTTCCCCGACGAACTGCGCGTCGGGCTGTTGTGACAGCACCGGCATCTGCCAGACGGGCAACTCGTCGAACGCGTGTGGCGCTCGTGGCGGCACTTGCTCGACCTGCTCCCTCGGCCTCTCGTGCGTTGGCGGCACCTGCACCTCGCTCGGAACCGGCGCCGGCAGCTCGGGCGCGGGCACGGCGGGCGGCGGCTTCGTGACGGCAGGCGGCTCGGCGACGGCAGGCGGCTCGGCGACGGCGGGCGGCTCGGCGACGGCGGGCGGCTCGGCGACGGCGGGCGGCTCGGCG
>JAACJQ010000202.1 GCA_016879935.1 Archangiaceae bacterium | reverse complement strand
CTCACCCTGAAGCGCGGGGTCGTCACAACGAGAGGGCTTCTTCTCGGCGGGTAGCGACTCGGGAACGATCGAGCCCGCACCGGTGAAGACGTGGCACTCCGTTGGCGCCGAGGGTGTTGGTTTGAGCGCCTCAGGGACCGACACCTCGGCTCCGCAGCCCACCACCACCACCAGCGTGAGTGACAAACCCTTGTGCATGACGCCTCCCGTGCCGATGCGCTCAGCAAGCGCAGGGCCGCTCCCGGACTTCCGGAGGGTGGGCGGCGTGTGTCAGGGCTCTGGCGTCAGGCCGGTGACGAATCAGCCCGCTTGAACGGGTCGATGTCTGGCGCGGGCTGGTGCCGAACGAGGTCGACCAGCCCACGCGTGAGCGCGTTGACGACGGGCACGCGATGACGAACCCACATGAACGTGTCGACGGGCTTCGCGCCCATGCGCGCCTTCGGCTCGAGCGCGGTTCGGCCGAGCACCACCCGGCGGCACTTTCGCGCGAGCCCCACCTCGACGGTGGTGTGGAGCAGACGAAGGTACAGCGGCAGCTCCTTCGCGGCTTCGCGGTCGAAGCCAATCTGCGCCGCGTGCGCTTCGTCTCCATCGAGCTGCACGAGCAGAAACCCGAGCACCTCCTCACCGCGCATCACCGCGTTGAACACGCACGCGTCTTCGAGCTTCGCCATCGCGGGCCAGTACTCGCTCGACACGGTGACAGGCCGAACGTTCGCGTTGTCCTGCACCGCAAGGTGGAGCGACTGCAACCGCTCGGCATGCCGCTGCACCTCGTCGGGCGTGAGACGAACGACCCGACAGCCAGCGTCGGTGATGGGCGCGTAGACCTTGCGCTTCACGGCGCTGCGGTACTTCGAGAGCATGCTCGCGAGGTAGTCGTCGTGCTTCGTCCACTCGGGCTCGAGCGAGAGCACCATCGTCGCGCCGCCCTCCATCGGGCGATAGGCGAGCCCTTCGAGCGTGCGGCTCTCGTTGCGCTGCGACGTCGAGAGGTCCTTCACCACGACGAGGTTGGTGTGGCCGTTGAGCTTCTCGGCGCGGCGCACGCGATAGAGCACCTCTCCGACGGCGCGCCACGCCAGGTCTTCGTCGAGGCCCGCCGCGAACGCGACGCCATCGAGGCCAGCCGAGAGCAGGTTGCCGCAGACGAGCACGCGCTGACGCACCGACTGTTCGAGCGCGTCGGTGTCGAGCCCTTCGATGACGTGCTTCGAGGCGGGACGCAGGCGGTCGATGCCCACGTCGAGAATCTGCATGGCCATCGCGAGCACGGGCCGCGTGCCGTCGAAGCCGAGCGCGTAGCGGTGTTCGACGTTCGGCGTGCGGGCTGACTCGAGCGCTTCGAGGTAGCGACGAGAGAGCATGAGCCCACGTGAGCGCGTCACCTCATCCCAGGCGGCTCCGTTCAGCGCGGCGAGCTGATCAGCGAACGCGAAGCGAAGGCCGGTCGGGGCGCGAAGGGCCTGGCGTCGCTCGAGACCAGCGAGGGCGTCACGCAGCGGAGGCGGCAGCATCGAGTCGAAGCGGGGCAGCACGTCGGTGGGCATGCCGGTCGAAACGACGAACGGGCAGGCGCATTCCGAGCGAGTTCAGTTGCGCAAGAGCGTGCGCAGCGACGGTGCAGGGCTCGCAGGGTTCGGCTCACCGTGGAATCGCGACGTCGCTGATGCCGGCCACCTGCTGCAACGCGGGCCCGTTCGTCGGCCGCCGCCACACGGTGCCATCGGCCTTCACCACCACGCCTTCGCGTGACGCGTAGACGGCTCCTTCGGACCCCGGCAGGAACGCCATCAACGACAAGCCCGCGCCCGTCGCGAGCGACCACACGCCGCGGCCATCGGTGAGCGTCGCGAAGCCCGTGTACCAGAGCACCTTCACCGTCTGGTTGAGCCGGCCCGAACCGGGCACGCCGTAGCTCTGGTCGACCGTCGCGGGCGCGCCATCGAGCACGAGCCCGATGCGGTTGACCGGCGCGTTCATGAATTGCTTCGGGCGATTCACGAGCCACACGGCTCCCGAGGCATCGAGGGCGGCTGGGCTCGCGTCGCCGTTGACGTCGACCATGCGCGGGAGCCCCGCCACCAGCGTCGGCGTCACCGTGCCCGGGTCGGTCGTCGACGTCGAACCGAAGCGCCACACCTGCCCCTGCTCATCGAGCACCAACGACGTGAGCGAGCCCGCGCCGTTACTGAACGCGATGGCCACCGCCTTCGGAACACCCGTCACGCGCCCGGGGACCTGATCAGCCACACCGTACGTGCCGCGCCCGAGCTCGCCGCGCTGGTTCTGACCGAAGCTGAACACGGCTCCATCGGCGTCGAGCGCCATGTTCGAGGTGATGGAGACGATGTTCGACAGCCCCATCACCTGCGTCGGCGGGCCAGCGAGGGGAAGGCGCCACACCGTACCGTCGCGCTTGAGCACGAGGTCGCTCGCCACCGTCACGCGCCGCGGCCCTCGCGGCAGCTCGACTGGCAGCAACGTGGTGCGCGTCAGCCCTTCACCCACGAGCGCGAACTCGAGGTCGAACGGCCTCACGACGCCGCTTGACGCGAACGCCACGGGCAGCGTCGCCGTCGTCGCGCCCGCGGGAATCGAGACCGCCGGCACCGTGACGTCGGAGGGCAACGAGCGCGGCGTGAGGGTCAATGCTCCGTCGAAGCCGTCACGCGCCACTCGCAGCGCCACCTGCACCGTGCCGCCGGGAGTGAAGGGAATCGGGTCACAGAACACGCCGACATCGGGCGCGGGCGCGGCGGGCCGCACGGAGGGAAACGGCAAGAGCTTGTCTCCTTCGAACAGCCTCCCGTCGGCGCCGAGCAGGAACCACCAGCGGTCGCGCACGAACACGTCACGCACCTCGCCGCCGCCCGGCAGCGTCAGCACCCGCAGCGGCATCTCGGACGGCTGGAACCACGCGAGCCCGTCGGCGACCCAGAGCGCGTGGTGGCGGTACTCGGCCGTCTGCCCGCTGAAGGTCTGGTAGCCATCACCCTCCAGCGCACGAAGGCCCTCGCGCTGAAAGACAGGCACGACGCGAAACGGGCTCGTCTGCTGTTGCGCGAACACGGTGCCATCGGCCGTGAGCCACGCCTTCGCGGTGGGAATCACGTCGACGACGCCGGTGACCCGCGGATCGACGGGCGCGGCGCCCTGCTCCGTTCCAGCCAACAGCGTGCCGTCGGTCGAGAGGAAGCTGTCTTGCGAGGCCATCACGTTGCCGGGCAACACGACGAAGTACGGCCGCACCGCAGCGAGGTTGGTGAGCGTGGTGTTCGCGACCGTGCCGTCGCTCTGCAGCGTGAGCGACTCGGCCTGCGTGGCACGAACGTCGACGGCCTTTCCTTCGAGCGTCACGGCAACGACGCTGCCGGGCCCGAACATGCTGATGGCGCGAACGCCCGAGAGCGACTCCACGCGCGAGACGCCGCCATCGCCAACCGTCTGCCAGACCGTTCCATCGTCAGAGAGCGCGGCGGTCAGCCCGGGAGCACTCTTCGCCACGGTGCTTCGGCGCATCGTCTTCGGGTCGAGCGTGACGGCTGGCGGCGGAGCGACCGTCACCTGCAACGTCTCGCCTGCGAGCACCGCCGTGTACTCGCCCGGCTCGACCTGCGCGCTCGCCGAGACGGTCGCGATGCCAGCCCACGCATCGGCCTCGAGCACGAACGAGAAGACGTCGAGCTGAAGCCCCTTGCCCTCGGGCGTGACCGAGAACGACGGGCCGCCACCGGCGTCGTGCCGCGCGACGCGGAAGCCAACGTGCGCCGCGCCACCACGCGAGAGCGTCACCTGGTGCGTCTCGAGCCCGAAGGGCCGTGGCTCGGTGCCAGCGGGACAACCGGCGACCGCGACGAGGGCCACCGCGAGGAGCGCTCTCATGAGCCTTCTCCTGGCCATGGCGCGGTGCCTGGTCGCAGCCGGTACACGCGACTGAAGGTGGTGGTCTGACCGGAGCGGTCCCACAGGTAGAAGAGGCCATCGGGGCCGACGGTGAAGCCGACGCCCGAGAAGTTGAGCGCCTCGCCCTTCGAGGTGACGCTCATGGAGCCGACCTGGCGCAGCGCCGCGGTGCCCCGGGCGAGCATGACCTCGGTGCGGTCCTTCACGAAGACGCAGGTGCCTTCGAGGCCGCAGCCCACGAACTCGAGCGCGTCGACCTTCGGAAACTTCGCGAGCTCGGTCTTCGCGGTCTTCGCGAACTCGCGGCGGGTGACGGTGACGTTCGCGCCGTCGTCGATGGCGTCGAGCACGTCTCCGTTCGCGTCGAAGCGCGCCAGCGGGCTCAGCTGGTCGTCGGTCACGGTGGTGGTGCCGTCGAGCCAGACGTTGCCCGCGAACGCCCTGCCCTTCGCGTCGATGCGCGTGACGGCGGCCGTCGGAACCCACGTCGTCGCGCCGACAGGCAGCACGCTCACCGAGGGGTTCGACGCGAAGACGTTGCCAGCGGCGTCGACCGTGAGCAGCTGACGCCCCACGCTGCCGGGCACGAGCTGCCACTGCGAGGTGCCCCGCTTCGCGCGATAGATGACGCCGTTCGAGACGTAGACGTTGCCGTTGACGTCCCAGAGGCGGAACAGCGAGGGCTGGAGCGGGCGCTGGTTGCCGACGAAGCCGGGCGTCGGCGTCCACCCGTTCCACGTCGCGTTGCGGTCGATGGTGCGGCCGGTGAGGGTCTCGACCGCGTGCATCGCTCCGTTCGGCTCGAAGTGGAGCTGCTCGATGGCGAAGTCCACCTGCCCCATCACGGGCTCCCACGTCTCGGTCGTGGAGGAACTCGGACACGCGGTGAAACCCGCGATGACGAAGAGGGCCAGGCGCTTCATGCCGGCGGAGCGTGCGAGCGCTCACCCGCGACGTCAATCACTTGCTCCTCACACGGCCCTCAGTTGCAGCGCTGTGGCTGACAGCGGTTCTCCACGCACTGAAGTCCGTGGGCGCAGGGGCAGGCGCCGCCGAGCTGGCCGAGGGGCTGGCAGACGCCTCCCTCGCAGCGGGTCCCCTTCACGCAGGTGGCGGTGCAGGCCTCACCGATGCGCGGCTCGGGAACACAGGTGAGGGCTCGCCCGCACATCGCCCCCACCTCGCAGCCGTTGAAATCGTGCTGGCAGGACGCTCCGAGTGGAATGAGGTTCTGACAGCGGCCCATCGTCTCTCCGGGCACGAAGCGGCAGGCGAGGCCCCGCTGACACCGTCGTGAGAGGTCGCACGCGGCGCCTCGAGCTCCGAGCTGCGAACGAAACGGCTCACAGCGGCCGACACCACCGTCGAAGGGAAAGGAGCACGCGTCGGTCGGCGACTGGCAGGCCGCGCCGAGGAGCTGCTCACGAGGCTGACGGCACACCGCACCCGAAGGCACGGGCGCGACGCAGCGCCACCCACCGTCCTGCTGTTCGGCGGCGGCCAGCCCTCGCGCACAGCCCAGCGCGTCTGGCACGACGACCCCGGCATCGGCCAACGCGACACAGCGGCCAGGGCACGACGCAGAGCGGTCGCACCAGGCGCCGCTCACGCACTCGGCGCCCGAGAAGCACGTCGAGCCCAGCGGCTGCAACCCGGTGAACACCCGCTCACACGCCGCCGGCGCCGATGACGAGAAGCACGGCAGCTGCTCGAGCGCGGCGACACACTCGGCCGCAGCCTTCGGGTCGTACTTCAGGCGACCGGCGTCGAGGGCCTGCTGCTCCTCGTACCAGCAGAGTTCGTCAGGCGCGGAGGTGACGTTCTTGTTGATGGCCTCGCACGACGCCATCGGGTCGGCCAGGCCACAGCGCTTCGGCGTCTCGCACCAGAAGCCGTTGCGTTGACGTGTGCACGCCTCGGTCAACGAGAGCGTCGTGGAGGGCTGGGGACAACCACCTTCAGGGCACTCCTGCACGGCCTGAAGACAGCCGGCGCACGAGAAGCACACGATAAGCACGGCTCGCAGCGGCGACATGGCGCCTCTGAACGAGCCGGGCCCCCGAACATTCAACTACTCGAGCACGCAGCCGTGCAGATCGTCGACGTAGTGCGCCCGCGCCGTCCACGAGATGAAGGCCGACGCGTCGACGACCTTCTTCTCGAGGTCGATGTTGAACCGCGCCACGTTCGGCGACGCGCGCACCCAGTCTTTGCAATAGGCCTCGTCCATCTCCATGACGAAGCGGCAGGTGCAGGTCATCTTCGCGGCGTTGCCGACGGCGAGCTCGAGGTCGTTGTTGTCGTAGGTGCGCAGCTTGGAGTTGTCGTCGGCGCAGGCCGCGAGGAGCAGCGCGAGGCCCAGCAGGAGCGTGTTCGTCTTCATGGCTTCACCACCGGCAGCACGAACTTCACGAGGTCGTTGACGGGAATGCTGCCTTCGCGGTCGTCACCGGTGCGCATGATGACGAGGTCTTCGCTGGGGATGACGATGATGCGCTGGCCCCAGTGGCCGAGGGCTGCGTAGGTGTCGTCTGGAGCGTCTTTCCACGGCTTGTCGACGCCGGCCGCAGGCGGGCGGTTGAGCCACCACATGTAGCCGTTGGGCGTGTCTTCGCAGGGCAGCTTGTACTCTCCGGCGGGCGTCGCGTTCGAGCAGTCGCCGCGGTTCGCGCGGAACGTGTCGCTCACCGCAGTCGCCTGCTGCACCCAGCCGACCGGGAGCAGCCGCTGATCATTCCAACAGCCGTCGTTCAGCATGAGGTAGCCGAGCTTCGCGAAGTCGCGCGGCGTCGCGTACACGTAGCTGCCACCGAGCGGGTTGCCGGCCGGGTCTTCGTCGAAGACGACGCGCTTCATGCCGATGGGCTCGAAGAGCTGCGTCCAGAACGCGTTCGCGCCGTGCTTCGCGGTGAGGGCGCGTTTGGCGAGCGTGCCGACGACGTGCGCGTCTCCGGTCGAGTAGACGAACTGGGTGCCGGGCTCGTGCAGCTTGCGGTGCGTGAGCACGTGCTTGATTTGGTCCTTGTGCCCCGAGCCAAGCAGCATCGCGAGCACGCTCGACACCTGGTAGCCGGCGTCTTCGTACTCTTCCTGCCACTGCAGGCCCGAGCCGAAGGTGATGATGTTCTTCACCGTGATGCCGCAGACGACGGGGTCTGACTGGTACTCGGGCAGCTGCTTGCACAGCGACTCGTCGAGCGTCATCAGGCCCTGGTTCACTGCGACGCCGACGAGGGTGCTCGAGACGCTCTTGGCGACCGACCACGAGAGGTGGCGCTTGTTCTCGTCCCACCCGCGCGCGTACTTCTCGTAGACGATGGCGCCGTTCTTCACGACGACGAGGCCGTTGGTGCGGTAGCCCTTTCGCTCCTCGGGCTTGCCGACGATGGTGAAGGCGTAGTCTTCGAGCGCCTTGATTTCGGCGGCCTTCGCGGTCGCGTTGACGAGCGCCTCGGGCCACTTCTCGGTCGGCCAGCTCGCGCGCGCCCGGCACTGCTGCGCCTGCGCGAGCGACGCGAGCAACACGATGGTTCCAATCACGATGCGGTTCATGTCGGCCTCTAGAAGGGAATCGTGGTGAGCGGCACCATCGTGGTCGCGCTCACGTTGGGAACGAACGAGGGCATCACCGGGGTCGCCGTCGCCGCGGGCTCTTTGCGGAAGAAGCGCATGGTGCCGACCGCTGCGCCGCCCATGGCCGCGCCGTCGATGACGCTGAAGAGAATGAGGCCGGGAATGCCGGCGAGCGAGACGCCGACGAACCCCGCGATGACGGTCGCCGCGATGTGCACGATGGCCGCTGCCGCGAAGCCCAACCAGAAGCTGAACCTGCCGTCGGCCTCGGTGAGGTTCCAGTTGCCGAAGAGCCAGGCAGCGATGGCCGTGAAGGCCGGCGCGATGAGGCCCATGGGCACGAGGCCGAGAATCGCGGTGGGAATGAGCGAGATGCTGAGGTTGCCCAGCAGGTTCGCGAGCAGGAACCCGACGGGAGCACCGATGAGACCCGCTCCGGCGGCGACGCCGAACTGCAGCCCGAACGAGGGCGGCGAATGACGCTCGACGCTGGTCGACGCAGACGGCGTGGTCGCGGCAGGCGAAGCAGACGCCGGCAGGTCATCGGGCAACAAGAGCCGGGCCGCGCGAGCTGGCAGCGAGACCAGCGTGAGCGCCAGACCGAGCGCGAGCAGAAGAGACGTCTGTTTCATGGAACCTCTGGGCTGAAGAAGCGCGCGCAGTGTACCCGCGCGTGACGGCTGCGATAGGCGGAGGCGACGCGGCGCGCCACCCGAAAGGCAGTGGGCCCGATGCCCCGCTGCGTCGAGGAAGTAGACCCTCGCCATGCGGAACGACGCGCTCGCCGACCTTCGTTTGCTCGAGACGCTGCCGACTGCCGTGGGCCCGACCGCTCCGCCGCCACCCGCGTATTTGAACGACGTGCAGGAGCGCTGGTTTCCATCACGACGCGGCGGCTCCAACGCGTTCGTCAGCAACCCCCTCGACGTCGATGCGTTGCCGAAGAACGAGCGGCTGATGCTGGAGCGGCTGTGCAGCATCGACTGCGGCGTGAACTGGGCGCACCGTGGCCTGCCACCCGATGTTCGTTCGCGCCGACGACTCCTGGGCCTCGCGAAGGGCGGTGTGCTCGAGGAGCTGATCAGCTGCCCCGCGTTCGGCAAGGGTCAGCACCCGCGATGGAAGGTGCTCAAGTTCGCGCTCGACAAGTACGGGCGCGCGTACGCGAACAAGCCCAGCCGGCCCGACACGCAGGCGTGGCTCACGAAGGGCTTCTTCGAGCTGACGCCGCTTCGATGGCTCGAGCTGTGGACGGAGCTGAAAGCGCGCGCGTACGGCATCACGGCGTGGGGGAACCCGCTCGTGGCGGCGGTCGCGGCCGTCTCTCCTGCCGAGCGGGCGGCCTGGGCCGAGCGATGGTGCGACGAGATGCTCCAGTCGCCCGAACGCAACCTGCGTGACTGGGTTGGCCCCGCCATCGTGGCCTCGTTCGGCGACGCGCCAGTGCCCGCGCGGGTCAAACAGGTGATGAAGCTGAAGGCGGCTCCACCGCCGAAGCCCGCGCGCGTCGTCGAAGAGAAGGTGAAGCCCGGTCAGTACGTCTTCTTCGGGCGAACCTCGTACGACCTCGCCGGCATCGAGGCGCTCGACGCACGAACGAAGAAGCAGTTCCTCGTCGCGGCGAGCAAGTACAGCGGCAAGAAGCACGCGACGCCGAGGGCCTTCTTCACGTGGGAAGCGAAGGAGACCGAGACCTCGGTCGACGGCGTCGAAGTGCTTCACTGGAAGGTCGCGCTCGCCACCGCGAAGAAGCAACCGCGGTACGAGCTGTGGGTGTTCCTCGTCGACAACGGCACGGTCTTCGAGGCTGGCTCGCCGGAGCCACTGGGCATCGCCGCGTTCCAGGGACGCTTCGTGGTCGAGCAGAAGAATCGGCCCGAGCTGGTCGAGCTCGCGCGGCACCTGCAGGCGAACGTTCCCTTCTGATCAGTTTCGTGTGACGTGAAGCGCATGACGATTCCGAAGTGGGCGGTGTCGGTGTTGGCGTGCCCCCGCTGTGGCCGGGCGCTCGTTGGCTTCTCGGCGAAGGCGACGGTCGTGCGGTGTCGAGACTGTGGGCCGTACCCGGTGCTCGCGGGCGTTCCCGTGCTGGTGCCAGAGCCCGCGCGCTGGTGCGCGACGTTCTACGACGCGGCGTTGTCGGCGCTGGCCGAGGTGGAGCGTTCGTCGAAGCAGGTCGTCGCGACGTTGCGCGCGTTCGCCGACGCCGCTGCCGGAGCCGAGCCCGCGCGCTTCTCGGACGACTGGACGAGCGCCGAAGGCGGCGGTGCGAACGACGAGCCGCTCTGCGAAGGGCCCGGAGCCGATGCGCTGGCCGAGCTGCTCGTCGTGGCGAAGGCCCAGTCGGCGTCGTTGTGGCTCGAGCACCGGGCTCCCGAGGGCGTGGTGCTCGAGGTGGGCTGTGGCGCGGGGCTGACGGCGATGCACCTGCACTCGAAGCGCCGCTCCCTCGTCGTCGGTGATGTCTCGCTGCGCGCCGTGCTGCATGCGGCAGGGCGAAGTGGCGCAGTCCCCGTGGTGCTCGACGCGCAGGCGCTGCCCTTCAAGCCGCGCTCGCTCGATGGGCTCGTCGCCGAGAACGTGGTCGACCTGCTCGACGACCCAGAGGCCTTCTTCACCTCGGCGAAGCTCGCGTTGAAGGCGAAGGCGTCGCTGCTCGTGTCGTCACCCGGCCCGTCGCTCGGCAGCCCCGATGGAGACGACGACACCCTCTTCCACCTCGCCGAGCGCTGTGGCTTCGAGGTCTCGGAGTCGACCGACGGCCTTCCCTGGCTGCGCCGCAACTCGAGCCGCTTCCTCGAGGTGTGGCTGGTGCAGGCCCTCGCCCTTCGGCACGCGTGATGCGCAAACCTCTCCAACGCACAGAATTTTCACCACCGGCTCGAAACCCTGCCTCGCTCGAGCCCGGCGCGACGATGACAGGAAAAGACGGTCACACCTGGCAGGTGGTCATCGGCAAGTCAGGGAGCCCACGGTGGCTGCCGAAGGGCCGCCTCGCGCGCGGGTTGTACGTTCGCAGAGAGAGCGCGAAGACCCGCAAGCCCCGCAAGCCCCGCCGCCCCGCCGCTCCGCCGCGCCCGCTCTCGAACCCCGCCCTGGTGTGGATTCGAAAGAACCCGGGGACGCTGATGAAGCTGGTCGAAGGGCCGACGTTCAAGCTGGCGACGACGCGCGAGGGCTTGCTGGAGCAACTGCGCGTCTTCCGCGACGGGTGGGAAGCCATCACGACCCGCAACCAGGACCTGTCAGACGAACGCCTCGCGGAGGAGTCGACGGCCGCGCTCAGGGCGTTCGTGAAGGAGTACGCCTCGGCGCCGATGCGGGCCATTCTCGCTGCGTGGCTGGCGGAACTTCTCAAGAAGGCCGTTCGTTAGTCGCTAGAGTCCGTGAGTTCCTCTCTCCAGGAGTCCTCCGTGCACGTGCTTCGCTGGGTCGTCGCGGTCTGTGCAGTGGTGTCGGTCGGTGCGTGGGCGAAGCAGCCGCCGCCGAAGACACCCGCGGTTGGAGAAGTGCTCGTGCAGACGCTCTCGGCCGTTCCGGGTGACCGGCTGAACGAGTTCGTCCCTGCGCTGGGCGACCTGAAGGACTTTCCGGGCACGGCGCCGAGCCACGACGCGGCCGTCGCCGAGTTCGAGAAGAAGTTGGCGGCGCGGCTCGGCGTGAAGAGCGTGAAGCTCGAGACGGTGCGCAACGCGATGGTGGGTGACGACAAGAACCCGCCGGTCAGCACGCTCACCATTCAGCTCGACGAGAAGCAGGGCGCCGACGTGCTCGACACCTTCCGGCACGTGCGCCGCGCGAAGAGCTCGAAGGTGAAGGACGCCGTGGTGTGGGAAGCCGGCCGCCTCGTCTATGCCGACGCGACGAAGACGCTCACCTGGAGCTTCTCGCGGCCCGCGCTCGTCACCCCCGACTGGGACGCGGCCAGCCTCGAAGTGACCCGCAAGAGCATCGTCTCCATCGTGAAGGACGGTACCGCGGCGATGCTCACGAAGTTCGTCGACGAGCTGCAGAAGCGCGCCTCGAACCGCAACGGCTCCCAGTGGGACGACGAGCGCGTCACGTACTCGTTCAACGTCACCGACTCGAAGTTCATCGAGCTGTCGTTCGCCAAGCCGATGGACGGCGCGGCGCTGTTCAAGGAGCTGGGCCTCGCGCAGGTGACGTTCGAGAACCCGTGCGACGCGAACTTCCTCGTGGTGCTCACCGCGAGGGCCGAGCCGGTGAAGGTGGGCAAGTGGCAGGTCGAGCTGACGACGTCGCCGAGCGACTACGCCGGGTCGGTGCGCGTCTGCACGTCGCACGAGGCGGTGAAGCCGATGTCTCCCGAGAAGCTCAAGCTCACCGGCGTGCGCCTCAGCCTGGAGGCGAAGTGATGAGCGCGCGCACCTGCCCCGCCTGCACTGCGGCGATGAAGTCGTTTCACGCTGGCGCGGTCGAGCTCGACCGCTGCACCTTCTGCAATGGGCTCTGGTTCGACGGTGGTGAGCTCGAGCAGGTGCTGGGAAGGCGGCCTCCCGCGAAGCTCGACCCGCTCGAGACGTCGCGTCGCTGCCCGAGCTGCACGGTGGCCATGCGCGCAGCCGAGGTGGGCGGGTTGCGCGTCGAGTTCTGCCTGAAGTGCGGCGGCGTGTTCCTCGATGACGGAGAACTGCGCGCCATCAACGGTGGCCAGCAGGTGCGCATTCGCGCCGACGTGACGAAGCAGGCGGAAGGACGAGCGGAGGCACAGGTTCAGCAGGACGTGAAGGACTGGCTCGGCTCACTCGGCGTCTGAGCCAACGCTCCCTACGGCCTGCCGACGAGCGCCTCGGCGAGGGCGACGAGGTCTTCCTCGAGGTCGACCGCTGATGCGTCGACGGGCTGCGCGAGCGGGTTCGAGGACACCGCACGATCGACCGACGAGGGTTCCGCCGAACCTGCGGAAGGCGAAAGATGAGGCGACGGCGAAGGCGACGCGACGGCCTCTGCGACCAGGGCCTCCGACGAGCGATCCGCAGACGCAGGCACAGCTGTCGGAATCGACGACGGGAATGCTGGTGAGCCGGCAGGCTCGGCGCCCATCGACGCCGCCGAACTCGACGAGAGCTGTGGCGAGACCGCCGGCAGGTCCGACGACGCGATGAGCGCAGGCTGCGCGACCACCGACGCCTTTGAACTCAACGAGAGCTGTTGCGAGGCCACCGGAGCCGTTGTCGGCAGGTCCGACGACGCGATGAGCGCAGGTTCCGCGACCACCGACGCCGCCGAACTCCACGACAGCTGTGGCGAGCCCGCCGGCAGGTCCGACGACACGGTGAGCGCAGGTGCCGCGACCGCCGAGGCCAAGTTCGACGAGAGCTGCGACGAGGCCACCGGAGCCGCCGGCGGCAGGTCCGACGACGCGATGAGCGCAGGTTCCGCGACCACCGACGCCGCAGAACTCGACGAGGCCACCGGATCCGCTGTCGGCAGGTCCGACGACGCGATGAGCGCAGGCTTCGCAACCACCGACGCCGCAGAACTCGACGAGGGCTGCGGCGAGGTAACCGTATCCGCCGTGGGCAGGGCCGACGACGCGATGAGCGCAGGCTCTGCGGCCACCGAGGCCGAGTTCGACGACTGCGACGAGGCCAACGGAGCCGCCGATGCGATGAGCGCAGGTTCCGCGACCACCGAGGCCGAGCTCGACGAGAGCTGAAGAGAGGCCACCGGAGCCGCCGTCGACAGGTCCGACGAGGACGCGATGAGCGCAGGTTCCGCGACCACCGACGCCGCCGAACTCGACGAGGTCACCGGGTCCGCTGTCGGCCGGGCCGACGACGCGATGAGCGCAGGCTCCGCGACCGCCGAGGCCTCTGAACTCGACGAGAGCTGCGACGAAGCGGTCGCCGCGGCGTCGTCGCCGGTGGTCGTCGCCTCACCGGGTGTCGAGCGCTCCATCGCCTCCGCGAACGTCGCAGCAGCGTCGAGCGCTCCGGTCGACGCCTCTGGCTCGCTCAGCCCGAGATCTGCGAGTGAGGCGTTGAACGACGTCGGGTCACTCGCTGGAGGCGTGGCATCGGTCGACGGTTCTCCAGGAAACAAGTCGTCGAGCGACGCCACGAAGCCCGTGCTCACCGCGATGGGAGCCGGCTTTGTCACCTCGAACGCGTCGGGCGTGATGGGCTCGAGGCCGCCGCTCAGGTTGACCGGAGCTCTGACGGCTCCCTCGAAGCCATCGACGAAGCCCGAGAAGGTGTCTGCGCGATACGCGGCGACGAGACTGCGTGGACCAGTGGCGGGCTGCAGAGCCGCTTTCGCAGGCGCGGGCTCGAAGGTGTCGACTGGAGCCGTCTGCGGCTTCGGTGTCGTCGGCTCGACTGGCGAGGGCTTGTTCGTGTCAGCGCCACGCGCGAGGCGGGCGAGCTGGCGAACGAACCGACGCAGTGGATCCACGCCGCCAGTGTCGCCGAACTCGCCGCTGCTGTCGAAGCGCCAGGTGCCGAGCGCCACCACATCACGGTTCGTTCAGCAGTCGCCTGGCCTCATCGAGCCGCTCGAAGGCCGGGTCTCCATCGACGATGCGCTCGAGCAACGCGACGACCTGAGCATGAGCCTCCTGCGCCTCCGCGCCCTTCAGAACCTCGGACCTCGCCTGCTTCAACGCCATCAACCGAAACAGCATCTCGGAGGTCGACACGCTCTTCGACGGCAGGCGTGACAGCACGGACTCGGTTCGCGCGATGGCAGTGTCGAGGTCACGTCGCGCCAGGGCCACCTCGATGCCCACCAACTCCGCCAGGCCTCTGCTGGTGTCGACCGCAGCCTGCTGATTCCTGAACTCGTTGAGGCACCTCCTGTCGGCGACCTGGCGAAGCGTCTCGAGGTTCTGTCCGAGATAGCCATCGAAGGCGGAAGCCGTCGAGTCGTGTTGCCATGACTCGACCTGTGAGACGACGCGGCGCTCGCTCTCTGCGGCCTCGAGGCTCGCCAGCAATCGCGTCAGCCGGGGATTCTCGCGAGCCAGCTTCAACTCCAGCGGTGAGCCGCCCTGGCCCGTCTTGCAGACCTCGAGCGCGCGGCCGGGGGCTGCGTTCGACCAGTCGACGTTGGGGGCGGTGCCTGCCGCCCGGGTGAGGGCTGCCTCGGCCGAGGTCGCATCTCGCGAGAAGTGCAACGCCATCGCCTCGGTGAGCGCGACCTCGGCGATTCCCGACTCGCGCACCTCGTCGCTGCGGAGCAGCGCGACCGACCGAACGAAGTCACCTGCGCGAAGGAGCGCGAGGCTCTGCTCGAACAGCGCGGTCGTCCGCACTGAAGGCAGCTTCGCCGCCCGCTCGTACCAGGCGGTCGCCGCGGCCCACTCTCGCCTCGCGTACGCCAGTCGGCCCAGCGCCAACAGGCTCTGCGCATGAACGACTTCGGCTCCAGTCTGGTTCTGGTCGACGCCCTCGGCCAGTCGACCGAACACGCCGAGCGCCCGCTCCCTCCCGGCCCCGCCTTCGAGGCGTTCGTCGGCGAGCGCGAGACCCATCAGGTACTGCGCTCTCGCGAAGTCGATGCTGGTCGGAGGAATCTGCTCGCAGAGCGCGACCACCTGCGACAGCAGACCGCGATGATACGCGATGCGCGCGTTGAACCACGTGACGCGCTCGACCGCGAATGCCGAGAGCCCGCTCAGCCCCTGCTCACGCGACAAACGCTCGAGCATCGAGGGAATGAGAAAGTCGTCCTGGCGCTGCTCCTGAAGTCGGACGAGCGTCTCCAGTGCCGCCAGGCGTTGCGGGCCCGACGACTTCGCGACCCCCGAACCGTAGATGAAGGCCAGCGTGAACAAGCGGGCGCGCTGCAGGGCCACCACCATCTGCAGTTGCTGCTCTGGTGAATCACTGTGCTCGAGCCTCGAGATTTCTCTCGCTTCGTCCGCGAACACCGTCGCCACCTCGTGCCCGCTTCGGTGAGCACAGGCCCCCAGGAGGAGCAGCAGGCACCAGCGTGAATGCGTGAGCATGGCTCCTGACTCCGAGGCGCGAGCGCTTCAGACCGCCGGCGGAGGTGTCGGCTTGAACATCGGCCCCGACGCAGGGAACACCGCTCGCCCGGCCGCCGGGTTCACCAGCAACGCGAACGAGATGTACAGCGCGATGACCATCAACACGATGGTCGCCACGCCCACCAGCGGGCCCGTGCCCGGCACCGCGAAGTGTTTGCCGATGCGCGCGAGGTACAGCACGTCGATGTCGACGAGGAAGAAGAAGAGCAGCTTCGAGAAGAACCCGAACGCGTACGTCAGCACCACGAAGATGATGATGAACGTCACGTCGACGCTGAGCATCACCGACGAGTCGACGCCGCGGCCCTGGCTCGCTTCGTCGAGCACGTACCAGTTGAAGACCCAGTTGAACGAGAACGTCGTCAGCAGCGTGCCGCCCAGCGTGTTCTTGTTCGCCAGCGACATGAGCCCCGCGAGGAACTGACAGCCCGCGCCGAACAGCAGACAGAACCACGACGCCGTCTTCATCATCGTGACGATCTTCGCCGGCTCGCTCGGCAACCACCCGAACGCGATGGGCACCAGCGCCGCGCACCCGATGGACAAGCCGAGCAGGCCGAGCGGCGTCGGCTCTCCGAACATCGGCGGTGGGGCATTCGCTGCTGGTGCTGGGCCTGACATGAAGACGCTCCCGGTGCGTGGCGTTGGAAAACCGAGGCGCGCATATGGGAAAGCGGGCCGCGCAGCCAGCCCCGCCGCGGCTGATCAGCCGAACAGAATCACCAGCGCGCCCACGACCAGCAGCACGCCGAGGGCCACACCAATCCACACCGCAATGCCTGGGCCCGTCTGCACCACGTCGAGCGACGCGTCGACCTTCACCGACGACTCCGACGGATCCGCGACGACTGGGTGCACGTCCGTCGAGAGCTCGGTCGCGCGCGCGCGGGCCGACTTCGGCGCAGGCAGCGGCACGTCGACGCCTTCGAGCCCAATCACCGTCGCGGCCTCACGCGGGTCGACCTTCTTCTTCTCGACCTCGGGCTTCTTCTCGACGGCCTTCGCGGTGCTCTTCGACGGTGGGCGCCGCCGCTGCTCTCCGATGGTGGCGGCTTCTTCGCGGGCCCGGAGCAGACGCGCAATCTCACGCCGGGCGCGGGTGGCGGTCGGTCGCTTCGAGGGCTCCTTCTCGAGCAGCTCGTGCACCAGGTCGGCCACTTCGTCGTCGAGGTCGAGCACCAGCTCGTCGAGGCGGCGCGGCGTCTTCGACAGGTGCAGCTCGATGACGCCCCACGCCGAGCCAGCCTCGAACGGGAGCCGCCCCGAAAGCAGCTCGTAGAGCATGCAGCCCAGCGCGTAGAGGTCGATGGCTGGCGTCTGGTCGCCGTCTTTCGCCTGCTCGGGCGCCATGTACGAAGGCGTGCCGACGATACCCGAGCCGCGGCCCGTGGAGTCGACGTAGCGGGCGAGCCCGAAGTCGAGCACCCGGGGGAAGTCCTTGCCGTCGGGCAGCCGCTGCAGGAACACGTTGCCCGGCTTCAAGTCGCGGTGAATCACGCCCGCCGAGTGCGCGGCCTCGAGCGGCGCGAGAATGTCGTTGGCCAGCCGCAGCGCCTCGAGCACCGGCAGCTTGCCCTTCGCGAGCAGCCGCGCGTCGAGCGGCTCACCCTCGAGGTACTCCATCACGATGTACGGCCGGCCATCGGGTGCCTGCCCGAAGCCGATGGTGTCGACGATGCCGGGGTGCGCGATGACGTTGGTGGCGCGCGCCTCGTCGAGCAGGCGTGACACGAAGGCAGGCTCCGACGCGAGCGCGCGTTTGAGCACCTTGATGGCCACCGTCTTCTTGATGAGCGGTTGCTCGCCCTTGAACACCACGCCCATGCCGCCCGCGCCGAGAATGCTGTCGACCCGGTACTCGCCCAGCTTCTTGCCGAGCAGCGCCAGGTCGTCGGGGTCGAACGCGCTCTTCCGCAGCGCCGTTCTCGCCGTGCCGTCGTCTTCGTCGTTGAGCGCCATTGTCCCCGGTGGGGAGTCAATCACCGAGCTTTCGCGCCCGACAGTGCCGAGGTGGTGAAGCTGATCATGCGCAGCGCGCGCCGTATGAAGCAGGCCCCGGCCCGTCCTGATGGGCTACACTGGCGCGCCGCTTCACGTCGTGTTTTGGGGGCTCTCCGATGGCTCGTTGGTTCACCCTGTGTGCGCTCCTCCTTGCGGCGGTCTCGTTCGCCGACCCCACGGCCGTGGCGCGTGATGCCTTCATGAAGGGCCAGGGCCTGTACTCCGCCGGCAAGTACAAAGACGCGCTCGCGAAGTTCGAGGAGTCGTTCGCCGCCAAGCCCCACCCCGCCACCGTCTTCAACATCGCCCGCTGCCAGGACCAGCTCGGCGACCTCGTGCACGCGATGACGTCGTACAAGGAGTACCTGCGCCAGTCTCCGCAGGCGACCGACGCCGACGAGGTGGCCGCCGCGATCGACTCCATCGAGCAGCGGCTGCAGAAGCAGGGCACGCAGCACCTGCTCGTCTACGTCGAGCCCGCCACCGCGCGGGTGTCGGTCGATGGCAAAGACATCGGCACCTCGCCTGCGTCAGCCACCATCACGCCGGGGTCGCACAAGGTGACCATCTCGGCGACGGGGTTCGACTCGTACGAGCGGGCGTTCGCCATGTCGGCCACGCGCTCGATGGAGCTCACCGTCTCGCTGCGCGCCTCGGCGGTCGTCGCGGTGAAGCCGGCCGACCCGGTGAAGCCCGCCGACCCCGTGAAGCCTTCCAACCCCGTGAAGCCGACCGATGCGCGCGAGCCCGACCTCACGCCGCCGCCGCCGCCGGCCCTCATCGTCGACGCTCCGACGCCGGCGCCGCGCAAGCGGCTCTTCACCTGGGTCGCGGCCGGTACCGCTGGCGTCGCGGCTGGCCTCGGCCTCGCGTTCACCGCGGTGATGAAGGGCAACGAGGCTCAGCTGAAGATGCTCGACCCGAACCGCACCCGAGACCAGGCGACGTCGCTGTACACCGGCGCGTACTCGATGGGCACGGCGGCCACCGTCTCGTTCATCACCGCCGGCGTCGCTGCTGCCGCCGCCGTGGTGCTCTTCTTCCTCGAGGGCGCGTGAGCGACATTCCGTACGAGCTCGTCGTGCGGGAGGGCCCCGAGCGCGGCCAGCGTGTGCCCATTCCGTCGAACCGCTTCTCCATCGGCTCCGGAGAAAGCTGCGCCGTGCGCTTCCCACCGAACATGGTGCGTGAGGTGCACGCGGCGGTGCGGCGCGACGAAGGCGGTGACTTCGAGGTCGAAGACCTGACCGGCGCGAGCCTGCTGTGGGTCGACGGCAAGGTGGTGACGAAGGCCTCGCTCGTCTCGGGCTCCATCATTCGGGTGGGCCGCGTCGAGATGATGCTCGTCTCGATGGAGGACACGGCCGCCTCGGACCAGCTCGACACCACGCAGCGCCGCCCGACGCCGATGCACCTCGCGTCGAACCCTCCCAACGCAGAAGGCGGGCTCGCCGCGCTCAAGGCCACGCCGCTGGGCCGGCCGCTCGACGCCCCGGCGGGCGCTCCGCCCATCTCGTCGTCGCCTTCGGGCTCGGGCCGCTTCTCGACCGGCGACACCATCGACAGCCGCTACCGCGTCACTGCGCGCATCGCGGCCGGCGGCATGGGTGAGGTGTACAAGGTCGAGCACATCGAGCTGGGCAAGGCGCTGGCGATGAAGGTGATGTTGCCTGGCCTCAACGCCGACCAGGAGTTCGTCAACCGCTTCAAAATCGAAGCCGTCGCCGCGAGCCGCATCGGCCACCCGAACATCGTCGACATCTCGGACTTCGGAAAGACCGCCGAGGGCCGCTTCTTCTTCGTCATGGAGTTCCTCGACGGCATGACGCTGTCGAGCCTCGTGCACCGGCAGGGCCAGCAGTCACCGGGCCGCGCGGTCGCGTTGACGTTGCAGGTGGCGCGCGCGCTGGCCGCTGCGCACGAGCTGCACATCGTTCACCGCGACTTGAAGCCCGACAACGTCATGGTGCTGCAGCGCCCCGGCAACCCCGACCTCGTGAAGGTGCTCGACTTCGGCGTCGCGCGCGTTCAGGTCGACAACGAGAGCATCGGCCAGACGGCGGCGGGCATCGTCGTCGGCACGCCGCAGTACATGTCGCCCGAGCAGGCCAAGGCGATTCCCGTCGATACCCGCAGCGACATCTATTCGCTGGGCCTCATTCTTCACGAGCTGCTCACGGGCAAGCCGGCCTTCACGGGCGAGACGCCGCCCATCGTGATGGTGAAGCAGGTGACGGAGCCGCCGCCGCCGCTCCCCGAGTGGATTCCCGCCGAGCTCAACGACCTCGTCTTCGCGATGCTCGAGAAGAACCCGGCCGACCGACCGCAGGCGATGAAGGACATCGTCGAGACGCTCGACCGCCTCGCGCGCACCCTCAAGACGAACGACTTCCAGGTGCCGCCCGCTGGCGGCCAGACGAAGGAGCGCACGCCGACGCCCGCGCCGCCGCGCTCGGGCAAACGCACCGCGCCGACGCCTGCCCGGGGGCCGACGCCCACCCGCGCGCCGCTCGCGACGAGCGCTCCGCTCACCGTCGAGCCCGCGCCCACCATCGCGCGTTCGGAGCCGGTGGCCTTCGACGCCGAGGCCTCGCAGCCGGGCACGCCCGCGCCCTCGTCGAAGGCACCGCTCGTCATCGCCGGCGTACTGGTGCTGGTGCTGCTCGTGGGTGGCGGCGTCATCTTCAGCAGCACCACCGTCGAGCCGACCATCGAGGTGATTCAGGCCGAGCCCGTCGAGCCCGTGAAGCCGAAGCCGGTCGAGCCCGCGCCGCCCGTCGAGGTCGCCCTGCGCATCGAGTCGGTGCCGCCCGCGGCCGAGGTGCAGGAGAACGGCATCGTGCTGGGCAACACGCCGTACACGCTCAAGCGCAAGCCGGGTGAGGTCGTCGAGCTGACGCTTACGCTGGCGGGCTACGAGCCGGCCCAGCGCAAGGTGATGGTGTCGGCCGACGTGTCGTCGGTGTCGATGAAGCTCGAGCCGGTGAAGAAGAAGGTCGAGCCGAAGCCCGAGCCCCGACCCGAGAAGAAGCCCGGCGAGCTGAAGGCCGCTCCCGACTTCGGCGACCCGACCCCGCCGCCGCCCGCGAAGACCGAGTCGAAGCCGAAGCCCGCGACGCCGAAGCTGCAGGACAACCCCTTCAAATAGCCCACGCGGCGCTGCCTCTTCTGGGTCGCTCTGACGCTCACGGCGCAGCGAAGAAGCGGCTGGCGCGCTCGGCGACCACCACGGGCGCTTCGTCGTCGGGCGCCAGGTGGCCGAGGCCTGCGAGCATCTCCCGCTCCACTCGTGGCAGCACCCGCCCAAGCGCCTCGAAGGGCAGCACCGTCATCCACCTGGGGCTCCTGCTGCCGCCGAGGAGGAGCACGGCCGCGTCGATGCCCGAGAAGCGCGTGAGCTCGAGCGAGCCCTGGCGTGCGACCAGCTCGTGCTCCAACGCGTTCGCCTCGAGGAGCGCATTCATGCCAGCCCATCGCTCACCGCGCAGCGCCAGCCGCAGCACGAGTGTCAGGTACCAGAGCGGAAGCCACGCCATGGCGCGTGGGAGTTGCCCTGAGCCGTGCACGAACCACGCGAACGCCCGTCGTCGGTCGCCCGACGCGAGCAGCTCGAGGTAGCGGGGCACCCACGAGGTCGCGATGCTGCCGTCGATGGAGACGCCAGGCTCGTACAGCACGACCCTTCGAAACGCCGCGCCACGAGCGGCGGCCTCGAGGGTGACGAGCCCGCCGAAGCTGTGGGCGAACACGTGCTGCGCCGAGGTCGCGACCTGCACCGCACACAGGTCGCTGACCTCGAGCTCCATCGAGTGCCCCTCGACCATGGCGGGACTTCCAGCACGCCCCCGGCGGTCGAGCAGCGTCACGCGAAACGAATCACTCAGCGTGTCGCCGAAGCGTCGGTAGTCGAGCCCGCTGCGAAGGGCACCACCGACGACGAGCAGCGCGGGGCCGCGGCCCTTCTGCCAGACACGGAGCCGCTGCCCACCACCCACCTCGACGAACCCCGGAACCCAGCTCTCCATCTTCGACCTCTCCGCGTTGCGTACGCCGCACGCATCTCGATGCCGTACACCATACGCACCGATTGGCCATCGATGACCCTGAGGCTGGGTCGTTTCTGTACTAATACAGCCTCATGAAGGCTCTCGAGATTGCCGACGCACTGGAGCAGCGGATCGCCGAGCGTCAGCTCACGCCCGGCAGCCCCGTTCCTTCGACCCGCGCCATCGCGCGACGGTGGAAGGTCTCGACCGTGACGGCGGCCCATGCGCTTCGCCTGCTGAAGGAGCGTGGAAAGGTGAAGGCGGTGCCCCGGTCAGGAACGGTGGTGGCCGGCTCGCTGCTCTCGACGGAGCGCATCGTCAGCGCCGCCATCGAGGTGGCCGACCACGAAGGCCTCGAGGCCGTCTCCCTGCGTGGGGTGAGCGCAAAGCTCGGCGCTCCGGTGATGTCGCTCTATCGGCACGTGCGGAACAAGGAGGAGCTGCTCGCGCTCATGGCCGACGCGGTCTTCGGTGAGGTACCGCTGCCCCGCGCCTCGAAGGGCTGGCGTGCGACGCTCGAGGCGGCGGCGCGGGCCGAGTGGAGGCTGATGCGGCGACACCCCTGGCTCGCGCGCCTGTCGGCCATGAACCGGCCTCAGCCGATGGAGAACGCAATTCGGTTCACCGACTTCGTGCTGCAGGCGCTCGAGGCGACGACGCTGCGCGAGGCCGAAAAGCTCGAGCTGCACCTGGTGCTGCACGGCTTCGTTCAGGGCCTCGCCGTCAACCTCGAGCTCGAAGAGCACGCCCGCAGCGAGAGCGGGGTGAGCGACGAGGAGCACGTCGACCGGCAGGCGCAGGCGTTCGCGTCACTCGCGGCGTCGGGCCGGTTTCCGGCGTTCACCCGAATGTCGAAGGGGTTGGGCGCCTTCGACCTCGACCTCGACCGGCTCTTCGAGCGCGGCCTGACGATGCTGCTCGACGGGCTTGGCCACCGCCTGCGCTGACCCGGTCAGGGTGCGGGCACCGTCACCTCGTCGGCGCTCGTCTTCGACTGGTTGTTCTCGAACGTCGTCGTGGGCGTGACGATGACCTGCTGCGTGCCCAGCATCGCCGGCACGGTGGCGGTCTCGATGATGGAGGAGCCGTCTTGCGCGTGCAGCGCGATGGCGTTGCCTGCGAGCCTGACGCCGTCGATGACACCAGCGCCTCCGCCAAAGACGGCGGCGATGCCGGCGCTCGTCTCGACCGCGCCACGCACGAACACCACCGCGGCCTGGGTCAGGGCCTCGAAGCCGTTGCCGTAGCGCCCGTCGGGGTCGGCGCGCGTTCCCTTCACGAGACAGTCCGTCGCGTCGATGCGTGACTCGTGCGCGAAGAGGCCGACCTGCTGGTTGTCGAGGAAGGCAGAGCTGGTGACGGCGAGCGCTCCACCGAAGGCGGCGTTCGCCCCACGGCCTCTGGTGCCATCGCCGCGAGGGAGCGTGTTCATCACCGACACCCGGTTCGCCGTCAGGGTGCTCGACACCATCTGCACCTGCAGGCCGGCCGTGTGGTTTTCGCGGAGCGAGACGTCTTCGAGCGACGCGTTCGCGCCATGCTCGACGATGACGCCCTGACCGAACTCACCAGCGCGGTCGAGGCGCGTGCCGCGCACCTCGGTGTTCGTCACGACCGCTTGCGAGCCGACGTCGCGCACGTAGAGGCCTGCGGTGATGTTCTCGACCAGCAGACAGCCCGAGAGTTCGAGCAACCCGCGTTCACTCGCGCTCGCTCCGACGCCGAGCCCACCATCGGCGCCACCCGGCGTGGCTCCACCGAGCACACAGCTCGAGAAGTTCAGCGATGCGCCCAACGACGCGAGCACGCCGGCCTCCGTGTGACCGTGCACGTCGACGAAGGAGCCGGTCACGTCTCCGCCCTGTGCGCGTACGCCGATGCCGGTGACGTTCGTGACGGCGAAGTGGTCGAGCGTCACCTGCGAGCGGTCGAACGACACGACCCCCGAACTCGCCGCGTCGCTCAGCGCCGAGCGTGTCACCGCCAACTTCGAGCCATTGCGCGCCTCGAAGCCGAAGCGTGGCGCCGTGCCCGAACGCACGCCGCTCGCCGACACGTCGCGCATCGTGAAGGAGCCGGTCGCGCCCTGCACGTCGACGAGCCCGCCGACGACGTCCTCCACGCCGCCGCCGTTCCACGTCACCGTCGCCGCCTGCGCAGAGACGCCGAAGCCGAACGGAGCGCCCATCGCGTCGGTGCTGGCTGCGACGCGACGAACGAGCGTGTCGGTCAACATCGCGGTGCTGCCGCCCTGAGCGACGAGAATGCCGACGCCCCGGCTGTCCTGCACGACGAGGCGGGTGGCGGTGAAGGAGGCTCCCGATTGCGCGGCGATGCCCCACCCCAGCCGGCCGTTGCTCGCGCGCGGCTTCGTCTCGGAGATGACGACGTCAGTCACCGTCGCGGTCGTCGAGGGGTTGTTGAGGAAGAGCGCAGTCTCTCCGTTGCGGGTGAGCTCGACGCCGGTGAGCGACACGCTGGCGCCATTGCCTGCGGCGACACCCTGGCCGAACGTGCTCGTCGCCGGGTCAGGTCCCGTTCCACGCACGACGACGTCTTCGAGCACCACACGCGTGCCCCGGTCGATGGCCTGCAGCCCGGAGCGCTGGTTCTCGTCGAGCACCACGTGGCGAAGCGTGAGCGAGCCGCCCAGCTCGACGCGCGCGCCGAGAATGGAGTCTCGAATCGTCACGCCCTCGACCTCGACCCGCGTGCGCTGCAGGTCGATGGCTGGACTTCCAATGAGTGTCACGCGGTCGGCGCACTGGCCGACGAGCTTCACCGGCTTCGTGGGCGTGAGGGTCTGCTGGTACGCGCCGGGCGAGATGGCGATGACGGCGTCGTCGGGAGCGGCCGCGAGCGCCGCGGCGATGGTGCGGAAGTGCGTCGCATCGATGGGGCCTGCGGGGTCGACGAAGTGGGTGGCGTTCGCTGGAGGAAACGCCGCGTTGCAATCTCCGATGGGCACGCAGCTGCTCTGACCGAGGGCCGCGCGAGTGGCTCCGGTGCAGGGCGTGTTGGGAAGAATCGGCTCACACGTCGAGCCGTTCGCGCGAAAGCCCGAAGGGCACTGCACCCAGCCGAGCGCGCTGCAGGCCTCTCCGGGAAACGCCCACGAGCCCGCATCGCACGCCGCGACGTTCGCCTGACACGTCCACCCCGTGGAGTCGGTGACGAAGCCGCCGTCACACGCGGTGAAGCCGGCGCTCTGACATTGCCCCTTCGCGTTCTTGAACGTTCCCGGCGCGCAGCCCGAGAGCCCAGCGTCGACGACACAGTTCGCGTCGCAGCTCGAGGGTGGTGGTTGTGACGGGCACGCCAGCAGAAAGAGACCGAGGCCTGCGACCAGCGTCCCTTTCACGGCTCCAGCCCGATGGAGGCGGCCTTCACCGTCAGCTCGGCGGCTGGCGCATCGAGGAGGCTCTGCTCGACCATCACCGGCGCGAGCTGGCGCTGCACGACGACGCGGAACAGGCCGCCCGACATCGTGCCCGAGACCTTCACGTCGGCGCCCGACCCATCGGCCAGCACCTGGGCGCGCGCGTTGCCCGTCAGCACGACGGCCTCGACGGTGGCGCCACGCGTTCCCGTGAACAAGCCAATGCCATCGCCCACGTCTTCGAAGCGCGAGATGTCGATGGGCACGCGCACGGCCTTCGTCGAGAGCACCTGGGCTTGTCGAATCACGAGGCCCGAGCTCTCACGCGCGCCGATGCCGATGAGGGAGTTGCCGCTCACCTCGCCGCCCGTCACCGTCACCGTCGCTTCACCTTCCGGAGCCGTCTGCCCCTGCGCCCACACCCCACGGCCGGCGTTGTTGCGAATGGTGCAGCCGTCGAGGGTCGCTCGCGTCGCCGCGCCGTCGAGCAACACGCCGATGTTCTCGTTCTGCTCGATGGAGACGCTCTTCAGCGACACGTTCGCGCCGTCACTCGCCACGACACCTGAGCCGGCCGAGAGGGCCTTGCCCGCGGCCTCGGCGATGCGGCCACGCTCCACGCGCACCTTCGAGCCGACGACGCGCAGCCCCACCGCGCTCTGCGTCAGCTCACAGTCGGTCAACACCACGTCGCGGTCGGTGCAGTCCTTCGTGCACGTCGCCGAGAGCGCGTTGCGCTGCGCCTGGGCGATCTTGACGCCGATGAGCGACACCGGCCCGGGCTCGATGGCGACGCCCGACACGCCGGTTGCGACCACCCGCACGCCCTGCACCGTCGAGCGCTTGCCGCCCTTGATGGTGAGCACCGGGTCTCCGCCCGTCAGCGTCACGTCGGCGCCTTCACTCGCCGCGAGGCTCACGTTCTCTGGCAACACGAAGCTGCCCGACCACGTGCCGCTCGGAAGAATGACGCAGTCACCGGCCTTCGCCGCCGCGAGCGTGTCGCTCAACGACTTCGGCGGCACGATGATGCGGTCGCACATCAAGCCCTCGGGCGCAGGCGCAGACGCCTGGAAGGGCATGATGGGGTTGCATGCCACGAGGAGCAGACAGGCGAGGAGGAGGGTTCTCATTCGGTTCTGGGAACGCGTCGACGCTAGCAGGAAGGAGGAGTACAGCAGATCTGCTTCCTCCATCGAGGTCCACAACCCATGCTTCTGGCCAGCGCTCTCGTCCTCGTCGTCGCAGCTCCCCCCAAAGCACCTGCTCCCGAGAAGCTCGACGCGCTCGACTTCAACAACGGCACGATGCTGGTGAAAGAGAGCGGCAGCTACGGCTCGGGCGTCGGAGCGTGGGCCGCGTGGCGCCTCGCTGATGGCAGCCCCACCGGGTGGTGTTCGGCGAGCGGGGAGCCATCGGGCGCGAGCTTCGAGTGGGAGCTCGACGGCGCGTGGACGCTCGAGACCTTCGTCGTCGATGCGTCGACCACCGAAGAAGCCAGCTACCCCGGCATCTCGGTGAAGAAGCTGACGCTCTCGGTCGCGAACGGCGCAGGCGCGTGGAAGAGCCTCGGCACCTTCGAGGTCGCGCAGCACGCGAAGAAGAGCTTCCCGCTGCCGAAGGGCACCACCGCGACGCGCGTGAAGGTCGACATCGTGGGGAACCACGGGCACGCCGAGTACACCGAGGTCGCCGAGCTCGATCTGCTGGGCACGCGGAACGCGCCGTCGCCGATGCGCTCGTTCGCGGGCGTCTACACCTCGAACTACGGGCCGATGCGCTTCGAGCAGGAAGGCGACCAGGTCTTCGGCTGCTACGACTACGGCAGCATCGTCGGCCTTCTGTGGGGCACCGTCTCGGGCCGCGTCGTGCAGCTGACCTGGTACGAAGAAGGCGAGAGCTCGACACGCGAAGGCACGGGCACGTTCGCCTCGGTGAAGGACGAGGCCGGCCAGCAGGGCTTCTGGGGCGTGTGGTTCGAGAACGGCGAGCTCGCCAACATCTGGAGCGGCGAGGCCAGCGACGCGCCGCCCGTGTGCAAGGTGTCACGCAAGGGCCAGCTCGAGCGGCAGCTGCGCAAGAAGGGCCACGTCGCGCTCTACGGCATTCGGTTCGACGTCAACAGCGACGTGCCGCGCCCGGAGTCGGAGGCGACGCTGAAGGAATTGGCCACCCTGCTCTCGGGCACCCAGCTCGCCGTCACCATCGAGGGCCACACCGACGCGACGAACACCGACGCGTACAACCTCGACCTGTCGAATCGGCGCGCGGTGGCGGTGATGAAGTGGCTGACCGAGCACGGCGTGAAGGCGTCGCAGCTGACGTCGAAGGGCTTCGGCAAGACGAAGCCGGTGGCCGACAACGTGACGGTGCAGGGCCGCGCGCTCAATCGCCGCGTCGAGGTGTCGCTCGCGAAGTAGTCATCAGGGCTCGGTCCACGCGAAGGGTGGAAACGAGACGTCCTGGTAGTCGGCGGGCCACTGGAAGAGCGAGACCTTCGTGCGCTCCTGCACCGGGCTGTTCGCGTCGGAGCGCGTCGAGCCGGCCACCACCATCACGCCGACGTAGTCGCCCACGGCCGGCACGTAGTTCGTCATCGGGCCCCAGCGGTTCGGGTCGTAGAGCCAGCCCGGGCCGATGTCGGAGGCCCTGGTGAGCTGCTTCTGCGTCTGGTTGGGGCGCAGCCGTTCGCCGCCGGTGCCGTACCAGACGCCGCCGATGCGGAAGAAGATCCACACCGTCGCCTCCTGCGTGGTGCCGTCGGGCGCGATGACGACAGGTGGCCACTGCCCGCGGCGCGTGTGGTCGATGAACATCGTATCGGGGCGGAAGCCGAAGTCGGTGATGTCGCTGGTCACGGCGAAGCTGCGCACGTCGGGCGCTCCGATGGGTGCTCCCTGAATGATGACGGTCGAGAGGTCGAAGGTGGG
Source organism: Archangiaceae bacterium (assembly GCA_016879935.1). Taxonomy (GTDB): domain Bacteria; phylum Myxococcota; class Myxococcia; order Myxococcales; family Myxococcaceae; genus Xiheimicrobium. The sequence goes on along the minus strand of JAACJQ010000202.1, from coordinate 25,857 downwards.
CGGGCCGCACGATACGCTGACCGAGCTGCTCGCGACGTCGCCGAACCACCGCACGTTCTCACGCACCATGCGCCAGTCGGAGGTGCCCGTGGTCGAGCCGTTGGGCGCCTGCAGCGGCACCTGGAAGTCCCAGGTCTGGCCGGGTGCAATCGACGCGGTGACGGGCAGCGTGATGCGGCCGGGCCCGAACGGGTCGGAGTCTCCGACGGCGCCGAGCTTGTAGCCCTCGGCAGCGGTCCACGTCGTCGTGCCCGTGTTGCGCACGGTGACGCGCACGGTGACGAGCTGAGCACACGGCAACGAGGTGGGGAGCGACGACGAGACCACCGTCGCTTCGTCGACGAGCGCGACAGAGCCGCCACCCGACGCCGAGCCGCCTGCCGTCACCACCGCTCCGCCAGCCGCTCCGCCGGCAGTCACGATGGCGCCGCCCGCACTTCCACCCGCAGCAGCGATTGTGCCGCCTGCAGCCGCCGCCGACCCGCCTGCGGCCGCGCGCATGGCCGGGTCGTGAATCGCGACCTGACCGGAGCCACAGGCCGTGAGCACCAGGAACACCAGCAGCGAGAAGCGGTTCATGAGCCGAGCCCCAGAGCAAGGACGTGGCCACGGCAGCGCAGCGAACCGCGAGCGACCGGAACGCCCTGAACACGGGCGCCTGGAGCGCGAGCAGGGGTGAACTCGACTGATCACTCCCCGCGACAGGCGCGCTCCACTCGCGCCCACCCGCGCTTTACAGCCCTGCCTTGAGCCCCTCGTCGATGGGGGTCAGCCGCACGCGCTCGCCGACGAGCTGCAACGCGAGTTCGTGCGTCAGCGTGATGACGACGCCCGAGCGAGAGGTGAGCTGCATCACACGGCGCTCCACCTCGACGAGCGAGTCAGCATCGGTTCGTTCACGCCAGGTGCGCAGCTCGACGAACGAGTCCCAGGGAAGAAAGTGCGTCGCTCCCTTGAAGTCGACCAGCAGGCCCTTCTCGTAGAGGCCGCTCAGCGTCGCGCGCCAACGCTGCACGAGCCACGTCCCGAAGAAGAAGGGCACTGGAAGCAGGAGCACACCGAGAAAGAGCAACACGGCGCCTTCACGTTGCCCGCGACGGTCGCGAACGTGGCGAGCACCCCTGCGAGGAACAGCAGGAAGACGAAGAAGGGCCAGTTCTTGAATGAGAACGTTCGCGGGTACTCGTGAATCAGCTCGCCGCGCTCGTCCGTCATCACGGCACCACGTAGCGGAGCCCGGTGTCGGCGTCGTTGCAGTTTCGACCGCGCACCTTCACCGCGTAGCTGCCCGACGGAAGCGCAGGTGCGTCACCCACGAACGAGCTCGTCGCCGAGTTGTACGAGCCACGGCCGAGCGCGACGTCACCAACCACGACGTCGAGCACCGAGCTCAGGTTCTCTCCACTCACCACCACCGGCCCATCGGGCATCGCCGGCGGAGCGATGGAGGTGACGGCCGGGTTCGGCAACGACGGGTCGCAGACGAAGAACGGGTAGCGGTCGAACGACTGGCCGCCGCGGTTGTCGCGCACGACGAGCCACACGGTGCCGGTGCGCCGCTCGGGCACGGGGTCGTCGGGGAACTCCGTCGAGCCGGGCGCGATGAACGTCGTCGCGTCGGTGGTGGTGACGTCGAAGCGCTCACGGCTGAAGCGGCCGCTGCTCGAGTACCAGGCGCCGACGACCGTCTCGACCTTCTGCACGTCGCCGCTCGGCTGCGGCTCGACGTACGTCTGGCGCACGTCGTCTGGCACCTGCACCGTGAGCGCGAGCCTGGCGCCTGCCTTCACCGGAATGCGGCCACCGCGCGGGTGCTTCGCGCCATCGACGAAGAGGTCGACAATGCCCGGGTTCTTGTTGCGCTGCGCGGCGGGCTTCTCACTCACCAGCACGCGCGTGAGCGAGACGACGACGGGCGTCTCTTTCGCTTCGATGCGCGCGAAGTAGCCACGCAGCTTCTCGCCCGTCGCGAGCGGGTCGACGTCTTCTCCGATGACGAGGCCCAGCACCTGGCCGACCGTGCCCGTGCGACGAATGAGGCTGTCGGCCGGGAGCACGTCGAACACCGTCGCCGTCGAGCGGTACTGCGCGGTGAGCCCGAAGCCGAGCAGCTGGAGCCCCGGCGGGTAGTTCACGATCTCGGTGGGCCTCAACAGAATCGCCGCGTCGTTGCAGGCCGAGCGCCCGAGGTCTTGCGGGTCGGGCTCGCAGCCCACCCAGATGAGGCTCGACACGACACCGGGCTGGTCGGTCTTCAGAATCGACAGCTTCGCGTTCTCACCCGGGCCGACCTCGGGCGGCTCGACCTGAATCGAGAGCACGCGCAGGTCGTTGACCAGCGTCTCGGGCGAGAAGGACGCGTTCGTGCACGCGGACAACACGAGTGCGCTCACCAGCAGACAGGCTCGCATCACCACTCACCTCGCAGGCCGAGCGTCGGCAGAATTGGAATCGAATACACGAACGCGCTCTCGGAATAATTGAAGTTGTAGAACAGGGCCTCGGGGTTCTGCCGGTTGGTCGCGTTCTGCACGTCGAGGTACGCGACGAGGCTCCAGTTCTCGAAGACGAACTTCTTGTCGATGCGCAGGTCGAGCTGCAGGAAGTCCGGCAGGCGGCGGCTCCAGGGCAACGCGGGAATCGGCACGTACAGGTTCGCCTGCGCGTCGAAGAGCGACGTGGCGATGGGCGTGATGAGCGGGCCCGAGGCGTAGCGGAAGCGGGCTCCGACGTTCAGGTTCCACGGCAACTGCACGCTGCCGACGACGATGAGGTTGTGCGGCTGGTCGAGCGGCCCCGGCGCGAACTCGACGCCGCCGTACCCGTCACGCTCGAAGCGGCTCAACGAGTACGACACCCAGCCCTGGAAGAACTTCGTGGGGCGCACGCGCACCAGCACCTCGCCGCCGTACGCGCGGCCCTTGCCATCGCTCGTGTAGCGGGTCTCGGCGCCGGGAATCGAGATGTCGCTGCCGCCCGACGCCAATGACAACCGCGCCTGGTCGAAGAGATGTTTGTAATAGCCCTGCACGTCGAGCTCGACGAACTTGAACAGTCGCAGCTCGCTGCCCGCCGTGAAGTGCCACGCGCCTTCGGGCTTGAGGCCAGGGTTGCCGAAGACGGGAGAGAGCTGGCCGGTGCGATAGTCGGGCGGCTGCTGGTACATCGCCGCGCCGGCCTTCAACGTGAGGAAGTCGAGCGGGCTGTAGCGAACCGAGAGGCGCGGGTTCACCCAGACCTTACGCATCACCGCGAGCTCGCCGTCGAGGCGCAGGCCGCCGCGCACCTGCAGCGACTCCACCGGCGTCCACGTCGCGTCGATGAAGACTCCGGGCTCGACGTACACACCCCGCTCGGTCTCTGCGATGAGGCGCCGCGTGACGTACGGGTCGGGCAGTTGGTTCGGGCGGAACTGCGGCGGGCGCTGCGCGTCGAAGGTCGTCGGCGTCACCAGCGCGTCGAGGCCCGCGTTCAGCACCAGCTTCGCTTCGGGCACGTCGAGCTTGAAGCGCTCGCGCAGCTGTATGGGCACCTGCGTGTTGCGGAAGAAGATCTCCTGCACGGTGCTCGACTGCGTGTTGACGTCGAAGCCGATGGCGTTGCGCGAGATGAAGGTGAGGCGCTCGGCCAGCTTGTGGTCGACACCGAAGACGAGGCGGTTGTACAGGTTTGTGGTTCCAGCCGAGACCTGGTTGCCCTCGACGTCGGGGTCCAGCAGCGGGTTCGGCGAGAGGAATGCCCAGCGGTCGGAGGAGCCGAACGCGGCGACGAAGAGCCGGTTCTTCGAGTTGGCCGTCTTGCGTTCGGCGCGCAGCTGGTAATCCCAATACTCGGGCGCGAGCCCGAAGCCGACCGACGCCGTGGGTGCGAACGTGCGAATCGCGGCAGGCAGCACGTACTGTGCGAGGCCGTAGCGGGCCGAGCCCGAGACGCTCCAGGTGTCTGAGAGCGGCGCTTCGACCATCGCCGACACGTCGAACACGTTCACGTCGACGAAGCCGTGCACCCCAGATTTGGAGGGCGTCTTCGCGTCGGCGGTGATGAGGCCACCGATGCTGCGCCCGTAGTCGACGCCGAAGTTGCCGGGCTGAAACGCGATGCTCTCGATGTTGGCCGAGTTGTAGGTGGCGACGACGCCGGCGAAGTGGAACAGCTGGGGAATCTGAATCTCGTCGACGTAGATGCGCGAGTCCCACGCCTTCGAGCCGCGCACCACGAGCAGCCCGCCGCCGAACGGAGACCGCGCCACTCCGGGCAGGTTCTGCACCACCTTGAACGCGTCGTTGTTGGTACCGGCCACCATGCGGAACTCCGACTGCGTCAGCCGCACCTGCGTCACCTCGCGACGGTCTTTCACGCCACGCACGACCGTCTCGTTCGCGCCCGACTTGCGCAGCACGTACGTGACCTCGGTGCGCTCTCCGGGCTTCACGTCTTCGGTCTCGGTGAAGTTCTCGAAGCCAGCAGCGGTGATGCTCACGCGCACGGGCCCGGAGGGAACGTCCATCACCTCGAAGCGGCCCTGGTCGTCAGTGAACGCCTCTTTGTCTCCAACCAGCACCGCTGCGGCGACGACGGGCTCGCGCGTACCAGCCGTCTTGAGGCGACCGACGAAGTTCACCACCGGCACGCCCGCGTCCTGCACGACGGGCGCTTCGACGACCTGCTGCTGCACGGTGAAGTTCGACGTGAACTGAATGCGCACCGGAGCCGGCTGCCCATCGACCTCGGCCGGCGTGAAGACGAGCTGCTTCGCGGCGGCGACGGCGGCGTCGTCGAACGCTGCGCCCGCGCTCTGCACCACCTTCACCGCGACGATGGTGCCATCGGCGGCGATGTCGATGTCCATCACCACGCTCGCGCCCGTGCCCGCGTCCATCAGCTCGGCGGGAAACGTGGGCTCGACCGACTTGAGCAGCGTCGGTGCCTTCGTCAGCGTCTGCGCGAAGGCCAGCGACGAGAGCAGGCACCAGCAGAGGAGCAGTCTGTGCACGTGCAGGCGTGTACTTCAGCGAGCGCTCAGATGCAGTCGTCGCCGACGCTCCCGACGCACCGCGACGGTTCTCACCGGTCAACTCCCGGAGTGACCCCACGCACACAGCGACAGGTCGCTCGTCGCGGGCACGACCTTCGGGTCTCCCTCGAACGTGGTGGTGAAGCGCTCTTCGCCGACAATCACCGTCGCCGCCCCGAGGCCGCGCACCAGCAGAAACGCTCGTGGCTTGTCGACGTCGAAGACCTTCAGGCCCTGCGCGGCCGCACGCTCGAGCGCTGCCTGCTTCACCGGGGCGAGCCGCTTCTTCCCTGCACGCAGCGCTGCCGCCGTCACGGCGATTCCGGGGAGCGCGCCCGCTTCGCCCGCGTCGGCCAGGTCGAGCGCGAGCGACATGCCCGGCAGCTCTTCGTGCAGCTCCGTCTCGAAGCGCGCGAGCACCACACCGAGCAACGCGCTCGAGGTCTTCGCTTCGAACGGAACACCGTGCCCGATGGCGACACACTCGCCGTCGCAGACGGCATCGAGTCTGACGACCTCCACGGCAGGGCTGCCCGGCTGCTCCACCCGAAAGCCCCAGAGGAGCACCGCTTCGACCGCGTCGCTCGACGACATCGGACTCCTCCGTGGTGCGACGACGCCTCAGCCCTTGATCAACGCTTCGAGGGCCGCCTTGTCGCTGGCGACGAGCTCCTTCACGCGGTCTTTCACCACCTCGGTGACGATGATCTCGCCAATCTCGGTCGCGACCGACTTGAAGATGCCGCGCGCCTTCATGCCTTCACACTGCTTCAGGTTGTCTTCCGTCGGCGTGAGGAAGTGCACCGCGTCAGCCTTGTACCGGTGAATCAAGAACAGCTGCACCAGCGTCATCAGGCGCTTCTTGCGCAGTGACAGGTCGAAGTTGTTCTGGTCGCGCACCGACACGATGCTGCGGCCGCGGCGGTCTCTGATGGTGTTGAACACCACGTTGAGCACCTTCTTGTCGCCCGAGAGCAGCGCGAGCTCGAGCAGGTCGGCGCCCGCGGTGTTGGGCCGCAGCGAGACCTTCAGCTTGCCGGTGAAGGCGTGCTGCTTGCGCCACAGCTCGAGCCAGTCTTCGAGCACCTTCGGCGGCACCTCGGTCTGCACGAGGTGCTGGAACTGCGTCGAGCCCTTGCCCATCGCCTTCGTCGTCGCGGTGCGACCCGAGATGGAGCTCAAGCCTGCGTCGGCGCGCGGACCTCCAACGAGCGTCTGCGGCGTGCGGTACGGCGACTCGAGCAGGCGGAACTTTCGCTGCAGCCGCGCGAGCGCGAGCATGCCGTCTTGCTTCAGCGCCGAGGCGAACTCCTCGGCCGCGAGCCCGTCGATCTGCTGGCCACCGTAGGTGATGAAGTCGAAGACGAAGCCGAGCTTGCCCAGCTCTTCGGGGAAGTGGCGCATCTCGTCTTCGCTCATGCCCGTCGTGTCCCAGTTGAACGAGGGCGACAGGTTGTACGCGAGCATCTTGCCGGGGAACTTCGCGTGAATCGCGTCGGCGAACTTCTTCGCCTCGTGCAGGTCGGCGGTCTTCGTCTCCATCCACAAGATGTCGCAGAACGGCGCCGCGGCGAGCGACTTGGCGATGGCGTACTCGAGGCCGCCGCGCACCTGGTAGTAGCCGTCGGGCGTCTTCGCGTGCTCGCAGTCCCACTTCACGTCGATGCCCATCGAGCGCGCCTTCTCCTGCGCCTCGTACCAACCGACGTGCCCGGCGAACTCGAGCCACTGCGCCGGCGTGATGGGGAACTGAACGCCTTCGGTCGCGCGGAACGTCATCGCCTCGGCGACGGCCTCTCCGTACGTCTTCACGCCCGCCTCGACCTGCCAGGCATCGACGAGCTTGTCGAAGCCCTTGTCGAGCGCGTCGTCGACGTTCTTCACGGCCTTCTTCTTGAACTCGGCCGCTGCCTCGACGACGAGCGCCGCGAGCCCGTTCTTCTCGAGCCACGCATCGGCTGCCGCGAACTCGGCCTCCGACACGGCGTAGAGCAGGTGACCGCTCAGCTCTCCGATGCCGGCCTTGCGGTACTGACGGAGCATCGCCAGCAGCGCCGCGCGGAACGTGGGGAGCCGCGTGTTGGTGGCGCCGAGCACGAACGGCTGATCTCGTTCGTCACCACGGCCGTCGAGCAGCGTGGCCGACTCGGCGTCGGTGCGCGCGACGATGATTCCCGGCACGCCCATGATGTCGAGCTGGAACCGCGCCGCCGAGAGCCGCTTGAGCTGCTCGTCTTCGCTCACCAGCACCTTGCCGCCCTGGTGCCCGCACTTCTTCACGCCCGGCTTCTGGTCTTCGATGTGGTACCCGGGCACGCCGACCTCGACGATGCGGCGAATGAGGTTGCGCACGTGCGCGTCGCCACCGTGACCCGTGTCGGCGTCGGCGATGATGAAGGGGCGGAAGTCGACCTCAGGCGTCGCGGCGCGAGCTTCGTCGCTCATGCGCGCGCGCGTGTGGAACTGGTTCTTGTCAGCGGTGAGGAGCGCACGAACGATGGGCGCGGCTTCGTTCGGCACCTGGCTCAGCGGGTAGCTCGCGAGGTCGGGGCCCGGGTCTTCCTGCATCGAGCCCTTGGCGCTCGTCGCCCAGCCGCCGAGGTAGATGCCCTCGATGCCGAGCTTCTTCATCGTGACGGCCTGACCCGGAGAGTACGGGCCGAACGTGGTGATGCACTTGCCCTGCGCGTAGAGCTCGAGCAGGCGCGCCCAGAAGCCTTCGGCCGCGCCCTTGGCAATCGCGTAGTCCTGCCTGATGGCGCCACGCTGCTCGACGACTTCACGCGCGGTGTGCACGCGAACGATGCCCTTGAAGCGAGGGCTCGCAAACCAGGCCTCGGTGCTCTGCACTTCCTGCTCGAACGACGCTGTCATGGTGTGCCTCCGGCGACAGGTGTCCTCCTGTCATCATCGGAGAGCAACTGTGTTTTCTGGTCGATTCCGCCTTCGCTCAGACCTCGCGGTCGCGCTCGGCAGTGATGAAGGGCAAGACAGTACGCGACCTCTCGCGTCTTCGCTTCCGGCTTCATCTCCCGGTTTTCTGGTCGATTCCGCCTTCGCTCAGACCTCGCGGTCGCGCTCGGCAGTGGTGAAGGGCAAGACGGTACGCGACCTCTCGCGTCTTCGCTTCCGGCTTCATCTCCCGGTTTTCTGTCGACTCCCGTGGAGCGCGCCGGCCGGCAGCTGGCAAGCCTGAACCGTCGGAGTCGATTAGCCGGGCCGATGGCCGCTGTACGCCGGGTCGTTGATGTACGTGCTCGCCGACGTCACGTGCACGCCGCCAGGCACCGATTCGATCATCTGCCCGTTGCCGATGTACATCGCGACGTGGCCGTTCTTCACGAGCAGGTCGCCCGGCTGGAGCTGATCTTTCGGCACCTGCGGCAACCGGGCCTTCATCGCGCGGCTGCTCGCCATGCCGCTCAGGTCGATGCCGGCCTTCTTCAGCATCGTCACCATCAGGCCCGAGCAGTCGTAGCCGACGACGCCCTTCGGCGAGACGTACGCCTTCTGCCCCTCCATCTGGTACGTGTTGCCGTCGCCCGGTTTGCCGAAGCGGAACGGGCTCGCGCCGCCGACGTACGGAGCGCCCTGCTGCGAGAGCCCGAAGTCGATGGCCGCTTGAATGTTGGCGGGCGCTCCAGTCGACGCGCTCGGCGTGACGGGCGTCGAGCCCTGCACCGGCGGCTGTGTCGGAGCCTGCGCTCCCGGCTTGTTCGCGTCGACGAAGCGCTTGAACGCCTCGGGGTCTTCCTTCGCGAGGCGGAAGAAGTTCTGCAGGTCCTGACGCTCCTTCGGCGTCATCTTCGCGACCTTCACGCCGAAGGTCTTCAGGTCGTTCAGCTGCTTCTTCAGCTGCGCCCGCGCCTCGGCCTGCTCGGCCTTCGCGAGGCTCTCCGGCTTCACGTTCGCCCACGTCGCCGGGTTCTCGTTCGCCGCGATCTTCTGCTCGAGGTCGCTCATCGCCGCGCCGACACCGGCGCGGTCGCGCAGCACGTTGGCGAGCTCTTCCTGCGCTCCGGGAACGCCGTTGGCCACCGCGCGCTGCAGGTTGGCAATCTGCGCATCGAACGCGCGCTGCACCTGCTGCTCGGGGGTCGCCGGAGCCTGCCCCACCGAGTGCTGCGCCGAGCTGCGGTGCGCCCGGCCTCGACCGGTCGACATCTCGTCGCGCAGGAAGCCCGGGCGGGTCGCCGTCGTCACCGTCGGAGCAGGCTTCGTGGTGCGGGCCGGAACCGTCGAGTGGCGTGAGTTCGAGATCTTGGTGGACATGGTGGTTCCCCGCAGCAGGTGACCCATTGTCCGCTGATCAGTGACGCCTGCCCGTCCTCATTCCGCCAAGCGGCTTGGCAGAACGACCCGCATTTTCGGGCAATTTTCTTTCGCGTCGCCCGGCCCGTGCACCACAACCCCGAGGATGAGCGCCACCGACAGCCTGTTGCGCAGCGCCTTGGACCTGGGCCTCAGTGAGGTCTCGTTCGCCGCCAACCGGGTGGTCGTCCGCAGCACGCCGGGGCCGGTTCGACGCGGGCTGGCGGTGGCGCTGGCGCTGCCTGCGGTGGTGATGGCGTTCAGCGCGCTTCGACATCATGACCTGGTGATGGTCGTGCTGGCGATCGTGCTCGGGCTGATCAGCCTGCCCGTGGTGCTGCTCATTGGCGCGACGGTGCACGAGAAGTCGTTTGGCCGCGACGGGCTCGAGAACCGGCTGCAGCTCTTCGGCTGGTCGTCCGTCGAGCGCCCGCCGCTACCGCCGGCTGCGTCGGTCGTAGTGCGGGTGGCGCAGGCGAAGGGTGGCCGGCGGTTCTCGGTCAACGTCGCGCGCGGCATGGAACTCACCGTGCTGGAGGACGAGGCGCAGGCGATGAAGGTGGCTCGCAGGCTCTCGGCAACCCTCGGGCTGCGGCTCGACGACGAGACGCGGCGAGGCTGATCAGCTCAGGCTCTCGCGATAGAACCGCTCGGCGGCCTGACCACGCGCGGGGTTGATGACCGCCGGGCGCTCGAAGTACCGGCAGAACGCCATGCCCGCGTCGTACGGCGAGCTCGTCTGGCGCAGCTTGCCGAGCGCGTTGCTCTCGCTGTTGTTGAGCTCGTGCCACAGGTACTCGAGCTGGCCCTTGAACGAGGTGGGCGAGTAGCCGTGCGCGGCCGTCCACTGCTTCATCGCTGCGCCACGACCGTTGTGCCACTGCGCGATGCCGAACGAGGTGCCGCCATCGCCGACCGCGCTCGGGTTGAAGCCCGACTCGTGGAGCAGGTTGCCGGCGATGCCCGCGGCCTGCGCCCGCGTGAGGCCCTTCGACATGAAGAAGTCGATGGCCTGGCGCGCGGTGCCACGAACGCCGGGGCGGTTCTCGATGCCAGAGACGGGGCCGGGCGTGGGCGTCGGCGTGGGGCCGGGCGTCGGCGTCGGCGTCGGGTTTCCGCGGCCGGGAATCACGAGCTGCTGGCCCGAGTAGATGCGGTTCGGGTTCGCGATGCCGTTGGCGGCCGCGATGGACTGGTAGCTGACGCCGAAGCGCGCGCCGATGGCCGAGAGCGTGTCACCGGGACGAACGGTGTAGCGGGCGCCACCGCCGCTGGGCGCAGGCGGGAAGCTGTCGGACGAGCCGGACAGGTTGAGCCGGTGGCCCGCGATGATGAGGTTGGGGTTGCGAATCTGGGGGTTCGCGCGAAGCAGCGCGGCGACCGTCGTGTGGTTGCGAGCTGCGATTCCCGAGAGCGTGTCGCCTGATCTGATTTGGTAGGACATACGCAGTCATTGTCTGCGTCGCGCCGTTCTCGGCTCCTGAGCGAAGTGCAAAGCCGCTACGCAAGCGCGGGAGAATTTCGGGGGTGAATTCTGCAGTTCTCAGGGGCACGTCGACGGCGTCATGGTCGACTCGGTGCGCACGCAGGTTCTCACCCCGGCGTCGCCGACGAACATGCACTGCAGGCCTGTGTCGCATGCAGGCGCTGGAGCGTCGAGCGAGCACGACGCTCCTTCAGCGACCACCTGCCGAACGCAGGTGGCGCCGACGCACGAGAGCCCTCCAAGGCAGGGACACGGCATTCCCGCGTCTCCGAGCGGAGTGCACACGCCCTTGCAGAAGGTGCCGGTCGGGCACTCCTCACCCGGGCCGCAGGCCGCACCAACGTCGACGATTCGAAGACACCTGTTCGAGGAGCAGGAGAGGCCGCGCAGGCAACGCGATGACGGGTCGCACGCTTCGCCGAGCTTGCGGCCAAAGCTGCACCGGCGCTCGACGACGTCACACTTCGCGCCCGATGCGCAGTCACCATCGACGAGGCAGGTCACTTCCGGCGCAGGCGGGACGAGTTGGCAGCGGTCTGCCACACAGCGCAGGCCTGCCGCGCAGGCGGGGTTGCCCGTTCGAGAGCACACCTCTCCCACCCCGCCTGGAGCGCAGCCCGCGCCAGTGCGCGCGTCACAGCGCGCCACACAGGTGCCGCGCCCGCACGACCCCGAACACGTCAGGCCGGGGCCACAGCCCGTGCCGCACGCGGCGCCTTCGACCGAAGAAAACGACGGATTGCAGAAGGCACTCGAGGTGCCGCAACTCTGGTCGCGAAACACCGCGAGACACCTGGCGGCGCCTTCCGGCTCGAACGGCATTCCGAAGTTCCTGCAATTCACCGGCTCGTCCAGTGGGTCGCTGAACGAGAGAATCGCCGCACAGCTCGCCTGGGGGTCTGCGACGCCGCACCGGCGATAGAACTCACACAGCGCGACCGGCAGCTGTTCACAGTACTCGCTGGCCGTCACCCTCGGCCGGGTGCCGCAGGTGGATGTCGACACCACGAACACCACCAGCAGGGCCGCTCTGTTCACGCGCGAACCATAGCCCCACTTTCCTCAGCGTCTCGGCGCCGCACCACCGGTAGAAGCAGCCGCATGATTGGCAACGATGTCTTGCGCAGCGTGCGGTTCATGCTCGACGTGGGTGACGCGGGCCTCTGCGACATCATTCGGCTCGGTGGTGGCAGCGTCACGCCGAAACACGTGACCGCGCTCCTCAAACGCGAAGACGAAGCAGGCTTCGTGCTCTGTGACGCCACCACGCTCGGCCAGTTCCTCGACGGGCTCGTCATTCACCGGCGTGGTCCTCCGCCCGAGGGGCACTCGCACCCCGCCGAAGCCAACGTCACCAACAACACCGTGCTCAAGAAGCTGCGCGTCGCCTTCGAGCTGAAAGAAGAAGACCTCGTCGAGATGATGAAGTCGGCCGGCTTCGAGGTCTCACGGCCCGAGCTGAGCGCGCTCTTTCGCAAAGCCGACCACCGCAACTTCCGCCCGTGCGGAGACCAGTTCCTCCGCAACTTCCTCAAGGCGCTCACCGCTCGTGTTCGGCGCTGACCGTCACACCCGCATCGACGTCACCGCGCGACCGACGTCACGTACGAGAAGCCCACGCACATCTCGTCGTTGGTGCCTTCTCCCCAGTTAGCGCCTCGTCGCCACCGCTGTTGTCGAAGTGACACTCGATACGAAACTCGTCGCTGGGCTGCACCACGATGGGCTTCTCGAAGAAGTACATGCCCTGCCAGTGGAAGTCCCACGCGGGAATGTTGAGCGCACAGACCGACTCCGACGCGCGCTCGACCGAGAAGGACGCCCACGACCCGCGCGTGTGCATGTGGAGCATCTGGCCCAGCAGCTCGACCGGCTCCGAGGCCGACAGCACGTTCTTGCTCGCGCGGTTGGTCAACGTCGACGCGCTCAGGCGGAAGAAGTGCGCGGTGTCACGCGCGCGCGCTGGAATCGTCATGGTGCCGCTCTGCACCCACGACGGGTTGCCGAACGGAATCATGAAGGCCTCGCGCGTCACGGTGGGCTCGAGCTCGAGGGTGATGCTCGAGCGGTCAGCCTCGGGGTTCGGGGTCTGCACGTTGTAGTGCACCTGCGCGACCAGCTTGCTGCCCGGTGGCAACCTGATGCCGGTGCCAGCGGGGAAGTCGACGCCTTCGACCCCCGGCGCCCAGATGCCCACCATCGACGGCAGGCCCTTCGCCGTCACCTTCGCTCCTTTCACAGCGGGGCTGGGCCCACCGAAGCACGGGTAGCCGGGCCCATCGGTCGACGCCGCCTGCGCCTCGACCATTGGCTGCGCGCGGTCGGCGCTCACCTTGAACACCACGACGTGGTGCACGCTCGCGCGGCGGTCGGGGCGCACGCCGAAGCCGGTGATGAAGCGCTCGTCGTCGAAGGGCAGGTCGAAGACGAAGCACCGGTAGTCGTCGGGGCTCGTCACCGGCACGTAGGGCGCCGGCAGCGTCAGCACGGCGTCGGCGCGTGGGCCAGACGTCGGGGCCGTCGCGCTCAGGCTCATCGGCGTGGCTGGCACCTTCGCGCCGTCGTCGACCCAATCGCGCAGCGTGAGCAGCTCGTCGTCGCTGAGCGAGCGGTCGTGCGTGAACTGGTTGCAGTCGCGGTGCGGCGGCCAGGGCGGCATGTGGCGAGCGCACACCGAGGCCTTGATGGCGGTCGCGAACGTGGCGGCCGCGGTGCTGCTCTCGAGCGCAAAGGGCCCGATGCCGCCCGCGCGATGACAGGTCGTGCAGTGCCTGCCCAACAGCGGCGCGACGTCGGCCGCGAAGTCGGGCGTGGAGCGCTTCGGCCGGCTGCACACGTCGGCGATGGGCGGCAACGGCTCCCTCGCCTTCTCGGGGCACGCCAGCAGCGGCAGACAGCTGATCAGCAGGAGCAATCGCATGCCCGAACGCTCGCCCGCCTCCATTCCTCCGGCATGTCGTCTCGATGACGAAAGATTTCGGCCCTTCAGTTGCGCGTCGCGCGGTGCAAGGAGCGGCGTCATCACCATGCCTTCGCTTCACGTGCTCATCGTCGAAGACGACACCCGCCTGGCCCGGCTGGTGATGCGGGGCCTCGAGCAGCACGGCATGACGTCGACGGTCGTCGGCACGGGTGAAGCGGCGCTCGAGACGCTGGCCACGACGCACGTCGACCTGGTGCTGCTCGACCTCGGGCTGCCGGGAGTCGATGGCCACGAGGTGACGAGGCGCCTGCGGCAGCGCCTCGAGACCCCCATCGTGGTGGTCAGCGCGCGCACCGACGAAGCCGACAAGGTGCTGGCGCTCGAGAGTGGCGCCGACGACTACGTCTCGAAGCCGTTCTCCACGCGAGAGCTGGTGGCTCGGGTGCGGGCGCACGTGCGCCGCTCGCGTGGGCAGGTGACGGCGACGAAACCCGAGGTGCGCTACGGAGGCTTCGTCATCGACCCGGCGCGGCTGACGGTGAGCATCGACGAGCGCCCGGTGCGGTTGACGGCGGGAGAGTTCGCGGTGCTCTACGCGCTCGCGTCGCGGCCAGGCCGGGTGGTGGGCCGGGAGCGGCTGCTCGAGCTCGCGCGCGGCTCCACCGAGGAGTCCTTCGACCGCAGCATCGACGTCACCATCTTCCGCATTCGCCAGAAGCTCGAGCAGGAGCCCGAACGGCCACGCTGGCTGCGCACCGTGCGTGGCGCCGGCTACGTCTTCGCACCACCAGGAGACGACGAATGAGTCTGTTCTGGCGCATCTGGACCGTGGCGCTCGTGCAGATGGTGGTGGTGATGACCGGCCTGTTCGCGCTGCGCTCCTTGCCCATCGGCGTGTGGCCGTCGGCGCGCTCCGAGCTGCTCTCCCAGTGGCTTGGCCAGGTGGCAGACGACGAGGCGAGCCTGCGCGCCGCCCTCGAGTGGGGCGCCACCGAGTGGGCCGCGGGCATTCGCGTCACGCGCGCTGACGGGGTCGAGCTGGTGCGAGGCGAAGCGCCCGCGCCCCTGCGTGACGACGAGCGGGCGCAGCTGGTGGCGACGGGCCGGTTCGCACGCGGCGCAGAGCTCTTCTCGGTGACGCGCTCGGGCACGCTGGTGGCGGTGCGCGCGCCGCTCGCCTGGCCCGGCCGGCAGGCCTTCTTCCTGGTGGGCCTCAGCGTGCTGGGGTTGTTCGTGATGGCGGTGGTGCTGTCACGCACCGTGGCACGGCCCATCGACTCGATGGCGAAGGCCGTCGCGCAGCTCGCCGCGGGTGACTACGCCGCGAGGACTGGCATCGAGCGGAAGGACGAGCTCGGAGAGATGGCCCAGCGCATCGACCGCCTCGCCGCACACCTCGCCCGTGCACGAACGACGGAGCGCGAGCTGCTCGCGAACGTCTCCCACGAGCTTCGTACGCCGCTGGCGCGGGTTCGGGTCGCGCTGGAGATTGGCGAGACCGCTCCCTCCGAAGCGCAGTCGGTGCTGGCCGAGGTGGGCGAAGACCTGGCCGAGCTCGAGCGCCTCATCGACGACGTCTTCATGCTCGCGCGGCTGGGTGGGCCGGTGGAGCTGCCTCTTCGTCTCGAGCCGTGTCAGCTGAACGAGCTCGTGCAGGCCTGTACGAGCCGCTTCCGCGAGCGCTGGCCCGCCGTGAGCCTCGAGGTGACGAACGCCGAGGTGGCGACGCTGGCCGACGCGGGCCTCGTTCGCCGCACCATCGACAACCTGCTCGAGAACGCGGCTCGGCACGGGGCGAGTCCGATTCGGCTCGAGTGCGCCGTTGCGGACGGAGCGTGGGTGCTGCGCGTGAGCGACTCGGGCCCCGGCATTCCAGAATCCGAGCTCGAGCGGCTCTTCACGCCCTTCTTTCGTGGAGAGCGCGCCCGAAGTGCCAGCCCCGGCGGGCTCGGTCTGGGCCTCTCGCTCACCAGGCGCATCGCGCAGGCGCACGGTGGCTCCGTCACGGTGGAGAACCAGCGCCCCGGGCTGTGCGTCACGGTTCGCTTGCCTCTGGCGAGGGAGCACGGCTGACGCACGTGTCGGATGGCGGCCTGCATTCTCGCTCCACGCACACCTGCTGCTGAAGACGAGCTGATCAGCTGAGTCTGCGTCGACCTTCGCGCGAGGTCGAAGCGCCCCCGTGCAGCGATGGACCCGGCCGGTTTCGCCGACCCTCCCCGACCTCGCTGTGTCATCGCGAAACGACTGGCGAAGGTGATCGGCGCAAAGCCTGCAACGGGGTGAAGGGTCTCTCCCTCCCGGAGCCCTCCCAATGTCGAAACGAATGCTGTCGTTGGCCACCGTCATGGTGGCGTGGTCGTCTTTTGCCCAGGTCGGCTCGGTGAACGACGAAACCGGCGTTCCGCCCGAGGTGGAAGCGGTTCCGCCGAGCCCGTGCTGCGCAGCGGGCATCGTGCCTGCGGGGCACTTCGAGATCGAAACGAACTACTCGGGTGACGCGCAGGGCACGAGCTTCGACCTCGTGCACGGCAGCAACCTCATTCTCAAGTACTCGCTCACCGACCACCTGCAGCTGCAGCTGGCGACGGCGAACATGCTGGTGTGGGCCAACACGCTCGGTGGCCACGCGTTCGACGGCGTGTCGCTCGCGGGCAAGTACGTCTTCGTCGACGAGAGCGAGTTCGCGCCGACGGTCTCGACGTCGCTCCACGTGTCGGTGCCGACGCGCTTCGATGGTGAGGCGCTGCAGCAGACCATCGACCTCTCGGCGTGGCTTTACGCGAGCAAGACGTTCGGCAAGCTGGTCTTCGACGCGACGCTCACCTTCAACGCGTTCGACCTGGGAGGCACGCCGGCGCCGCGCGGCGGAGCGTCACTCACTGCGACGTGGAACTTCACCGACGTGTGGGGCGCCTCGACTGGCCCGTGGGGCTTCTATGGCGACGCCGAGCGCGTGCCGGTCGATGGCGGCTGGTGGGTGTCGCTCAACATCAACCCGATTCCGCAGATTGCGTTCAGCGCGGGCGTCGAGGCCGGCTTCCTGCCCACGTCGCGCGCGTTCGGCATCTTCGCCGGCGTCGCCGTCGTGCCGACCTCCATCGTGAAGAACGCAATCGCGCAGAACACGCCGGCGACGCCTCCGGTCGCTCCGACCCTCGTCTCGGTGCGGTGAGCGTTCGTGTACTGAAGTACCTGAACGGCAGCAGAATCTGACGCCTTCGTGCACTAAAGAAGGTGAACCGCACCAAATCGAACAGGGTTTTGATACTTTAAGCATCGATGGCCTCCGTCACGTTCGAAGCACTTCTCGACGGGGCGTGGCAGGCGGCTGCGACGCTCGAGTTCCCGGAGGAGTTCGCTGGCGACCAGGCCCGCTCCTACTTCGAGTACGCCTACGAGTACCTCGACCGCTGGGTGGGAACGACGCGGTTCGACGTCGGCACCAGCGTCACCCTGCCGCTCGAGTTTGGGCCCGCGAGCCTCCCGACGTGGCCTGCGTTTCTCGATGACCTCAGGCCCATGGGCAGCGCGCGTCGGTGGTGGCTCGACCGGCTGAATCTGGCCGACGCACTCGCGAGCGACTTCCGCCTGCTCCAGCAGGGAACGGTGGCGCCCGTCGGGAACCTTCGCATCGCCGAGGCCGTGCCACCGAAGACCGAGACGCCTCGGCGATTCGCTGCGCAGCAGGTCATCGACCGTGAGCAGGGGTTCATCGCGTGGGCGGCTGATCACGGCGCGCAGGTGGGCGGAGCGACGGGCGCTGGCGGTGACTCCCCCAAGCTGCTGCTGAGGCGTGAGGCAGACCAGGTGTGGATCGACGTGTGGCAGGACGAACCCGAGAGCCAGGCCGCACACGTGCTGGTGAAGTTCGCGCGAAGCAGGCGTGAGCGCGACCAGCTCATTCTCCGCTCCGAGTACGTCTTCTACCGCGCGCTCACGAGGCTGGGTGTGGCGACGATTTCGGAAGAGGGCCTCGAGCTTCACGAAGGTGAAGCGGGCCCGAGCCTGTGGCTGCCGCGCTTCGACGTGCGTCGGCATGAAGGCCGCGAAGTTCGCCTCGGCGTGGAGTCGATGTTCTCACTGCTCGGCGCACGGCCAGGCGCGAGGCTGCGTCACCAGGACGTGCTGCGCGCGCTGCGTACGCTCGTGCCCGCCGCCGACTGGCCGAGGCTGCTCCTCGAGTACGTGCAGCGCGACGTGCTCAACCTCGTCTTCGGCAACTCCGACAACCACGGACGCAACACGGCGCTGCTCAAGAGCGCCGACTCGGTGTGGCTCGCGCCCGTCTACGACTTCGCGCCCATGAAGATGGACCTCGAGGGCAT
Source organism: Archangiaceae bacterium (assembly GCA_016879935.1). Taxonomy (GTDB): domain Bacteria; phylum Myxococcota; class Myxococcia; order Myxococcales; family Myxococcaceae; genus Xiheimicrobium. Next base: position 7,795 of record JAACJQ010000202.1, on the reverse strand, counting down.
CACCCGCACGACCCAGTGGCGCGACTTCGAGAAGGGCGGCGAGGTCGACTGGCGCGGGCTGTTGCCGACCTTCGGTGAGAACGAGGGCTTCGTGCGCGCGGGCCTGCGTGAGCTCGCTGAACGACTGGTGACGCTCCCCGCGTTGCTGCGCGAGCTCGGGTTGCCGCGTGAGACGCTGGAGTTTCCCGCGCTCGGCTTGAACCAGACCGAAGCGCGGCTGCGCACGTGGGGGCTGCTGTGAACCGTGAAGCGCTCGCTGCGATGGGCCCGCTGCAGCGAAAGGCGCTGCTCGAAGACGTCGCGAGGTTGGTGCACTCGGGTGAGTGGCGCTTCGGCGAGGCCGTGCGGTTCCTGCGCGCCGTCGTGCTGAAGAAGAACCGCGAGACGTTCGCGCGCATCGTCGGAGTCTCGACCGCAGCGCTGCAGAAGCTGGAGGAGCGGCCCGACGCGAACCCCACGCTCGACACCCTGAATCGGGTGCTGAAGCCGTTCGGCGGCGCGGTGGGCATCGTCTTTCCCCGCATGGAGCCACCGGCCATCGCGACCGTCGACGACGAGCAGCGCCTCGCTGCGCTGAAGGCCGCGCTCTCGGGCACGCGACGACGAAAGCCGACGAAGGCGTGACGCTCCGGTAGCCTTCGGGCGATGGCCCGCGCCGCGAAGACACCACCTCCTCCGACGAACCTGCCGCTCGACTCGACAGGCCAGAAGCTGCTCGACGCCGTGCTCGCCGACGCAGACGACCTCGAGAGCCGGCTGGTGTTCGCCGACTGGCTCGTCGAGCGCGGCGACCCTCGTGGTGAGTTCATTCAGCTCCAATGCGCGCTGGGGCGGCCGCTCCACGGCGCGAAGGGCACCTCGTGGAACAAGCCCATCTTCCAGGGCGACCCGGCCGAGCTGCAGGCGCGCGAGGCGAAGCTGCTCAAGACGTACGCGAAGGCCTGGCTCGAGCCGATGCGCGCGTTCGTGCGAACCTGGAAGTGGGACAACGGGTTCGTCAGCGGGGTGGTGGCCGACGCGACGAAGTTCATCTCGGGGCGACAGACCATCTTCGCGACGACGCCGCTGGTCGACGTTGCGCTGACGGCGCTGAAGCCGGCGCAGCTGAAGGCGACCTCGCTGGAGCCGACGACCGCCCGACTGCGCCGCCTCGACGTGGGCTTTCAGAAGCTCGACGCCAACGCACTCGAAGCGTTCGGCACGCCGCAGTGGAGCCGACTTCGTTCGCTTCGCCTCGCCGGCAATCGTTTTGGCCCCGCTGGAGCAGCGGTGCTCGCCAGGGCCGTGTTCCCCGCGCTCGAGGCCCTCGAGCTCAACGACGCGCAGCTCGATGACGCCTGCGTCGAGGCGTTGGTCGAGGCGCCCTTCTTTCCCCAGCTCACGAGCCTCGAGCTCGGGTGGAACGAAGGCATCACGGCGCGCTCGGTGGAGCTGGTGCTCCGCAGAGGCCGCTCACTGAAACGGCTCCGGGTTCGCAGCACGGGGCTGACGGAGAAGGACCTTCAGGGGCTGGGTGGGTCGAGCACCACGCTCGAGCACCTGCACGTGAGCCCGCAGGTCGAGGCGGCGGCCGTGAAGGCGTTCGGCTCGAGGGTCTCCGTCACCAGCTGACGGTGAGAGAACGCGTATCGGTCAGGCCTCAACGCAGCGACGCGTGCAGCAGGTCCATCGACCGCACCCGCCCCTCGAGCGTCGGCGACCCGAGCGCGAGAATCAGCTCGTCGGCCTGCGCGCGAACGGCGAACGTCTCTGCGGTGCGCTTCACCTCGTCAGGCGTGCCGACGGCGGCGCACGAGAGCATCTGCGCGACCTGCTCGCCTGCTGGAGAACGAAGCAGCGCATCACCTTCGTCGTCCGAGAGCGTTCGACCGCGGCCGAACAACGCCGACACCATGCCGCGCTTGCGTACATGAAATTCGGCCTCGGCCTGCGCACGGGTCGGCGCCGCGACGAGGTTGAGGCCCGCGATGACGTACGGCGCCTTCAGCTGCTCCGACGGCCGAAACCGGGCGCGATAGAGCGAGACCGCCTCTTCCAGGGCGTGCGGCGCGAAGTGCGAGGCGAACGCGTAGGGCAACCCGAGCTCGGCCGCGAGCGACGCGCCGAACAACGAGGAGCCGAGGATGTAGAGCGGCACGTGGGTGCCTCTCCCCGGGTTCGCGTGCACGCCGGGAATCGCCGACTCGTCGTCGAGGAACGCCTGCAGCTCGAGCACGTCGTTGGGAAACGCGTCGGCCGATTCGGGGCGGCGTCTCAGCGCGCGGAAGGTGGCCTGGTCTGTTCCGGGCGCGCGGCCGAGGCCGAGGTCGATGCGCCCGGGGTGCAGGTGCTCGAGCATGCCGAACTGCTCGGCGATGGTGAGCGGCGCGTGGTTGGGCAACATGATGCCGCCGGCGCCGAGTCGAATTGTCTTCGTGTGCGCAGCGACGTGGGCAATCAACACCGCCGGCGACGACGACGCGATGGAGGCGAAGTTGTGGTGCTCGGCGTACCAGACGCGCTCGAAGCCGAGCTGCTCGGCGTGCTGCGCCAGTGAGACGGTGTTGGCGAGCGCCTCACCGACCGACTGCCCGGGAGCGACGGTGGCGAGGTCGAGCAGACTCCAGCGAAGCGGCGCGTTCATCGCGCACCACTAGCAACCCCGCCTCGTTCACGCATCCATCGTCAGGGGAGCCGCCCGTCACACAGCTGTGTGCCCATCAACTCGAAGCGGTCCTGCCCCGACGCGCCGTTGATGTGACTCTTCCAGTCGAGGGTGATGACGCGCCCCGAGATGATGCCGCGATACTCGACGCTGCCGGCGCTGCTCGTGATGGTGCTCGTGAACGAGGGCGAGGCGTTCTCGACCAGCGCCACTTCGTACGGGCCCGAGTCGTGGTAGCCGCGCACGAACCACTCGACGACCCGCGCGAGTGAGCTCACCCCGAAGGCGCCGCCGATGGAGACCTTGATGGCGGTGCCATCGGCGAAGCACCGCAGACACCCAAAGAGGCCGTCGCGCACCGTCACGAACACGCCCGCGTGCGCGAAGCGGCCGGTGGGGAAGCCGCGGTCGAAGCTCCAGGTGATGTCGGGCGAGAACGGCGTTCCGAGCAGTCGTTCGTGGTGCTGCTCGATGAGTGTGCGCTCCCGTCGTCGAACCGCAGCGTCTTCCTGCTTCGCGAGCTTCAGCTGCAGGTGCATCAGCTCACCACGCGGGTCACCCCGTTCAGCGAGCAGGTCGGCGTAGACGAGGCGCGGCTCCTCGGCGTCGGGCGTCTCGGCGATGGCAGCCAACAGGTCGGCTTCGGTCATGCGCGTTGGAGCAGCTCGAGAAGACGGCGGTCGTGTTCGCTGCCCGTCGACTCCGCTCTCCACGTCTCGAGGTGGGAGCGATGATGCGGAACACCCGCGGCGAACAGCTGCTCGACGCAGGCCACGTGCAGGTCGGTGACGACGAACGCGCCGATGGCGGCCTCGATGGTCGCCGGGTCGAGGGCGTCGTGGCGAGCGATGGCGCGCTCCACGAGGTCGATGCGGCCAAACGAGCACGCGCTCACCAACGTCTTCGGTGCGATGAGCTCGGCGAGGCTCGCGCGGTGCCACGCGTTGAGCAGGTCGAGCTGGAGCGTGCCTTCGACGAAGCGGCCGCTGGCCTCGAACCGGGGCGCCCGCATCAACCCGCTCGCGATGACGGCCGCACGCGCCGCGTCGAGAAAGGCCGTGTCTTCGGGCAGGGTCACCACGCGGTTCGGAGTGTCTCCCAGGTGCGCGAGAGTTGCGACGGTGCGCAGGCTCGGCGAACGTCCGTGTCATGCGTCTCATCGCCGTCTGCGGTTGCCTCGTCCTCGCCTGCACGAAGCAGCCGCCGCCTGCTCCCGCCATCGACCCGAACGCCACCGTGCGCTTCATCACCCCACCGATGGATGGGCCGGTCTCGACGATTCTCGCCAGCCAGCTCGAGCGCTCGAAGGCCGAAAACCGCCGCGTGCTGCTCTACGCCGGCGCGCCGTGGTGCGAGCCGTGCCGCTACTTCCACGAGGCCGTCGACCGCGGAGAGCTGACCGGAAAAGTCGGCGCCCTCGACCTCGTCGCCTTCGATGCCCAGGCCGACGCCGAGCGCATGCTGCTGTCGGGCTACGAGTCGCAGTTCATTCCGGTCTTCGCGCTGCCCGGGCCCGATGGGAAGGCGACCGGCAAACACATCGAGGGCTCGGTGAAGGGCCCCGGAGCGGTCGACGACCTGGTGCCGCGGCTCAAGACATTGCTCGCCGACGCGAAGCCGAACTGATCAGGTGTCGACGCTTCGCCCATTCGCGCTCGTGCGTGTGGTGAAGCTGAGCGACGGCCAGAATCGCGACGCGTGGAGGGTGAACACACGCGTTCCCAGCGTCGGTGACGTGGGCACGCTCGTCGACGTGCTGCGCGCAGACGGGCACGCCGACCGCTTCGTCGTCGAGTGTTGCGAGCGCGGCGATGGCGCCACGACGTGGCTCGCCGACTTCGCCGAAGACGAACTCGCCGTGTGACGGCTCAGGGCCCTTCGAGGAACGCCTCGTGCGAGTCGAGGTCGTAGACGAAGCCGGTCCTTCCGCCCGGGCTCACGACGGGGAGCGTGCCGTTCACTCCCGGCCCCGGCTGCGTGAAGAGCGGGCCCCACGTGCCGTTGGCGCGCAACCCGCGGCCGGCCGTGTCCGAGGGCAACCACGCCAGGCCGGCGTGGTCGGCCTTCACGAGGAGCGGCCCTGCGCCCGCCACCGTCGCCACCACGTCGGTCGTGCCCCACATGCCGCCGCTCCACGAACGCGCGAGCACCTGCACGCCTACCATCGTTCCGACGCAGGCGAAGACGGTGAAGCCTCCACCCGCCGTCGGCACCACCTGCACGTCGCTGTTGGTGCACGCGATGGGGTTCGACGTGGCGACGAAGACCGTCGTCGGAGCGCTCCACACGCCGCCGACACGAACGATGGCCCGGTAGGTCAGCCCCACCGCGTCGAACCACGTCACCACCATCGTGCCGACGTCGTCGACGCCGACGCCGAGCGACTGCGGCTGGTTCGCCACCAACACCGTCTCGGGCTCGACCACCCAGCCCGTGGGAGTGAGGCGCGCGGTGTCGAGCGTGCGGCCATTGGGGCCCAGCCGGGCCCACGCGACGAGGCCGGCTCCAGCGGCGTTCATCGCAGCGGGAATCTTGCCCTGCATGGTGCCGCCATCGCTCATCGCCAGCAGCGGCGCCTGCCAGCCACCATCGGCCGACGACGCGACAAGCCACGTCTGGGTCGTGAGCGGAGAGCCGTTCGACTGATACGCGATGAGGCCCTGCGTCGACGAGAGCGCGCAGCCGACGACCGCGGTGGGAACACCGCTGCCGAGCGAGATGACAGGGCTGAAGCGGCTCCCGTTCCACCACGAGGTGCTCACGGCGCCCTGTTGCGCACTGGCCAGCAGCGCGCGCGAGCCATTGGTCGCCAGACACGGAATCCAGTTGGTGCCACCGCTGAGCACCTGCGGCGCCGTCCACCCTGCGTCGGGCGTGTAGCTGGCGACCTTGAGCTCGTTGTCTCCCCACGCGAACAGGCGCCGGCCATCGTCGAACATCGCGGCCGCGCGGCGAGACGAAACATCACGCTCGACGACCGACGGCTCGCCCGGCACCCGCGCGGTTCGGAAGGGAATCATCACCCGCCCCTGCCAGTCGGCCTGCCCACCATCGACGCCAGTGCCGACGATGAAGCCCGTGGACAGCTGGCTGCCGATGACGGCGAGCGAATAGTTCGTGTCGGCGAACAGCGGCGCGGGCCGGTTGATGACGAGCTGCTGCGACGACAACGCGCGCGTCTGGCCAACCTCGGTCACGCTCCCGATGAAGAGACCCGAGGTGTTGCTGGCGGTCGGCGTTCCAGCGAGCGAGCCCGAGAACTGCGCCCACACGCCCGCGTCGAGCGGCACATCGACCGCTCCGTACGAAGGTGACGTCGAGGTGATGAAGACTCCAGCCGGAGTCGTCGACAGCGAGAGCGAGTACGCGTTGGGCAGGCCAGCCGTGCCCTTCACCGAGACGAGCCACTGCCCCGAGAACGGCAAGCGCATGGTGATGGTGCCGCCGCGGCTGACGGTGCCTCCGTAACCGAAGGCGACCTGGTCGTGCGTGTAGCCCCTGGGGCCATCGACGCGCACCGTGCCCTCGAGCGGCAGGCCGTTCGCGCGGAACGCCCGCACCGCGAGGAAGTCGTTGGCCTGGCCGACGAAGCGGTACACGTGCTGATCAGCCGGCGTCGTCAACGTGCCGGTCTGAACGCTCGGCAGCGTGACATCGACGGCTCCACCATCGATGCCCGTCGGCGTCATCAGAATCACGGGCACGTCGTTCGCGTTCGGCAGCCCCATGTACTGGAGCACGCCGTGGTGCGTGCCGTTCGGAGCGTCGGCGATGAGAAACACCGGCACGTTCGCGGGCACCGGCAGCGCGACGCCTCCGCTTCCGGGAATGAACGTCTCGGCCACCGTCGTGGGCAACGCCGGCACGGCAGGACACGCGGGCCCGTTGGGACAGCTCGTGGTGCCGCGCAGCCAGCAGTACTCCGGAGTGCCGTTGGCATCGCAGAGGCCGTCGAAGTCGCCGTCGATGCAGCACTGCGGCTGCGGGTTCGCGCGCGTGAGGACGAAGGTGTCGGCGTTCCACCAGCTGAAGTGACCGACGGTTGCGCGCAGCGAGAGCCCGGTCATGCTCGTCGAGGCCACGACCGTGCCGGAGCCTTCGTGCACCCAGAGGCCCGTCGTCTCGTCGAGCGACCAGAGGAGCACGCCGGTGCCGACGGTGATGGCGCTCCCGTTGAGCTGGCGGTCGACGTCCATCGGCAGCTCGATGGTAGCGGTGCGGCCAGGCGCGAGGTTCAGCGGGGCTCCGTTCTGCGTGAGCGAGAACTCGGTGGTGCCGTAGCTCGCGAGCCGCCCGCTCGTGCCCGAGGGCGATATGCCGAAATACGCGCCGGGAAACGCGTCGGCGTTGCGCGCGACGTCGACCGGCGTGAGCGCGACCTCGATGGAGCCCGTGACCGCCACGCCGTTCGTATCGACGAGCGCACCCGCAGGCAGCTCGAGCACCGCGCCGTTGAACCCCGTCACGATGCCGCCGGTCGTTGCGTCGACGGTGTCGGAGGGTTCACGCGCGCGCAACACCACGTCGAGGTGACCTGAGGTCTGCGTGTTCGTGAGCGCGACGACCGAGACCTTCGAGGCGAAGCCCGCTTTCACCGTGCGCAGCGTCTGAGCGACGCCACGTGGCACCTGCAGCGTCGCGAGGCCGCTCGCGTTCGTCGTCGCGCTGGCAGTTCCTCCGACGAGGCTCACCGTCGCGCCAGCCTGCAATGCGCCCGTGAGGTCCTTCACCTTCACGGTGACAGGAACCGGAGTGCCCGGCGTGGGGCCCGCAGCCACCATCACCGTCGTGGTCGCGCTGGCTCGTGCGCCCGTCGCGTCGCGAACGGTGAGCGTGATGGTGAAGGTGCCAGCGGAGCCGTAGACGTGGGCGGCCGTCGAGCCACCAGCACGCCCACCGTCGCCAAAGCTCCACGAGAAGGTGAGCGCGTCACCTTCAGGGTCGCTGGTTCCCGTGCCGTCGACGATGACGAGCGCGCCAGCCGTCGTCGCAGAGACCGGAGCGATGACCACCACCGGCGGGAGCGACACCGAACCACCGGCGGAGCCACCAGCCGTCGCGGAGCCACCAGCCGTCGCGGAGCCACCAGCCATCGCGGAGCCACCAGCCGTCGCGGATCCACCAGCCATCGCGGAGCCACCAGCCGTCGCG
>JAACJQ010000025.1 GCA_016879935.1 Archangiaceae bacterium | reverse complement strand
CGGGTCGACCCACTGCGCCTGCGTGTGAAAGCCGGCGGCCGTGCCCCAGGCGCGCAGCTCGTCGGTGCGGAAGCGGTGGCTCGACTCGGTCCACAACGACTCGCCTTCGTCGAAGTGGAAGACGTCGCCCGTCGCCTTCACGGTGACCTCCATCGCGCGGGTGGCGACGAGGTGCATCTCGATGCGGCGGTGCCCAGCGCTCCAGCGCGCCTCATGGCGAAACGCGCGCACGTCGAAGTCGGCGTCGAGCTCGCGGTTGAGCCGCACCAGCAGGTTCTTGTCGAAGGCAGCGGTCACGCCCGAGGCGTCGTCGTACGCAGGCAGCAACTGCTCCACCGGCTTGTCGAGGTCGGTCGCGAGCAGCAGCCCATCGCCCGGCTCCAGCGTGGCGCGAACCGCCGACAGAAACGCCTGCGCGTCGGGCCGCTCGAAGTTCGACAGGTTGCTGCCGAGGAAGAGCACGAGCAGGGGCTCGTCGGTGCGCCGCGCCATCACCGCCTGGAGCCCCTCGAGGTAGCGCGCGCACACCAACGACACCGTCACGTTCGAGAGCTGCTCCACGGTGCGTTGACAGTCACGCAGCGCCGCTTCGGACACGTCGATGGCCGAGAACTGCACCTGACGCCCACGGCTGTACGGCTGGAGGAACTGCTTCGCCTTTCGGCCAGCGCCGGGCCCGAGCTCGACGACCTGCGGCGCCCAGAGCTGCTCGGCCACGTCACCCGCGTGCCGGTCGATGAGGCGCAGGTCGGCGCGCGTCACCTCGTACTCGGGCAGGAGTGTGATGGCCTCGAAGAGCGCCGAGCCGAGGTCGTCGTACAGCAGCGCCGCCGGCAGCGTCTTCTGCGGGGCGCGCAGCCCTGCCGTGACGGCCATCGCGAGCGGGTTGGAGACGGGCTCCTCGACGCGCACCACCTGGGCCGTCGAGCGCCGCGCGCGCGGGCGCAGCGCCACCACCTTCGAGTTCGTCATGCGTGCACCAGCCTGAACTTCGCGAAGACATGCGGGTAGTGCGGCTGAAACCAGTTTCGAAACGAGCGCCGCAGGAACGTGACGTCGGTGAACGCGCTCGCGCCCTTGAGGACGAAGTGTTTGCCGTCGAAGAAGTTGGCCGAGTAGCCCTTGTAGAAGGGCAGCGGCTCGAAGCCGGGCAACGGGCCGAAGACGGTCGAGGTCCACTCCCAGCCGTTGCCCATCAACTCGTCGACGCCGAACGCGCTCTGCCCCGCGGGGAAGCTGCCGATGGGTGTCGGGTCGATGGACGAGAAGCCGAAGGTGCCGTGCACGCCGGGCACGGGCGCCTGGGCGCCCCAGGGAAACGAGCGCTCTCCACCTTCGGGCGTGCCGAGGGCCGCGCGATGCCACTCGGGCTCTGTCATCAGCCGTGCGCCCTTCCACCTGGCGAAGGCCGTCGCTTCAGCGTGACTCACCATCGCCGGCCACGCGTGCGGGAGCGGCACCTCGGTGAACATCGCGCGCTGCCACCACTGCCCATCGACGAGGCGCCATGAGCGGGGGTGCTTCACGTTCTCGCGCTCGAGCCACGCCCAGGCTGCGTCGTTCCACAGCGTGCGGCTCGTGTAGCCACCAGCCTCGACGAAGCGGAGGAACTCACCGTTGCTCACCGGGTAGCGGTCGACGCGAAAGGCTGGCACCTCGAGGCGTTGCGCTTCGTATTCGTTGTCCCACGCGACGTGCGGAGACTGCCGGCGGGAGAGGCCCAGCGTTGCCGCGCCCTCCGGAACGTGAATGACGGCGTGCTGCACGGGCGTCGCCGGCCGTTGCGGCATCGGCGCAGCGTGCAGGGTGTCGAGCGGCAGGCGATGAAACAGGTAGGCGAGCGTTTCGGCGTGCATGAGCCGGTGCTCGACCGCGAGGTGCACGGCCCAGCCATCGGTGAGCCAGCCGTTGAGCGGGCCCGTCGCGAGGTCGGCGTCGACGTCGGCGCGCGCCTGCTTCACGAAGGCTCTCACGCGCTCGGGCGACGGCCAGTCGTCTGCGGTGTCGGTGGGCAAGCCGCCGTCGATGGGGTCGATGCCGAACGCAAACAGGCGCTCCAGCGCTTCGTCGCGCGGCGCCCGGCCGAGGCAGTCGCGGCTGATCAGGTTCCAGTCGAAGGCGTCGAGGTGGCCCACGTAGAAGAGGAGCCGATGCCGCTCGGCGATGGGCCGCTCGAGCAACGCCGCGGGCTTGAGCCACTCGAAGAGCGCGTCGGTTCGCTGGCGCGCGGCGCGCAGGCGCTCGAGCAGTGGCTGGCGATTGAACATCTGGCTCCCCGTCGACCGTTTGAAATCAAAGCACCGTCGGCGGACTTTACGCGCGATGGCACGGGGAGGTTTCTGCTTCTCTGGAAAACGGGTGGGGGCCGACAGTACGAAGCCAACCATGCGATTTCTGGTGACGGCGCTGTTGGTGCTCGCGTGCGAGGCGCCTCCGAAATTCGCGAGGCTCGTCCCCACGCCAACGCAGTGCCTCCACGACTCGACCTGCGAGTACCTGATGTTCGCGGCCCACCGCGGGCTGTGCGGAGACGACACCGAGCCCGAGAACAGCCTCGCGTCGTACCTCGCGTGCGCGAAGGCGGGCGCGCCCATGGTCGAGGTCGACGTGCGCGTCACGAAGGACGGCCACGTGGTGCTGCACCACGACAGCGACGTGTTGCGGGTGACGGACTTCGAGGCCCGCTTCGGCACCACGAAGTCGCCGAAGGTGGCTGACCTCACACTCGAGGAGTTCCACGCGCTGCACTTCAAGGACGCGCGCTGTGCGGGTGCTGACGCCGACCTGCTGCGCTGCCGCGGCGCCACCTTCGACGAGCTGCTCGACGCCACCGCCGAATCGGGACTCACCTTCTTCATCGACTACAAGGCGGGCGACCTCGGAGCGTTCATCGCCGACGTGAAAACAAAGCGGGCCGAGGAGCGAATTCTGTTCTTCGACTCGAACCTCGACGCGCTGTCACAGATTCATGCGGCGCTGCCGGCGGCCGAGGTGATGCCGCGCGTGCAGTCGGCCGACGAGGCGCGGGCCTTGCTCGAGATGACCACGCTGCCGATTCACTGGATTCACGGAGACCCCGAGTACGTGAGGGCGCTCGCGCCAGACCTGAAGTCAAAGGGCGTTCGGCTCTACGCAAACGTGTGGCTGCTCGACGCCGAGTTCATCGCCGTGTCGACCGGCACCGATGCAGAGAAGGACGAGGCGTGGACCCGGCGCGTGAAGCCGCAGCTCGAAGGGTTGAGACGAGATGGGCTCGCCGGCGCCGGCACCGAGTGGTCAGGCCGGATGATTCGCGGCCTCTTCCCCTCCGGCTGGGGTGTGAAGCTCGTCGACCGCGAGGGCTTCAGCCGATGAACCCTCCAGGAGCTCGAGCGCGGTCACCACGCCCACCAGCCGGCCCTCGTCGTCGATGACGTGAACACGCGCCGCCCGGGTCTCGTGCATCAACTGGCGCACGGCACTCACAGGCATCGAGTGCCACGCCGCCACCGGGGGCGTCATCGCGTCCTCCACTTCACCGTCGACACGGGTGATGAGCGCGAACAGGTCGTGCCACGTCACCACCCCCAGCAGGCACTGGTTGTCGTCGAGCACCGGCGCCGAAGGCAGGCGATGCCGCGAGAGCACGTCGAGCGCTTCACGCACGGTCGTCTCGACGTCGAGCGTGATGGCTTCGCGTTGCACCACGTCGGCGCAGGGCCGCGACCACCAGGTATGCGTCATCGACATGATTCCCCCGAGCGGAATGAGCCCGAAGTGTCGCGCGGCCCGTGTTGAGGTGCTGCGAAGCCCGTGCACTTCGACGGCTCAGGAGCTGCGCGCTCCAGGCCGCCAGTCGCCAGCGGCAACACCCGCGTTGGCGTCTATGATCAGCCCGTGCAGCTTCGTTGTCCCCAGTGTCTGACGGTGGTGACGATCGACGATGCGACGCCTCGGGAGCGGCGCCCGACCCACTGCTCTCGATGTGCAGTGAACACCACGTTCGATGGCGCAGCGCCCCGGCTCGAGGCCCTGACTCAGCTGCGATGCCCGCGCTGCGAGAACACCTGGAGCTGGCCGGCCGCGGAGCTCGAGGAGCCAGAAGCCCGTGTGCAATGTGGCCGCTGCCACCTGATGCTCGAGGCGAGCGAGGCCCGCGCGATCGAGAACGACGCTCGCACCCAGACGCAGCCGGTGTTCGGCATGCCCCGCACCGAGACGCCCACACTCGTCCTGTCCTCGGGCCCACCACCCCGCCACGTGATGCTGTTCGGCGCGGGGGCCAGCACCCCGACACCGCCGCTTCGGCTCGACGCGACGCACACCCCGGTGGCGAACGAACGCACGAGCGAGGTCTTCGAGTGGCGCATGGTCGACGCCAGCTGCCCCGACTGTCACACGCGGTACGAGGTCAGACACGTGGACGTGCCGACGACCGGGCGCATCGTGCAGTGCCACCGCTGCGAGGGCGTCTACCGCGTGCTCCGGCCGGGAGTGCTGGCATCGAACGCTACCGTCTCTCGAGAGGCACGTTGCCCGCGGTGCCACACGCCGAGACAGCTGTCGGCTGCCGTGTTCGAACGCGACGACGAGCTCACCTGCGCCGTGTGTCAGCACCGCTATCGGCGCTCGAACGGTGAGGCCTTCATTCCCCCGACGCCGCGCCCACAAGGCGTCATGTTCTTCGGCACACCAGCCGTCGAGCACGCCCGCGCCCATGGAGCCGACGTCACCTTCGGAGTCCGGCCTGCGACGCTCCCCTCCTCCGAGTCCGAGCCGACGAATCCAGGCGACGTGGCGAGGCAGCCGCAGGAACTCCTCCGCTGCGCGGTGTGCCACACGGTCTACCTCATCGAACGCGCGCGGCTGGGCACTGGAGCGCCCGTGCAATGCACCCGGTGCGGCCACGTCTTCACCGCACGGCCTTCGACGCCCGGCCCCGAAGGCGCAGCACCCGCCGTCATCAGCCCACCTGCCCCACCCGCTCCGCCTGGTCCGTTTCGGAGTCGAGTCGACTTCGTGGGCGTCACCGCGGCCCGCGCCGCCCGACAGCTTCGCGCACACGGGCGACGGCTCCCCATCGACGTCTGGCTCGCGCTGGCCGACCGGCTGCTGGTCACCCTCGAGCCACTGCCACTCGACGCGCCACTCTGGACGCGGTGGACCGGCCCAGAGGCCTTCGGCATCGACCTCGAGGGCCAGTTCGTCGCGTTCGACGACGCGCTGGCGACGCCTCACCCAGCTCGCGACTGGGTGCACCCGCCCATGCCGGGCTACCTCACCGACGAGCGACGCGAGCGCATGCAGGTCTGGTCGGTGTGCCGGGCGCTCGTGTGGTTGCTCGACCCGTTTCCCACCTCGAGCGACGGGCCGAACAACCGGCTCGAGCGCGTCTGCGAGCACCCGCAGCTCCCGCCCGCGCTGCACGCCGTGCTCGACGCGGGGCTGGGCCTGACCGGGCCTCCGACGCTCCCCATCCTCCATCGGGCGCTGCTCGAGTCGCTGCGGCCCGCGAGCCCCGAGCGGGTGAAGGCGGTGCTGTTCGCCCTCGGCTTCGACGCGCCACCCGAAGACCGGCTGCCGGCGAAGTGGAGCGGTGGCGCGCTGCAGGTGCACCTCGACCAGCTGCTCGAGCGCGCCGAGCCCATCGAGCGCTGTCCCGCCGACCCGCGCGCGGTGGTGTCGACGCCGTTCTCGATGCCGTTGACGCCGACGCGCACGCTGGAGCTGACGATGCACAGCGGTGCGCAGGTGATTCGCCGGGTGCCCGTGACGGCCGCGCTCGGCTTCCCACGACGCATCGCCCTGCCCGTCGGCGCCACGCTGCACGCGCAGGAGCGCGTCGCGCTCGAGCTGCGTCACCCGCAACAGCGCGCGTTCGCCGTCTCACTCGAAGGAGCCGTCGACGCCGAGGGCTTCGTCATTCCCACCATCGATGCCAGAGCGCAGGCCGAGCTCGACGTGCTGCTCGCCTCGCTCGACGACGAAGCCGAGGGCCCTGCGTTCGTGCCGCCGCGGCGAGTCGAGCCCGAGCCCGTGCCCGTCGAGCCACCCGCCGCCGTTCCCTTCATGGTGCTGGCCGGGCTGCTGGGCGCAGGGCTCGTCCTGCTGCTGCTGGTGCTGGTGTTCGCGCTCCCGCTGGCGCTCGTCTGTGCGGTGCTGGTCTGGGTGGGCGTCTTCTCGACGACGACGGCGGCGTGGGTCGTCGGCGTGGGCACCGCCCTCCTTCTCGCGCTGACGGCGCTGCACCTGGCCACCGGCAACCGCGACTGATCAAGCCACCTCGAGCCACTTGAACCACACGGGGTGGTGCTCGCGGTACCAGAGCAGCGCCTCACGAATGCGCTCCTGATGGGCCTTCGGCATCACCTCGTCTTCGACGCGGTCGAAGTGCACGATGACGCGCTCGTTGTCGTACTCGAGAGCCTGCGACAGCATCGTCTGCAGCTCGTTGCGAATGCGGCCCGAGTCGCTCACCTTCACCGGCCGCTGCGCGAAGTCGACGCCGCTGATGAAGCGGGTGAGCAACGGGCTGAAGCACAGCTTCGTCTCCTGCACGGTCTCGAGCAGGCGGAAGGTGAAGTGAATGTTCGAGCTCGCGTTGTGCGTCGCGAGGCGGGCGGTGACGCGGTACCGGTTCTCGGCGAGCTGCTCGACGCCCTTCATGCCCGTGTACGGGTCGGCGCACATGTAGCCGGTACACGAGAGCACCCGCCACGCACGCTCGTCGAAGAAGTCGTCGGCGTGCAGCACGCGCTGCTTGAGCGGAATGTTCGAGACGAGCGCGTCGTCGATGGCGTGCGCGTACGTCTTCACGAGCCCGTCTTCGACTGGCCGGCCGTAGAGCGTCGAGAGCTGCGCCTTGAAGTCGTGGGCCTTCGGGTCGAGGCGCATCAGCCGGTACTCCTCGTCGAGCGGCAGCTCGAACTTCGGAGACAGCGGCGCCATCGTCACCTCGACGTCGAAGACCTGCGAGAGGCTGGCCGCCTGCAACGCCTCGGCGGTCGCCGCGTAGCCGTCACACAGAAAGACGTGGTCTTGCCCCTGCGCGTCCTTCCAGCACTTCACGAGGCACGTCGGCGCGTAGGTGCCGGAGTCGGTGAAGACGGGCAGGCCTGTCGGCGCGATCCACCCCTCTTCGACGAGATGCGCGCCGAGGGAGCGCCACTCCTTCCACAGGTTGCCCAGGCGGCCGGCGCGGCTCTTTCCCTGCAGCGTCCACACGTGAATGTTCGAGCGTGGAATGCCGGGGAACGCGGCCTCGATGGTCTCGACGACGAAGCGGCGCGGCGTGCAGAAGTCGAGCAGCACCGAGCGGCGCGCGGCCTCCTCCGAGATGCGGCGCGGCAGCGTGAGGCACGCCATGTACGCCTCGTACGGCTTCGTCACCCGCAGTGGCGCGTCGAACAGGTGCAGCACCGCCATCGGGCCCGTGTCTTTGCCTTCGGCGAAGCGTGAGGTGTTCTCGAGCGTGTCGACGGCTGCGCCCCAGACGGTGAGGCCGCGGTGTTTGAGCTCTTCGCGAAACTGGTTCCACCCGAAGCCCTTCTCGTTGAGCAACCGGCGCACGATGCCGTCGAGGGCGCGCGCGACCTGCGGTCTCGCGTAGACGCGCCCGAAGCCGAGCAGCGGGTTGCTGCCCATCTCGGGCGTCTCTCCGGCCTTCGGCATCAGGCCTTCACCGAGGCTCACCATGAGCGCGTGGTTCTCGGGCAACTCACGCGTGAGGTACCAGAGGCCTTCGCTCATCACGTACGCCGAGATGGCGTCAGCGGCCTTCTTCACCTGGTTGAACTGGTGCTTGTCGACGCCGACGCCTTCTCCGAACTGGCCGAAGAGCCGCGCGCCCAGCGCCGTGGTGGCCGCCGTCATCGCGAGGCAGCGGGCCGTGTTGCGCGGCGTGAAGCTGTGCGCCGACACGGGCTCTTCTTGAGCGCGTTCGACCTCGACGTCTTCGAGCCAGAGGTGAAATCGGCCGAGCACCGGTCGGGTATCGAAGGCCCACTGGGCCACCACGTTGCGCCGCGCGAGGTCGTGCATGGGCGGCAGTTTGCGCCTTGTCAGGGCCTTCGTCAGGGGAATCGCGTTGCTCCGTGACGACGCTCAAGCAGCACCTGTCAGTCGCGCTGTTCGATGCCTTCTCATCGCCTCACTCCGGGGCGTGGGCTCGGCGCTGATCAGGCGCGCTCGCATGGAAGCGACGGCCGTCAGTGGCAACGCTCGGAGGTCGCGCCTGACAAACTGACAGCCACGTGCGCTGCGTCTCTCACGTCGCGCTGGGAGTCGTTCGCTGGCGTGCAGCTTGCTCTGCCCGCGGCGCATGACCCTGCCCCGAATCGCCGCCGCAGTGCTCGCCGTGACCGCCGCCTTCGCCCACGCAGAGGAGCCCGACCTCGAGCCGACCTGGTCGCTGGGCGCCGGGCTCTCGTACACCTTCGGTGGAGGCTTGCTGGGCCTGGGTGCGTTGGGAACGGCATCAGGCGGGCTCGGAGGGCTCACGGTCGCCTCGTCGCCGTCACTCACTCCCAACGTCTCGCTCGAGCGGGCGTTCTCGTCGCACTTCGCGCTGGGGCTCGGCGTCGAGGCGGGCACGAACTCCATCTCGGTGGTGGGAGTGCCTCAGCGAACCCTGCCGTCGGGCAGCGTGGCCATCGGGCTCAGCCCTCGGTTCACGCTCACGAAGACCTCGGCGCCCGTCGCCTTCACGCTCTTCGCCACGCTGGCCACCGGCTTCGCGGGCTCGGGCTCGGTCGTCTCCATTCTCACGCCGACGCCGATGGAGGTGACGTCGAGCACGCAGACCTTCGCGGTCGGCGCCACGGGCGGCATCGCGCTCGAGAAGCGGGTGTTCGAGCGGCTGGCCGTGCGCATTCAGGCGCAGCTCGCCCGCGTGTCGCTCAACCGCTTCTGGACGACCTCGCAGCTGAGCGACTCGGAGGGCGGGGTCGTGAACTCCCGCAACGTCGCCTCGGTGGTGAACGCGAACCTGGTGCCGTCGCCCTCCATCGAGCTGCGGCTGTACCTCTAATCGCCCTGCTCGCCCCAGTCGGCGCGGCACTCGGCCTTCTCGTCGATGGTCTCGCGCCGCTGCGTCGAGAAGCGCTCGTTGGCGACGGTGACGAGGTCGCGCTCGGTCCACCGCACGCGGGCCCAGCTCTGCTTGCCGCAGTCGCGCGCCTCGGTGCGACAGGAGCGCGTGACGACGAGCCGGTCTTTCGTGGCGGTGAGGGCAGCGCTGCACGCCGTCTCTTCCGGAGCGGGCCCCGACCCCACCGACGTCGACGCGCTCGAGCCCTCGAGGGACATCGTGTCGAGCACCGCACCCGTCTTGCGATGCACGAGCACGACGCCCACCGAGCCTTCGCGCCGCGGAAAGCCGCGCTCGTCCTTCGCGTCGGTGTCGACCGAGAACGCGTTCACCACCGCAGTGGCCGTCTTGAAGCTCGCGCTCTCGGCGGTGATGGACGCCTCGGTGGTGAGCGTGGGACAGGCGAGCGTGGGAGCTCCACTCACGGGCCGGGCATACGCAGCCGGGTAGATGGCCTTGATGACGTTGAAGGCCTCGAGCGAGTCGCACTGCCCGAGCACGACGATGAAGAAGCCGGGCTTGAGGCCGGGCAGCGACGCGCTCTCGACGACCTTCGGAAAGCCAGCCGCCAGCCGCACGTGCGGGTCGACCAGGGGCGCGAGGCGTTTCCACGAAGCGAGCGCGGCGTCACCGTCGGCGCGGGTCGTGCCTCCGCTGAAGACGAGGTGCTGCGGAAGGTCGGCGAACGCGACACCCGAGACGAGGAGGAGCAGGCAGAACAGTCGCATCGCGCCGATTGTACCCCGCTGGGCGCGTCGCTCGGAGCCGCTGTGTTCGTCTCGACCGTCGTTCCAGAATCCCGAGCCGCGCTCGTCTGTGCGAGGGTGCGCCCATGCCCGTGTGGATGGCGCTGACCGGAGCGTTGCCGGCGCTGGCGTTCATGACGCTCGTCGACCTCGCCGACGCGAAGCGGCCCGAGCCCCACTGGCAGGTGCGCAAGGTCGCGGTGCTGGGCGGGCTCTCGGTCTTTCCAGTGCTGTGGCTCCAGCGCGCGTTGAGTCCACTGGTGCAGGTCGGCGGCGTACCGCAGGCGTTCTTCGATGGTTTCGTCTCGGCGGCTCTGCTCGAAGAAGGCGCGAAGGCCCTCGTGCTCGCGCTCGCGGTCTGGCGGCACCCGGCCTTCGACGAGCGGCTCGATGGCATCGTCTACGCCACGCGCGCCGGGCTGGGTTTTGCGCTGGTCGAGAACGTGATGGCGCTGTCGGCGTCGGAGTCGACCCTGGGGTTCATCGGCACCTTCGTGCTGCGCGCGTTCTTCTCGGTGCCCTGTCACGCCATCGCCGCGGGGTTCATCGGCGACCTGGCGGCGAGGCGGCGCTTCGACGGCACGGGCCCTGGCCTGTTGGGAGGCTTCGTCATCGCCGTGTTGCTCCACGGCTCCTTCGACGTGGCGCTGTACGTGTTGCCGCTCACCACGGGCTGGTGGGAGCTGGCCGTCGCCCTGATTCCGCTGCTGCTGGTCGTGGTGGGGTTCGTGGTGCTCCGCCGGCGCGCGGCTACCGCGCTGGCGCTCGACGACCGCGACCATCACCACCCCGACCGGCGGCCGCAGCGCGTCGAGGCCGGCTACGTGCTCCGATGAGGGTTTTCCGCGACCCGTCACCAGAACGCGACGCCGCTGTTCCACATGACGGGGCCGAGTGTGGTTAATAGGCAGTCGTGGGGGCCGGGAGCTGCAATGCCGTCGTCTGAAGGTTCATTCGAAGTCCAGGTTCACGAGCGCGAGCGCGTCATCGAGGTGAAGTACCCTCGACGGCTGACCGCCGATGCCCTCAAGGCCTACGAGAACGAACTGAAAGAAGCGGTGAAGAAGCTGGGCTCCACCTGGCGCTGCCTCGTCGACCAGACGAACCTCGACGTGATTCCGCCGCACCTGACTGATCAGATCACCGAGATGAACCGCTGGGCGGCGCAGCACGGGCTCGTCGCGGCGGCGCGCGTCGTGAAGAAGACGGCGGTGGGTGAGCTGCAGTCGAAGCGCATTCTGCGTGAGAGCGGCCTGGGTGAAACCGCGCACGTGTACTTCGACCGCAAAGAGGCGTGGGGCCATCTCGTCGGCCCCAGCTGATCGACCGCAGCGTTTGCGCGGTGCCGTCGTGCAGGCCCCGGGAGTGACTCGTGGCACGTGGAATGCTGCTCCTTCCCGTCCCTCGTTCCCGGAGTCACCGTGCCAGGCCGTTCCCGTCGTCGCGCCACTCGTGAAGTCGTCGCTGGAGACACTGCTCCTGACTTCGAGCCGAAGGCGCTCGAGGCGTTCACCAGCGAGCAGGAGAGCGCGGCCGCCGATGAGGTGAAGGCCCAGGCCATTCGCGACCTGCTCGAGGGCACGGCTCCGGCCGACGCGATGCGCATTCTGCGGGGCGCGCTCGAGCAGCAGCAGGGCCTCGACAAGCTCGAGCGTCGCGCGGCCGACAAAGAGCTCGCGCCCGACTGGCAGCGCGGCGGCTACCCGTACAAGAACCTGCTCGCGCGAAAGACGTACGAGCGGCAGAAGTACCGCCTGCAGGTCGAGCTCTTGAAGCTGCAGGCGTGGGTGAAGGACACGGGCCAGCGCGTGGTGGTGCTCTTCGAAGGGCGCGACGCGGCGGGCAAGGGCGGCGCCATCAAGCGCTTCACCGAGCACTTGAACCCTCGTGGTGCGCGTGTCGTCGCCCTCGAGAAGCCGAGCGAGCAGGAGCGCGGGCAGTGGTACTTCCAGCGCTACGTCGAGCACCTGCCGACGGCTGGCGAAATCGTGCTGTTCGACCGCAGCTGGTACAACCGGGCAGGCGTCGAGCGGGTGATGGGGTTCTGCTCCGAGGCCGAGTACCTCGAGTTCATGCGCCAGGCGCCCGAGTTCGAGCGCATGCTCGTGCGGCAGGGCATTCACCTCTTCAAGTTCTGGTTCTCGGTGAGCCGTCGCGAGCAGCGCCGAAGGTTCAAGGAGCGCGAGGTGCACCCGCTCAAGCACTGGAAGCTCTCGCCCATCGACCTCGCCTCACTCGACAAGTGGGACGACTACACGAAGGCGAAGGAGGCGATGTTCTTTCACACCGACACCACCGACGCGCCGTGGATCGTCATCAAGAGCGACTGCAAGAAGAGAGCTCGCTTGAACGCGATGCGGTACCTGCTGCACTCGTTGCCGTACACGAAGAAGGACGCTGATCAGATCGGCCCCGTCGACCCGCTGCTGGTCGGGCGCGCGGGCATCGTGTTCGAGCGCGGCGAGCAGATGACGCCGATGCCGGGGAAGCCCTGATCAGAGCCCGGCGGCGCGCGCGACCTGAAAGACGACGACCGAGAGAATCCACGCGGCGCCGTAGGTGTACGCGAAGAGGAAGATGGGCCAGCGCCACGAGCGGGTCTCGCGCCGCACCGCTGCGAGTGTGCTCATGCACTGGCAGGCGATGACGAAGAAGGCCATCAAGGCGAGGGCGGTGGCGGCGCTGTAGGCGGTGGCGCCGTCGGCCCGCTTCGCTTCACGCAGCCGCTCGGCGAGTGGAGCGCTGTCGTCTCCCGCGTCTTCGATGCCAAAGATGACGCCCATGGTGCCCACCATCAGCTCCCGCGCTCCGACGGAGCCGATGAGGCCGACGTTGAGCCGCCAGTCGAAGCCGGTCGGAGCGGTGACGGGCTCGAGCAGCCGCCCCACCGACGCCGCGAGGCTGTTGTGCATCGCCACCACGCGGGGTGTCGCATCGGGCGGCGGCGTTCCTGCCGTGGGGCCCGGCACCGTCAGCAGCGCCCACAACACCACCGAGGCGACGAGAATCACCGAGCCCACGTCACGCACGAAGCGCGTCGCGGCGCGCCAGCCCACCCGCGCGACGACCGACAGCTGCGGGACGCGATACGGCGGCATCTCGAGCACCAACGGCCGGGGCTGCGAGGTGCGCTTCACCGTGCGCCCCAACACGAGCGACGCGATGAGGCCCAGACCCAGCCCAGAGAAGTAGAGCGCCACGAAGAGGCCACCGCGAAACCACACCGACCGCGCCGCGAAGAACGTCGCGATGAGCAACCCGAACGTCGGAATGCGCGCCGAGCACGTCATCAACGGCAAGACGAGAATCGTGCGCAGGCGCTGGCCCGGGTCTCGAATGATGCGTGACGCCGAGATGGCCGGCACCGCGCACGCGTGCGCCGAGAGCAGGGGCACGAAGGAGCGGCCACCCAGCCCCGCGAACCGCAGCAGCCGGTCGACGAGGAACGTGCCGCGCGCGAGGTAACCCGAGGCGTCGATGAGCTCGAGGGCGACCGTGAGGATGACGATCTGCGGGAGGAAGGCGAGCACCGTGCCCGCTCCGCCGAGCACGCCGTCGACCAGTAGCGACGAGAGCAGGCCGGTGCCGAGCAGCGCCTCGATGCGCGCGGCGAGCGCCTGATTGAACACGTCGATGAGGCCCGTCACGGGCTCGGCGATGAAGAACACCGCAGCGAACAGCGCGGTCATCAGCGCGAGGAAGATGACGGGGCCGAGCAGCGGGTGGAGCAGCACGCCATCGAGCCGCTCGGTGCGCGCACGAACACGGGCGAAGGCCTGCTTCGCGTCGACCCTCGGCCGCAGCACGCGGTTCGCGATGGCGGTGACGTCGAGCGCGCCCGAGGGCGGAGCCGTCTTCAGTCGCGCCGCTTCGCTCGTCGCCTCGAGCACGCGGGCCTTCACGTTGGCGTCGCGTGCGCTGGTGGCGACGACGCGAACGCCCAGCGCTTCACCGAGCGCTGCGGCATCGAGCTCGAAGCCCTGCGCCACCAGCGCGTCGTGCTGCGTCGCGAGCACCACGAGCGGCAGGCCGCGCCGGCGAAGCTCGAGCGTGAGTCGCAGGCCGAGCGCCAGCTGCGTGCAGTCGAGCACTTGCGTGATGACGGCGGGCGTCTGGTGTTTCGAGAGGTCGTCGAGGAAGCGGCGCGCGTGGCCTTCGTCGCTCTCGGGGTCGGCCTCTCCTTCGATGGTGTAGACGCCGGGCAGGTCGACGAAGCGAAGGGTCTCGTGCTCCGACACCGTCACCTGCGCCTCGAGCACGTCGACGGTGACACCGGGGAAGTTGCCGACCTTCGCGTGCGAGCCCGTGACGGCGTTGAACAGCGACGACTTGCCGGCGTTCGGGCGGCCGACGAGCGTGACGATGGCGGTCTCGCTCACGACGCTGCTCCGAAGCGCGCGCGTGACGAGTGAGGACGAAGGGTCAGTTGGAGCTGACAGCCGGGCGCGCTGTTCACGACGCAGCTCCGGCGGCTGGAGTCACTTCGACGTGCAGCGCGAGCTCACGGTCGATGGCGAGCTCGGTGTGCTGGTCGACGCGCACGTGCAGCGGACCCGAGAGCGGCGCCTTTCGCAGCACGGTGACGAGACAGCCTTCGGTCAGCCCGACCGCGCGCAGCCAGGTGGCCTCACGGTCTGACAGTTTCAGCGCGGCGATGGTGGCAGGCGCGTGGAGCGGCAGCGCTTCGAGGGACGTCACGGCGGTGGCCTGTAGCGCCGCTTCCGACCACTCGTCCAACAAACAGCAGAGACGACTCTCGACGGAGCGCTCCGCACGTCGCAGCTGCAGGGCTCCTGGGTGAGCAGTGGGGGCAGTGTCCTCCGAAGCCTCGGGGGTGGCGGTCTGCATGGAACGGTACAGAGTCCGTGCATCGACGACCGTTGGTTCGAGGCAGTCGCGGGTCGCCGCCCCTTCCCGGCCCCGGATGGTTAGATAGTCTATCTAACCATCTCGACCCAGATTCGTCCGCCACCCTCCGGCAAGACCGCTTTGATGGCGTTCTTCGAACGGTTCGAATCGAGCCTCACCGCCTGTCGGCACGTGACGCGGCGAGCTTCGCATGCGCGATGAAGTTCCTGCAGGGAGGCCCGCGCATTTCATGCCGCGCACCTCTGCTTCGGGCTTCGGAGACTGCTTCGTTTGCCCTGAGCTGCCCTTCAGCCAACCCTTGGTCACGGCAGCGGCATGAAGATCTTGAGCCCAGTTCGCCCACCCGCGGCCAGCGTGTTGCTCTCGATGAAGTCGCTGGTGCTCGACAGGCCGTTGCCCTGGGTGATGGCAGTGTGGCCGTAGCGCTGACCGAGCGTGCTCGAGGTGTGCTCCCACGTGAGGATGAGGCCGGGAATCTTCAGCGCCTGCGCGAGCGAGATGTGCAGCTGCTTGAACTGCGAGCGCGGCAGGTTGTTGTCGATCTGGTTCCCGTTGCCCCACACCTTGATGCCCATGGTGCGCTGAATCGCGCGGCTCACGCCCGTCGCGCAGAGCCCGAGCCCGCGATAGCCACCCATCGACAGCGCCACCGAGCGCCCATTCGCGGCGAGCCGGCGCATCTCGTTGGTGACGTGAATGCCGCCGCTGGTGCTCGCGACCTTCTTCATCTGCGCGAGCTGGCCCTCGCTGATCTTCCCGTCGCGCGTGAGGTGGTGCTTCTTCTCGTACGCCTTCACCGCCGCTTCGGTGCGCTTGTCGAAGAGCCCGTCGATCTTTCCCGGGTTGTAACCGAGCTTCTTCAAGAGCTGCTCGCTGTGCTTCACCGCGCCGCTGCGCTCTCCCAGCGCCTGCGGCGTGTGCTTCGAGAGAATAAAGCTCGTCTTGAGCCGCTTCCACGTTCGGGCGTCGACCTGGCCGGTGGGCTCGAGGCCCGCGTGCCGCTGAAACGCCTTCAACGCGCCCGTGGTGCGCTCGTCGAACACGCCGTTGGTGCGCTGCGGGTCGAAGCCGGCGGCGCGCAGGTGACGCTGCACGTTGCCGACCGAGAAGCCCTTGGCGCCTTCACCGAAGCCACGCGCGGCGGCCTTCGTGGTGCGGGCGTCGAGCCGGTCCTGCGCCTTCGACGGGTTCATGCGGCGCCGCTCGGGAGCGTGCTTCAGCGCGGCGACTTCACGCGCGAGCACCGTGCGGCCCAACTTCGCGATGGCTCCCGAGTCGTTCTTGATGTCGGCCTGATCAGCCTTGAACGCCTTCACCGCAGCGAAGGTCTCCTTCGAGTACACGCCGTCGGCCTTGCCCACGTCGTAGCCGAGCAGCTGCAGCCGCTTCTCGATGGTCTTCACCTCGCCCGACTTCTGACCAACCGAGAAGTAGCCATCGCCCTTGTGCTCGCGAATGCGGTCGCGCGTGTGGCGCAGCTTCTCCATGGTGCGCGCGTCGGCGATTCCCGACGTCGGCAGGCCCCACGCTTCCTGAAACGCGCTCAACGCCTTCGTCAGCGCTGGCGAGCTCTGCCCATCGACGGTGCCGGGGTTGAAGCCGGCGAGCTTGAGCAGCTTCTCGGCCTCACGAACGGTCGCCGCCGGAGTGGTCGGCGTCGGCGAAACAACGGGGCGAATCGGGTTGGGGTTGATGGGTGCGGGCATGACGTTCTCCGAAAAGCGACGATGTATGGAATCGTCGCCAAACGTCGGTCTCGCGCCCCGAGAAGTTATGGATACAGTCGTTACAACTTTCGTTAAATGCAAGTTATATCAAATACTCAAGAGGTCGAAGGCCGGGCGTGACCGTGCTCGGTGGTTGGTGATCGGAGAGTTCTGAGTCTTCCCTTTCCCACTCCGGGCGGTACATCGCGGAGCATGTCCACTCCGAACCTGCTGATGATTCCCGGCCCCATCGGACTGTCACCCGACGTGCTGCGCGCGCTCTCGGAGCCCCAGCGCGGTCACCTCGACCCGGTCTTCATGCAGCGCTTTCAGAGCACCATCAAACGGCTGCGCGACGTGTTCCTCGCACCCACGGCGCAGCCCTTCGTCATCGCCGGCTCGGGCACGCTCGCGATGGAGATGTCGGTCGCGAATCTGGTGCAGCCTGGCGACAAGGCGCTGGTGGTGAACACGGGCTACTTCTCCGACCGCATCGCCACGATGCTCGAGCTGCACGGCGCGGCGGTGACGCACGTTCGTTGCGAGCCCGGAGATGCGCCACCGCTCGACGAAGTGGAGAAGGCTCTGTCCTCCACCCGCTTCAAGGTGATGACGGTCACGCACGTCGACACGTCGACCGCCGTGCTCGCGCCGGTGCAGGCGCTGGCGAAGCTCGCTCGTGCACACGGAGCCCTCTGCATCGTCGACGGTGTCTGCAGCGTCGGTGGCGAAGCGCTGGAGATGGATGCGTGGGGCGTCGACGTGGCGTTCACCGCGAGTCAGAAGGCGCTCGGTGCGCCTCCGGGGTTGGCGGTGTTGCTCGCCGGCCCGCGCGCGATGGAAGCGTGGAAGGCACGCACGAAGCCCGTCGCCGCGATGTACCTCGACTTCGCGCAGTGGCTGCCGATTCACCAGGCGTACGAGGCGGGCACACCGTCGTACTTCGCGACGCCCGCGGTGAACCTCATCTCGGCCCTCGACGTGAGTCTCGGTGAGCTGCTCGGCGAGACGATGCCGGTGCGCGTGGCGCGTCATCAGAAGCTGGCACACGCCGCTCGTGCAGCCTGGAGCGCGCTGGGGCTCGAGCTGCTCACGAAGCGCTCCGAGGTGACGGCGCACACGTTGTCAGCGGTGAAGTACCCAGCCGGAGTCGACGCCTCGCTCGTCAAACACGTCGGCGCGCAGGGCGTGAACATTGCTGGCGGGCTGCACCCGGTGTTGAAGGCGACGTACTTCCGCGTCGGGCACATGGGCTCGACGAACGCAGGCACGCTGCTCGAGACGGTGGGTGCGCTCGAGCGCGCGCTGAAGACGGCCGGGCATCGCTTCGACGCAGGCGCGGGCGTGACGGCGGTTCAGCGCGCACTCGCCTGAGCGGCACCTCGCCGCGTGGTTCATCGCTCACCTCTCGCGCTCAGCGTCGATGAGCGCGTGCGCGTCGAGTTGCTCTGCGGCCTGCATCGCTCAGCAGCAGGAGTGCGGATTCTCGTCGTGTCCGTCGGTTCATTCGGGCGCTGCATCAACGAGCGCAGGGAAGCGCCACTCCTCATCGCGTGCGTCGATTCCTGCGTCGCCGAGCAGACATCGCGTTCTCGTCGCGTGCGTCGATTCGCCTCGGGCCCATTCACGAAGGCGCGACATGGCGAGCGACCCACCGTCCTGCGTCGCCGAGCAGACGCATCGCGTTCT
>JAACJQ010000024.1 GCA_016879935.1 Archangiaceae bacterium | reverse complement strand
GGGCGACTTCGACCACGACGTGCCGCGCGTGTTCCCCTCCGCCGGGCCCGTGAAGGTCGACTCCCCGCAGGCGCCCGGCCTGCACGAGACGTTCGACACCTCGATGTTCC
The DNA here is from genome assembly GCA_016879935.1 of Archangiaceae bacterium. Lineage (GTDB taxonomy): Bacteria > Myxococcota > Myxococcia > Myxococcales > Myxococcaceae > Xiheimicrobium. The sequence goes on along the minus strand of JAACJQ010000024.1, from coordinate 6,545 downwards.
TGCTCGTCGACCATGCGCAGCTGCCGGGCCTGGGCCACCCCAGTCAGATGCAGATGCTCGAGAACCCCGACCCGCGCCGCTTCGTGGCCGTCTACGACGTGAAGTCGTCGCTGCTGGTGCGGCCACTCGACCGGCTCTTCGGCAGGGTCGCCGCGCCCGAGTCGTGGAGCGAGGCCGAACGCGCGCACTACACCGCGATGCCGAAAGACCCGCGGTACCTCGAGCTGTCGGACGCCATCGTGCGCGACATCGACCCGCGCTTCGTCGGCGACGACGTGATGAAGGCCTTCGCCATCAAGCAGTACCTGGAGAAGAAGGGGTTCTACAGCCTCAAGCAGAAGCAGCTCGTCGGAGACACGCCCACGGCCAACTTCCTCTTCGGCGAGATGAAGGGTTACTGCGTTCACTTCGCGCACGCGGCGACGTTCCTGCTGCGCAGCCAGGGCATTCCGGCGCGCGTGGCCCTCGGGTACGGCGTGCAGACGCAGCGGCGTGGCGCGGGCTCGGCGGTGCTCATCTTCGGGCAAGACGCCCACGCCTGGCCTGAGATTTACCTCGACGGTGTCGGCTGGGTGACCTTCGACATCAGCCCTGAAGCGAGCGACGAGCCGGTGCGGCCGCCGATGGAGCAGGAGCTCGAGGTCGTCTTCGGCGAGCTCGCGCGAAAGGACCCGGTCAGCCAGCCCGTGGCGCGCGCGTTCAACCTGCCGTGGGGGCGCATCGGCTTCGGCGCGCTGCTCTCCGTCGTCGCGCTCGCGTACTTCATCAAGGTGCTGCGCCGGCTGCAGGGCGGCTCTCACGTGAAGGTCTATCGCGGCGTGCTCGACTGGCTCTCTGACATCGGCGCGATGCGCCACTTCGGTGAGAGCCGGGAGCGACATGCCGAGCGGCTCGCGAAGCAGGCGCCGACGTTCGCCGCGCTCACCACGGCGCACCTTCGCCTTTCACTGAAGGGCAGCGACCCGCAGACGCAGTCGCAGTTCGCCACCCTCGCCCGCGCGACGCTGAACGAGCTGCGCGCCAACACCCCGTGGACGATTCGCGTTCGCGGCCTGCTCAACCCCATCGGCTGGTGGTTCACCCGATGACGCCTCTGGAGACCGTATGACCATCGAGACCGACCCGACCCTCGTGCCTGCCGCCGTGGCTCCGGCTGCGCCCGTCATTCCATCGGCGCCGAAGGGCATCTCGACGCTCGACGACGTGCGCTCGGTGGCTGGCCGGCTGCGAGACCGCATGCGCGAGCAGGTGATGGGCCGTGACGACATCATCGAGCTGGTGCTGGTGGCGCTCTTCGCCGACGGGCACGTGCTGCTCGAGGACTACCCGGGCTCGGGCAAGACGACGCTCGCGAAGTCGCTGGGGCACTCCATCATCGACGACCTGCACCACGACGACATCGCCGACTTCCGCCGCGTGCAGTTCACGCCCGACCTGCTGCCGAGCGACGTGACGGGCGTGATGATTTTCGACACCGCGACGAACAACTTCACGTTCCGCCGTGGCCCGCTGTTCGCGTACGTGGTGCTCGTCGACGAAATCAACCGCACGTCGCCGAAGGTGCAGTCGGCGCTGCTCGAGGCGATGGCCGAGAAGCAGGTCACCGTCGACAACACGACGCACCGGCTCGACGAGCTGTTCTTCGTGCTGGCGACGCAGAACCCGCTCGACGCGGTGGGAACGTATCCACTCCCGATGGCGCAGCTCGACCGCTTCTTGTTCAAGCTGTCGATGAAGCACATCGACCGCGCGTCGGAGCTCGAGGTGCTGCGCGCATGGGGCACGCCGCGCGTGTCGAGAGACCTGCCCAAAGTGCTGCGTGGAGACGTCGTCGCGTGCCGCAAGCTCGTGCGTGAGACGGTGGCCGTCGACGCGCGCGTGCAGGAGTGCCTCGTCGACGTGGCGCGCCTGCTTCGGGCCGACAAACGCGTGCGGCAGGGCATCTCGACGCGGTGTCTGGTGCAGGCGATTCCGGCGCTGCAGACGCTGGCCGTGCTGCGCGGCCGTGACTTCGTGTCGAGTGAAGACCTCGAGACGTTGGCGCCGGTGTTGTTCGCGCATCGATTGGAGCTCGCTCCCGGCGTCGTCGCGCCCGCGCTCATCAGCGAGATTCTCAAGGCGCCCATCGAGCGGCTGTCGCGTCAGACGCTGGGGCTGCCCTGATGCTCCGCCTCCTGCTCCTCAGCCTGTTGGTCTCGACGCCCGCGTTCGCGGCGTTGGCCGACTCGTTCACGGCCGAGGAGCAGGCGTTGCTCAAGGAGCTCGACGGCCGCCACTTCATCAAGGCCCGCCGCGCGGCCGAGCAGGTGCTCGAGAAGAACCCCGACTCCTTCGCCGCCACGTGGGCGATGGCGCGCGTGCACCACGACGAAGAAGGCAACCACGCACGGGCGCTCTACTTCTTGAAGCGCGCCGAAGACCTGCTCGCCTGGCGTGACGCCGAGTGGGGCATGAACCTGCTCCTCGAGAAGTACGACATCGTCTTCGAGATGGCCCGCAACCAGGAGGCCCTCGACGTGCTGGATGAATACGAAGAGCGCTACGGCGGGCCGCCGCCAAACCTTCGCATCTGGCCGTTGTTCAAGTTGGGCCGGGTCGACGAAGCGATGGCCATCGCCACCCGCATGTCGGGCTCCAAGGACCTCGCCGAGCGCATCTGGGGCTACAACGGCCTGCTCAGCATCGCCTTCGAGCAACACGACCGCGTGCAGGCGCACCACTGGGCGCTCGAAGGCGTGCGCGCCACCGACGACAAGAGCTGCACGATTCTGCTCAACGCCGGCGGCACCGCGTACACGAACTTCCAGATTCCCGAGGCCGAAGAGCTGATGCTCCGCGCCGACAAGGCCCGCGACTGCACCGCCACGCCGTACGACCAGCTCGCCGTGCTCGCGATGCTGCAGGGCCTGCCCCAGAAGGCGCTCTCGTCGCTGCAGACCGCGCGCACGAAGTACGTCGAGAAGCGCTACCGCCCGCAGTTCGCCCTCGTGCGCCGCGAGGTGCTCTGCGACCTGCTCGGCACGCTCGGCAAGGAGCCCGACGCCTTCAAGCTCGCCGTCGAGCTGTACCGGCAGCCCGCGCGCACCGGCATGACGAGCAGCCCCGTGAAGGTCGAGCGCACGCGCCGCACGCTGCGCTACCTCTACGCGCTCGACGGCCAGATTCGCCGCCTCGAGGAGCGCGCCTCGTACGGCCCGCGCCTCAAGGGCCTCTTCGACGTCTCCTCCGAGCTGTCGAGCGCCATCGCCACGAGATGGGAAGTGCGCCGCGCGCTCATGCAATTGCTCTCGGAGGACGACCGCCTGCTGCTCGTCGTGCGCCCCAACCTCTCTGACGTCGGCGACTGGGCCGCGTGGAGAACGGGCGACCTCATCGACGTGCTCGGCCAGGGCGTCATGCGCACCGGCATCGCGAAGGCGCGCGAGCTCGACGCACCCACCCCCATCGCCGCCAGCTACTACGACGCCTTCGAGGCCGAGCTCGCGCTGAAGAACGGCGACGAGGAAGACGCCATCACCTTCGCCACCAACGCGCTCAAGGGCCTGCCCAGAGAAGAGGCGCTGCTGCGGTGGCGGCTGCAGGCGATTCGCGCCGAGGCCTCACGCAAAGAAGGCAAAGACGCCGACGCGAAGGCCGACTTCGACGTGGTGATGCGCCAGTGGCCGACGATTCTGCGCATTCTCGAAATCGAGCTGCCCGCCAGCCTCTCGCACGACGGCTCCGAGCTCGCCGACGAGACCGCCTCACGCCTCGGCCGCTCCGACCGCTTTCGCATCACCGACGACGCCCCCTTCAAGCTGCGCGTCGATGCCCAGGGCAAAGGTGTCGTCATCTGCCTCACCGACTCGGCCGGCTCACGCCTCGCCTGCGCGACGGGAGAGACCGCCACCGCTGCGCTCGACGCGTTCCACAACGAGGCCTTCTCTCCGAAGGTCTCCCTCACCGACAGCGACCTGCGCAGCCTCGACGGCTCGCCCGTGCGGGTCTCGGCCGACGACGCGCTCAAGAAGGTGCTCGAGCCATGAGAAGCGTCTTTCTTGTCACGCTGTTCGCGCACCTCGCGTTCGCTGACGATGCGAATGATTGCAGGAAACGCGGCGGCACGTGGAAGGTCGAAGGCATCTCCTCCGGCTGCTCCCTCAAGGGCAAACGCGACGGCGTGTGGCGCGACGTCGCCGAAGGCGGCCAGCTGCTCGAGCAGACCTCGTGGAAGCTGGGCAAGCGTGACGGCCCCAGCGTCGGCTACTTCATCCACTGCCAGATTCGGTGGCGCGGCGGCTGGCTCAACGGGCAACGCGATGGCGAGTGGAGCGAGTGGGCGCTCGACGGGAAGAAGGTGTCGAAGGGCAGCTACACGAAGGGCGTGCGCGTCGGAGAGTGGACGACGTTTCACCCCCAGTCGGGCGAGAAGCACCTCGTCGGCCCGTACGCGTCGGGCCTGATGAACGGCACCTTCAAGGAGCACCTCATCTCGGGCGAGGCGTGGCGCGACGTCGAGTTCCGCGGCGGAGAACGCTTCGGCGAGAAGCAGGCCGCCTGCACGAAGCTCGGAGGCCGCTGGTTCGTCGACCTCGAAGAGCCCGGCGAAGGCTGTCTCATCGCGAAGCAGCGCTCGGGCGAGTGGACGACGTTCGACGGGCACGGAAAACGCCGCGCCGTGAAGACGTACGTGAAGGGCGTCTTGAACGGCCTCTACACGGACTACCACCCGACCGGCGAAGTGCTGCGTCAGGGCAAGTACGTCGATGGTCTGCCCGAAGGGGTGCACGAGTTTCGCGCGGTCGATGGGTCGCTGCTTGGCCGCTCCACCGTCACGAAGGGCACCGGCGAATGGAAGACCTGGCACCCGACGGGAAAACTTGGGCTGCACGGCCGCTATGTCCAGGGTTGTCCCGAAGGGCGCTGGCACCTGTGGGACGAAGAGGGCCAGCTCATCGTCGAAGACACCTACGCCAACTGCCAACGCAATGGCTTGTATACGGATTACCACGAGGGCGGCATTCCCCGGCGCTCAGGCCACTTCGTCGACGGCCAGGAGCAGGGCGAGTGGACCCAGAAGTGGAAGAACGGCAAGACCGAGTGGCAGGGTCTGTATGAAAAAGGCGAGCGCACCGGCGAATGGCGCTTCTACCGCTGGGACGGCACCCTGTACCGGGTTGGGCCGTTCGCGGGCGACCAGCCCGATGGCGAGTGGACGCACTTCTTCCCCAACGGCAAACCCGAGGCGAAGGGCTTGAACGAAGGCGGCAAGGCGCAGGGCTCGTGGAAGCTGAGCTGGTCGACCGGCCAGCCGTGGCGGGAGCCGACGTTCGACCAGGGCAACGAGCTCTCTGACGCAGCGGAGGCGTGCCGCCGGTGGGTCGGCCGCTGGGAGTCGGACCCCGAGAAGGGCACGCTCGGCTGTCTCGTCTGTCGCGCGAAGGAAGACGACACCATCACCCAGGTGGGCATGGGCCTGTGGAGCTTCTGGCACTCCGACGGCACGCTCGAGAAGCGCGGCACGCTCGTCGACGGCAGGCCCACGGGGCATTGGCAGTATTTCCACGACAACGGCCAGGTGATGCTCGAGGGCGAGTTCGATGGCGGCGTCGAAGAGGGCAGCTGGCGCGGCTTCTATCGCTCGGGGCAGCAGCGCTTCGTCGGTGGCTACGTCGCCGGCAAACCCGACGGCGAGTGGACCAGCAACTTCCCCGACGGTGGGCTGCTCTCGGTCGGCTCCTACGTGGGGGGCCAGAAGTCGGGAACGTGGAGGTATTTGACGAAGGGCCGGCTCGAAGAGGTCGTCTTCGTACCCGACGGTGGCGGCACGTCCGGTGCTCCCGACGCAGGCCAGTGACAGCGTTCGACGAGTTGGCGAAGCGCTGAACCCATAGTTGACTTGGGTCATGCCAATCGACCCCGATGAACTGTCCCTCCTTCGCGAAGAGGTTCGCGCCCTGCGGCGACGAGTCGATGGGCGGCGGCGGTGGTGGTCGCTGCTGGCCGCGTTGGTGATGGTGAGCTCTCTCGCCTGGGCGCAGCTCGTCACCTTCACGCCCGACACGCCCGCGCGAGCATCCGAGGTGAACGCGAACTTCCTTCAGCTGAAGTCGTGGCTCGAGCAGAAGGTCGGGGCCACCGGTACTGCCGCCATCACGGCGACGACGATCAGCGCGACCGGTCTCTCGATGGGCAACAACCGCATCACGGGTGTCGCAGCCCCCGTCGCCGACACCGACGTCGTGACGAAGGCCCACCTCAAGGCGCTCTTCGCGAACCACGTCATCTGGGTGACGGGCGGTACCTGCCCCACCGGCTTCCTGCCCTACGCCACCGCCGAAGGCCGCTACCCGCTCGGTGAAGCGGCTGGTTCGCAGGGCGTCGGAGGCGTCTCCTCCATCTTCGTCGCGACGCAGCAGCAGCAGGCATCTGGCAGCGGCTACGCGAAGACGGGTGTGGTGGCGTTGGGGAACAACATCGGCGGCTTCGTGGCGGCCGGCGACATCAACGACATTCAGAGCGGGTGGACCTACCGGCAGAGCACCAACCTCGACATTCGCCCCGTC
>JAACJQ010000201.1 GCA_016879935.1 Archangiaceae bacterium | reverse complement strand
TCGACGCTGGCGTGGACGCAGGCATCGACGCTGGCGTGGACGCAGGCATCGACGCTGGAGTGGACGCAGGCGTCGACGCGGGAGTGGACGCGGGCATCGACGCGGGCGTGGATGCTGGTCCCTGGCCTGTTGCCATCATCGACCCACCGCCGGCCTTCGTGCTGCGCAACTCGACCTTCCAGCTCAATGCGCAGCGGTCGAGCGGCAACCGGCCGCTCATCTTCAACTGGTCGCAAGACGCGGGGCTGCCTGCGACGTTCCAGCAGAACAACTCCATCAATGCAGCGACGCCGACCATCACGGCGCCGGGCAACGTCTCGCTGCTCAAGTTGAACCTCTCGGTGCGCGACATGGCCGGCCGAGACAGTGAGACTGCGAGCGTGTTCGTGCCCGTCGCCATCGGGCCGCCGCTCGCGGCCATCACCGGCACGCCGACCGCTCCTGTGCTGGGAGGACAACGCGTGGTGCTCAGCGGCGCGACCAGCAGTGACCCCAACACCTCGGGCCTCATCTCGTGGGAATGGACGGTGAGTCCTCCCGGGCTGGTGACGGCGACACCAATCAACGGAGGCCAGCAGCTCCAGCTCGACATGCCGGCCTCGGTGGCGACGCCCGTCGTCGTCTCGGTGCAGCTCGTGGTGACGAACGGCCTCACCATGCGCAGCGCTCCGGCGACGGCGACGTTCCAGCTCGCGTTGGGCGCACTGCCGCAGTGGTACGTCGACGCGGGCGCTGCGCAGACCGTCAACGGCGGTGACATCGTGACGCTTGCAGGCCGTGCGTTCGCGCCCTCGACTGGCGCCGTCTTCTCGTACGCGTGGTCGCCCGAGCGTGAGCCCGACGGCGGAGTCGCCGACTTCCAGCTCACCGACGCGTCGTCGCCGGTCACCACCTTCGTCGCGCCGCGCGTCGATGGCCCGGTTCCACGACTCATCTCCTTCACCCTCACGGCGACCGACACCGCCGCCACCCTCACGCCAGCCGTCAGCTCGGCTCAGACCTTCGTGAACGTGCTCGACCGACGCGCTCCGATTCTGCTCGGGACCAGCATCTCGGCCGGCCAGGGCCCCATGTCGACGGCGTGGGTCGACTTCGACGAAGAGGTGAACCCGGCGTCGCTCAACGGCGTGAGCATCGGCGCTGCGCCGTCGTCAGGCGCTCCGTTCGCGAGCGCGGCGGCCAAGACCGTGGTTGGAAAACGCCGCGTCGTGGTGACCATTCGACCGCCGTTGGCGCCCGGCTTTCTGTACACGTTCGGCATCAGCGGCGTGCGTGACATGGCTGGCAACACCATCACGCCCGCGTCGTACGTGTTCCTCGCGCGCAACTCGTGGGGCCCGGCGCAGGAGAGCACCTCGACCGCGCTCGCCGACCCCTGGCCCGGCGTTGCCTACAGCGAGAGCACGGGCCTCGCCTGGGTGTTCGCCCGCCGCGATGGCACGCCGTGGTTCTTCTCACCGTTCGACCCGCTCGCCTGCACCGCGGCGCCGTGTTCGCTCGCAGACGACCCGACGGCACCGGTGTTCTCGCTCACCGGTCCCATGCCTCGTGGACACAAGGGTTGGGTGGTGGGCGGAGAGCCCGTGGCCACGCTCCAGGTGGCGACGCTGCAAGGCGCTCCCGCGTCGGTGCTGCGGCGGGCTGATGGTGGGTGGGCCGCCATTCCTGCGCCGCCGTCGTCGGTCTTCGGCGACGGCACGTGGCTGCACAGCGTGAAGTTCGACGACGGTGGTGTCACCCACGTGGTGCTCGATGGTGGCGCGTGGGTGTCGTCGTCGGTCATCACCACCAACCTCACCGAATACCCGACCGACTCGCTGGCCGACCCCTTCGCGTTCGGCAACGCCTCGCTCGGTGCGCGGCCCATGGTGGTGCTCAAGTCGAGCCGCACCGACACCATGCGCAGCGCCATCAACGACCCGCCGTGGGCTGGGCTCGTCAACCCGGGCAACGGCGTCGAAGCGCGGGTCGGCACGATGATGCCCGAGTACCCGAACTCGGCCTTCGTCTTCGTGCACCGGCCCACCAACACGCTCGACCTGATCATTCATGGAAGCGTCGGCAATGCCGCGTTCAACATCGTCTCGGGGCTGACGAGCTTCGACGTGCTCTCCAATGCCTCGAGCGTGTGGTTCGCCACCGCGGCGGCGGGTCAGGTGGAGCTCCGCTACGTCTCGTTCGGCGCGGGCGCGACCTCCGTTCGTCTCATCGGCCCCGTTCGCGCGGGCGTGCCGGGCTTCTCACTGAACAACGACGTGGCGTGTGAGGCCGCGAGGCCCGAGCTCGGCATGGCCAACGGCCGCGTCGTCGTGGTCTGGCAGGAGCGTTGCGCCGGGGGCCAGTGGCACGTGTACGCGCGCGCGCTCGAGTGAGGCGCCGTTCGTCGGTGACGTCGATGGAGCCACTTCGTGACGAGCGCTTTTCCGAAGCGCCCTCGTGCGGTCACCCGCCGTTGCGACGGTGCGCCACCATGACGAACGAGACGATGGAAGCGCGCCTCGACCGGCTCGAGGCGATGTTGGTGGGGTTGGTCGATCAGGTCGAGCGGCTGAAAGATCAGGTCGTCGTGCCGCTCTGTCTGCAGGAGCGCACGCTGCGCCGCCTCGAGCAGGCCGTCGACGAGCTGCGCACGACACGACCCCGGCTGCCGCCTCCGCCGAGGCTCGAGAACCCGGCGGAGGACGGACGCTATTCGTAGCGCTCAGCAGCTCATCGGTCACTCCACCACGTCCAGACGAAGGCAGCCGCGAGCACGAGCTCGACGATGGCGGGCACGACGATGCCGGAGCCGACCCGCCCAGCCTGGAGTTCGAAGAGCCCGAGACCTGCGAGCAGCGCGCTGATTCCACCCACGCCCAGGCACACCGCCGAGCGAAGGTCGGAAGGTGCTGCGTCTCGACCGAGAAGGAACATGAGGGCGAGGCCCAGGTACACCGCGCCAAGCCGACGACAGATGACGAGGGGCCCATCGGTCACCTCGATGCCCCAATCCTTCAGCAAGGAGGCCCCGGCGAAGATGAAGCGGAGGCCGAGAACGCTGCCAGCCAGCGACATCACGTAAGACATCACCTTGAAGCTCATGGTGGTCGCTTCCCTTCAGACGGTACCGAAGCGCCCGACGGCGACAAACACCCCGAGCACCGCGAGGAACGCCGGAGCCGCCACGGACTCTCGCAGATCGACATGGGTCTTCACTGCGCCGAGCATCAGCACGACGAGACACACCGCGGCGATGGGCGTGAGGACCGGCGCGATGCCGGTGAGGTGCGGCACCACCACTCCGATTCCTCCGAGCACCTCGGCGAAACCGAGGAGCTTCACGCTGCCGTCGCTCCACGTCCTGGCCCACCTCATCCGCTCATTGAGCCTGGTGCGAGGGGTGACGAGCTTGACCCCGCCCGCGCCCACCATCGCGAACGCGAGGAACCCAGAAGCAATCCACAGAGCGATCTGCATTGCGCCTCCATCTTTCGGTTGTCGGCGTGTCTCGCCGTCATCCATGGCCGCAGAGGTACGTCGCCGCATCCGCACTCGCCATGATGGAACGGCCGTCATATTTCATGCATCGTCCAACCCGTGACCTCGCCCACGCGCGACCCCCTCGAAGACGTGCTCGAGCTCGTGCGGCCCGAGGCTGCCGTCGCTGCTGAGCTGCGCGCTCACGGACGGTGGAGCCTCGCCTTCGACGCCTACCCGGGTGTGAAGTTCGGGGTCGTCATCGAGGGAGCGTGCTGGCTCGCCATGCGCGGTCGCGCGACGAAGCGCCTTCGCGCCGGTGACGTCTTCCTGATCGCCGGTGCACCTCCATACGTCATCGCAAGTGACCTGAAGGCACCGAGCCGAGACGCGAACGACTTCCTTCGACCCGTCGGGAACCGCGTGGCCCGGCTTGGCAACACCCGGGAGAAGCCCGTCGCACACCTGCTCGGCGGCCGCTTTGCGTTGGAGTTCGAGAACGCTCACCTCCTCCTCCAGGCCCTGCCGGAGTTCGTACGCATTCCCGCCGACGAGTCGGGCTCGTTGCGAGACCTGACGCGGCTGCTGGTCGACGAGATGCGCGCGACGGAGCACGGACGGCTGCGTGCGCTCGATCAGCTCGCGCAGGTGGTGCTGCTCTACGCGCTGCGCTGGCTCGACTCGAAGGGGAAGAGCCCCGCGCGCACGGGCTGGCTCAGGGCCCTCGCCGATCCGCGCATCGGTGCCGCCCTTCGCCACATTCACACCCACGTGGAAACGGGAACGTCGCTCGCAGAGCTCGCGCGCGTCGCGGGCATGTCGCGCACAGCGTTCACTTCACGCTTCAGAGCGCTGGTAGGGCAGCCGCCGCACGCCTACGCCATCGACTGGAGGATGGCGCTCGCGAAGGACGCGCTCAGGACGACCGAGCGCCCGATTGGAGAACTCGCGTTCGCGCTCGGGTACGAGTCCCAGAGCGCGTTCAGCATGGCGTTTCGGCGCGAGGTCGGCCAATCGCCGCGCGCCTACCGAACGAGTCGCACGACGAGGGGGGCATGAGGCGTCGGGCGAAAGAGCCCCGTCCAGGGTGCGCTCTGGGAGCGATGAGGCAAAGTTCCGGGTAGCATCGCGCCGCCTTGACTGCCCCCGCATTGAAGACGCTCTCAGACGAGCTCGCCGACGCCTTCAACGAACGCATGAAGGTGCAGCGCTCGGCCCTGGCGCTGCCCATCGCCGTTCTTCGCGTGCTGGCCGTCGCCGCCTGGCTCGTCCTCGGCGTGACGAAGGTGTGGGCCGTCGCCATCACGCCCGTCGCGGTCTACCTCGGGCTGGCGCTGATCATGCTCGTCGCGCTGCAGGCCTGGCCGGCGGTGAGAGACCGCGCCCATTGGACGGTCGCGCTCCTCGACGTGCCGATGGTGTTCGTCGCCCAATACCTGGTCGTGTCGATGGAGCCGTCGCCTGGCATCGCCGCCGCTCTGTCGAACTCGGTCTTCCTCACGGCGTTGTTCCTCTCGTTGCTCACCTTCGACCAGCGCGTGCTCGTCACCACCGCCGCGCTGGCCTTCGTCGCCGAGAGCGTCGTCGTGCTGAAGAGCGCCGAAGAGATCTGGCACACCCTGCCGACCGGTCTGCTGCTCATTCTGACCTGCACCGTCGGCGGGTGGTTTGGCATCGGCCTGGTGCAACGAATGGTGCAGCAATTGACGCTCGACCAGACGCGCAAGCAGCGGCTCAATCGCTATTTCTCTCCGCAGGTCGCCGAGCGGCTCGAGTCGCTCGACTCCTCACGCCCCGAGCACCGCGACGTGAGCATTCTCTTCAGCGACATTCGCGGCTTCACGAGCATCTCGGAGAAGTACGACAGCGAGCTCGTCGTGCGCTGGTTGAACGAGTACCTGACCGTGATGGTGTCGGTGGTGTTCAAGCACGGCGGCACGCTCGACAAGTTCATGGGCGATGGAATTCTCGCGTACTTCGGAGCGCCGCTCTCGCAGCCCGACCACCCCGAGCGCGCCGTCGCCTGCGGCCTCGAGATGATTCAGGAATTGAAGGCGCTCAACGAGCGGCGTGTGCAGCGTGGAGATGCCGAGCTCAAGATTGGCATCGGCATTCACACCGGCCGGGCGGTCGTCGGTGACGTCGGCAGTGATCAGCGGCGCGAGTTCACGGTGATTGGCGATGCCGTGAACACCGCGTCTCGCATCGAGGGGCTCACGAAGCAGGTCGGCACGGCGTTGCTGATCAGCGCCGACACGAAGGCGCGCCTCGCGGGCGGTACGTGGAAGGCGTCGGAGCCGCTGGCCGTGAAGGGCAAGGCAGAGCCGGTCAGCACCTTCATGCCCGACTGAGGAGCGCCGGCTCAGCTCCCCGAGAGCTGCGTCGCCGTGGTGGTCAGCACGTCGACCTTCGCCCGGTGCCGCTCCAGCGCGAGCGAATCGAGCGCCAACGACAAGGCGCCCATCACCAGCAACCCGAGCCCGATGCCGCGAAGACGCTCTCTTCTGGTGACGAGCACCAACCCCGCGAACAACAAGACACCGTCGACGACCTGCGCCACCTGCCCCGCCAGCACTTCGTCGGCCGCGACCGGCGCGAGCCGCGTCTCGAGCTGATGCGGCGCCTCGCGCACGAGGTCGGGCAGCGTCTGCAGCTCGGTCGACGCTTTCACGAAGTGCGTCACCCCTGCGATGCCCTGAATCAGCCCGAGCACCCCGAGCGGAATCGCGGCCCCGACGCCGACCGGCTTCGCCCACACGAGCCAGCACGCGAGCGCGAGCAAGACGGCCAACACGCCCGACGAAGCCGCCACGATGGCCCAGGTGCGCTCCTGACCCGCCGCCGAGACGAGCGCATCGAGCACCGCCACCTGCGCCTCTGCCGTCGTCAGGCCTGCCATCAGATGCCTGTGAAGACGATGTCGAGCGCGCCAATGATCTCAGTGCGTCTGGCCTCGAGGTTCGCGACGGGCCGCCTCAGCGAGGAGGATGCGACCGCGCCAAGCATCTGGGTGAGCATCACCATCGGTGTCCCGTCGACCTGGAAGACGGGGTTGAGTCGCTTCACCGGGCGTTCACCAAACGCACGCTGGGGCGTCAGCGGAACGACGACTCTGACTGGAAGAACCTCGAGCAGGTCGTGCTGAACGACGAGCAGGAGCGGAAACCGCGTCTTGTCACGCGGGTTCCGAAACACGTCGAACTGTCGAATCACCACTCGCGGTCGTCCTCATTGAAGATGCCGTTCTTCTCGACGAACCTCTCGAACGCCGCGAAACCAGCCCGGTTCTCCTCGAGCCACCGCCTGGCCCGCTCGGCTTGAACGACTTCACGCAGTCGGTCTTCGACGATTCGCGAGAGGTTGAGTTCGAGCGCTCGTGCTTCTGCCACGAGGCCTTCGTCCAACGAGAGGTTCGTTGCCTTCCGCCGCGCGGCGACCTGAGCATGCGCACGCTTCATGCGCACACCTTTGCAGAGTTCAGTTGCGCAGACAAACCGCACGCAGCGCGCTTCGCATGTTGGTGGCTTGAGGCTATGCGGTCGACCCGAATGCTCTCTCTCGCCTTCGCCGTCGTGGTCGCTGCCGCTGATGCCGGGTCGAACGACGCTCCCGCCGAGTTCATCGACGACGTGCGGCTCGTCTATCAGGTCGTCACCTGCCAGCCCGGTGACGTGCCCGCGCCGCTCGATGCGAAGACGGTCGAGGCGTACTGCAAACAGATGAACCCGAAGTTCGAGCGGTTTCGCACCCACTGGGGTGTCACCGCGAAAGACTTCATCGCTGCCCAGCGGCCCGCGAACCTGCCTCCCGAGCTCGTCTACCCCTTCGGCGGTGGCGACTTGATGATGGCGCTCACGTCGTTTCCCGACGCGGCGGTGCTCACCACCATGTCACTCGAGCTCGCCGGCGACCCACGTCGCCTCAAGACGCTCTCTGACAAGAAGTCGCTCGACCAGTCTCTCAAAGCGTTGAACGAGGCCGCGACGACGACGCTCATGTCGAACGACTCGAAGAGCGTGAACTTGTCGAAGATTCAGCGCGGCGACCTGCCTGGCCAGCTCTCGATGCACCTCATGGGCCTCGCGCTGCACGACCAGGAGCCCGTCTCGGTGCGCTTCTTCAAAATCGAAGACGACGGCTCGTTGCACTACTTCAGCCGCGCCGAGATCGACGCGCTCGAAGGCGCGAAGGCGTCGAAGCTGAAGGAGACGTGGAAGGCTCCCGATTTCTCTCCCGCCTTCGCGAACGTCGAAGTGCAATTCGTGCCGAAGGGCCAGCCACAGGCGCAGCGCCGCATTCACCGCCACATCGGCGCCAACCTGTCTGACGATGGCCTCTCGAAGATGCCGGGGCTCGTCAAACACCTGGACCAGAAGGGCCGTGTTGCCGCCATGACGAAAGCTGCCAGCTACCTGTTGTGGAACCCGTCGTTCGGCGTGATTCGTGACTGGCTCGTCGCGCACGCGGTGTTCATGATTTCGGACTCGACCGGCGTGCCGCCGCGCTACTGGAAGAAGGCGGGCTGCTCCATCGAGACGTTCGGCAGCTTTCAGAAGTCGTTCCTCGGCACCTGGGAGGGCTTTCAGCAGGAGCTGCGCGACGAGTTCACCACCGCGAAGAAGCTGCCCATGCGCTTCGGCTACCCCGACGGCAGCCCCGAGAAGCGCAGCCACTGCATGGTCGTGAAGTGCGGCGGCGAAGCGCCGGTCAAGGCGCCGTCAAAGTGACCATCGCCACCTCGGGTGGCACTCGAAACCGAACTGGCATCACGCTGGTGCCCACTCCAGACGTCACGAACAACGTTCTGCCGTCTTCGACGACCGTGCCGCGCGCGTAGCGTTGTTTGTATTTCGAAGGCACCACCAGCGCGCCGACGACTGGAAGCGTCACCTGCCCACCGTGCGTGTGGCCCGCGAAGAAGACGTCGAAGCGCGCCGGCATCTCGGGGAACACGTCTGGGTTGTGCGTGAACGCGATGACGGGCGCGTCGTCGGTCACCTGGGCGAGCGCCTTCTCGGCGTCGGTCTTCCTCGTCCACACGTCGGCGAGGCCCGCCAGCCAGACCCGGCCACCGCGCGCCTCGAGCGGTACGGCCTGGTTCTCGAGCACCCGAATGCCATTTGCCTCGAGCGCGCGCGTGGTGCCTTCACCGTCGACCCACCAGTCGTGATTGCCGAGTACGGCCCACACGCCGAGCGGCGCGCTCCAGCCCTTCAGCATCGCCGCGGCCTGGTCGGGCGGAACGAAGGTGGCGCCCACTTCGTGGCCCACCAGCAGGTCTCCCGCGATGAGCACGAGGTCGGGCCTCCACGCGTCGACCGTCTCGCGCACGCGCGCGATGGCCTTCGCGTCGACGAACGGCGCGCCGACGTGCAGGTCCGAGACGAGCGCCACCTTGAGGCCCGAGTGCGTACGCGGCCACGTGCGCGGCGTCAGCGTCACCTCGACAGCCTCGAGCCGCGCCGGCTCGACGAAGAAGGCCCAGGCTCCGAGCACGAGCCCCAGCCCGAGCAACACGACGAACACCCGCCACAGCCTGCGTCTCACCCGCGCATCGTCGTCGATCTCCCACGCCCGGGAGGTAAAGAAGCGCGCATGGTGGCGATTCTGGTTCACGGTGGTGCAGGGCCGCATCGACCCGATGACGACGTCGAAGGTGCGAAGCGTGGCTGTCTTGTCGCGGCCCGCGCCGGGTACGAGGTGCTCCGGCGTGGCGGCAGCGCGGTCGATGCCGTCGAGGCCGCGGTGCGCGTGCTCGAAGACGACCCGGTCTTCAACGCTGGCATCGGCTCGGCGCTCACCCGTGATGGCCGCGCCGAGCTCGACGCGTCTGTCATGAATGGCGCCACGCTCGACGCCGGCGCCGTGGCAGGCGTGACGTGTTTTCAGAACCCCATCACGCTCGCCCGACGCGTCATGGAGCGCTCGGGGCACGTCATGTTGATGGGGCCTGGCGCAGAGGCCTTCGGCCGCGAGCAGGGGCTGCCGACGGTGCCCAACGAAGCCCTCGTCACGGCCGCGGCGCGCCGTGAACTGCAGGAGCACCGCACCTCGAACGGAACGGTCGGCGCGGTCGCCATCGACTCGGCCGGCCACCTCGCCGCGGCCACCTCGACTGGCGGCACCACCGGAAAGCTGCCGGGCCGGGTCGGCGACTCTCCACTCATCGGCTGCGGCACCTTCGCCGATGACAGGAAAGCCGCCGTGTCCTGTACCGGGCTGGGCGAAGCCATCATTCGTGTCACCCTCGCCAGGGCTGCCGCAGACCTCGTCGAAGACGGTCTCGATGGCTTCGAAGCCGCCCGCCGCGCCGTGGCCACGCTGGCTCGGGCGAGGGGTCAGGCCGGGCTCATTCTGGTGACACCTGCAGGCCAGCTGGCGTGGGCTTTTTCGACTCAGCGCATGTCTCGCGGGTGGGTAGATTCACGTGGTGAAGGTTGCGGCTTTGGCGCTGACTGATGCCTCTCATGCCGAAGAAAACCATGTAACGGTTTCGTTCCTTCGATTAGACGGTGCCGCGCATCAATTGAGGGCAGTCGTATCTTCTCAACCAGACGTGCTCCCCCGCACGCAAAACAGGAGTGACAATGTCTTCGTTCGATCAGCTTCTTCGCAGCATGGTGCAGGCCGAAGTCGCGGGGGCCATCGCGCCCCTCGCCGACGCGCTGCAGCAGCAGGGTGAGGTGCTCGCCCGCTTCGCCGCCGCCTTCGGAGCCCCCCTCAAGCGCGGCCCCGGCCGTCCCCGCAAGCTGGCCTTCGGCACCGTCGCGGCCCCCTCGAAGGCGCGCGCCGTGAACGTTCGCGCGGCTGCCGGTGAAGAGGCCTGCGCCGTCATCGGCTGCAAGCGCCCCGCGCGTGCGAAGGGCTACTGCGCCGCCCACTACCAGAAGTACCGCAACCTCAAGGCCACTGGCCGCCTGCCCGCCGACTGGAAGGACGGCGCGGCTCCCCAGTCCGTCGAAGACATCAAGCTGCCCCGCGGCCGCGCTGGCGCGAAGGCCCTCACCGAGGCGAAGAAGAAGAACCGTTGACGAACTGCGTCGCCGTCCCCCGAGGACGAGCGGCGGCATCACCGGGGGGAGCATGGTACTGGCGGTCGTCCCTGTCACAGGGGACGGCCGTCTTTCATTTTTCCAGTCAGAGGACCTGCCTCATGAAGCCCAATTCGCGCGAGCTCGAGAAGTCCATTCACGTCGACCTCTCGAGGCAGGAAACGTACGGCGGCTATCTGCAGCTCGACCGCATTCTGCATTCACAGACACCGCGCTCCACCGTGCACGACGAGATGTTGTTCATCGTTCAGCACCAGACGAGCGAGCTGTGGATGAAGTTGATGCTGCACGAGCTCGACGCGGCGCTCGAGTTCGTCAAACGAGACCAGCTCGAAGCCAGCTTCAAGATTTTCTCCCGCGTCGCGCACATTCAACGAATGCTCTTCGAGCAGTGGGCCGTGCTCGAGACGATGACGCCGAGCGAGTACCTGCAGTTTCGCGATGCGCTCGGCCGCTCGTCGGGGTTTCAGTCGTACCAGTACCGCGCCCTCGAGTTCATGCTCGGCAACAAGGACCCAAACCTGCTGTTGCCCCACCGCCAGGACGAAGCGGTGCATGGGTTTCTCGCCAAACGCCTGGCGCAGCCGAGCCTGTACGACGAGTTCTTGCGCTACCTGAGCCGTCACGGCTTTCCGGTACCGAAAGAGTGCGTGGAGCGTGACTTCACGCAGCCGTACAAGAAACACGACGCCATCGTGGCCATCTTCCGCGACGTCTACGAGCAGCCCGAGAAGTTCTGGGACGCGTACGAGATGGCCGAGAAGCTCGTCGACGTCGAAGAGCGCTTTCAGCTCTGGCGCTTCCGTCACATGAAGACGGTGCACCGCATCATCGGGCACAAGCAGGGCACCGGCGGCTCGTCGGGCGTCACGTTTCTGCAACGCGCGCTCGAGCTCACCTTCTTCCCCGAGCTGTGGGACGTGCGCACCGAGCTGCGTTCGCCCGGCGCGCGCTGAGCGACGACCTCCACCGCGAGCGAGGGCCCATGAGCTGTCAGGCGCGCCTCACAGGCCCGGCGCGTGAAGACACTGGAGCCGCGGCACGGCGAGGACGACTCCCCGCTTCTGCCGGCCTCGCGCACGACCATCCCCTCGCGCTTTGGGTGGCATCGGCTACGCTTTCGCCATGCCTCGTGACTCTACGTTCGCCGGCGCCGGTGGTGGCTCCGACGACGACGCCGACCGCCCCCGCCCTTCGTCTCCGACCAGCGGGCCCCGGCCATCGGTGACTCAGAACATTCCCGCGCGCCGTGGCACCGGCGTCGCCTCGCAAGGCTGGGCTGGTGGTCCTCCCGGAACGCCTCGGCCCAGCTCAGGGCCGGGTCCGGCGCCTCGTGCTCCCGGGTCAGGTGGTGCCGGTGCTGGTGGTGGAGCCCGCGCACCCGGTGGTTCCGGCCGTCGCAACGCCGGCGGAGACACCCGCTTCTTCCCGCCTCAGCCGCGCTCGATTCTCGAGACCGGCCTCTCGGCCACGATGGTGGAAGAGCTCGTGCTCAAGGCGCTCTTCTTCGCCGGAGAGCTGCGCGGCTCGGACATCGCCAACCGCATCAAGCTGCCGCAGCTCATCATCGACGAGGTCATCGAGGGCCTTCGCAAGTCGAAGTACATCGACCTGAAGGGCGGCGCCGGCATGGGCGTCGGCAAGTCGGGCATGATCTACACGCTCACGACCTTCGCCACCGACCTCATCCGGCAGATCCTCGACCGCAATCGGTACAACGGCCCGGCGCCGGTGCGCCTCGAAGACTGGTTCGAAGCGGTCAACGTTCAGACGGTGCGCGGCATGCGGGTCAATCGCGCGAAGATGGAGCAGCACTTCGGCGAGCTCGTCGTGAAGGACTACGTGTTCGACGGCCTCGGCCCCGCCATCAACTCGGGCAAGGCCGTCTTCTTCTACGGCCCTCCCGGCAACGGCAAGACCGCGCTCTGTCAGGCCCTCGTCGAGTGTTACGACGGCGACATCTGGGTGCCGCACGCGCTGCTCGTCGACGACTTCATCATTCGCGTCTACGACTCCACGCTGCACAAGCCGTCGCCCGAAGACCCGAACGCGCCGGCTGCCGATTCGCGCTGGGTGCGCTGCCGCCGCCCGCTCGTCGTCGTCGGTGGTGAGCTCACGCTCGAGACGCTCGACCTCATCTACTCGCCCGACGTGAAGTTCTACGAGGCGCCGTTTCAGCTCAAAGCCACCAACGGCATGCTGCTCATCGACGACTTCGGCCGGCAGAAGGTCTCGCCCATCGACCTGCTCAACCGGTGGATCGTGCCGCTCGAGAGCGAGGTCGACTTCCTCACGCTGCACACCGGCAAGAAGCTCCAGGTGCCCTTCAACGTCTTCGTCGCCTTCTCGACGAACCTCGACCCCGGAGACCTCGTCGACGACGCCTTCTTGCGGCGCGTTCGCTACAAGCTCGAGGTCAAGCCGCCCGACGAAGACCAGTTCCACCACATCTGGGAGGGCGTCTGTCAGAAGCGCGGCATCGCCTACGACGCCGAGATGATCGATTGGCTCATCGAGGCTCACTACAAGCCGCACAACCGCACCTTCGCCGCCTGCCAGCCGCGCGACCTCATCGACCAGGTCATCGACATCGCCCACTACAAGGGTGAAATCCCCCACCTCTCGGGCGACCTGCTCGAGGCCGCAGTGAAGAACTACTTCGTGAAGTTCAAGAAGAAGGGTTGATCAGCCGCCCTCGACGGGTGCTGCCAGACGTCGGTGAATCGTCACCGTGGCATTGGAAGAAGGGCTGAACTCGCCCCGTCGAGGCGCTAGACAGGTGGGCCGATGGCGGCCGCCCCTGACAGCGCGAAGCTTCATGAGCTGCTCAAGTCTGCGGCCCGCGAGCTGAAGGCGACGCAGCAGGAGCTCGCCGACGAGCGCGACCTGCACGGGCAGGCCCGCAAGGCCCTCGACGCCGAACGCGCGAAGAACAAGGAGCTGCAGCAGCAGCTCCTCGACGCCCAGCAGTCGCTGCGCAAGGCCCAGAGCGAGTTCGCGACCGCGGCGATTCCGCGTGAGGCGCTGAACTCGGCGGCGGGAGACCGCACCGGCCGCATCGCCATCAACCTCGAGGGGCTCGACGCGCAGATGACGCTGCCGCCCATCTCGCGGCCGCAGGAAGACAGCACCAACGTCTCGAAGCTCGACCCCGAGCTGCTCGAGAAGCGCCTCAAGGCCCTCGACCAGTCGCTCGCCGAGTCAGAGGCCGAGGTGAAGCAGCAGAAGCAGCGGGTCACGGCGCTCGAGGCCGAGCTCGAGGCGATGCGTGAGGTGGCCCGCCCGAAGACGGCGCAGGTGCCCGCCATCGACCCCGGCCTTCAGAAGGAAGCCGACGAGTCGCGAGCGCGCGCCGAGGTCGCCGAGGAGCGCATCACCGCCCTCGAAGCCGAGCTGACCGAAGCCCGGCAGGCCCAGGCGCGCGTGCAAGACCTCGAGGCCGAGCTCGACGAAGCGAAGAAGGCGTTGTCGGCAGCCGAGGAGCAGCTCTCGACCGAGCAGGCCGCGGCGCGTGACACCCTGGCGAAGTTCGCTGCCGTCGACGCAGAGCTCGCGACCGTTCGGGAGACCGCCAACAAGGCCGCCGAGCTCGAGGGGCAGCTCGCGTCGTCGAAGGCCCGCGTGTGGGAGCTCGAGCAGCTCAAGAACGACGGTGACACCAGGCTCACCCAGCAGCTCGCGGTCGCCGAGAGCGCGCAGGCCCGTGTGTCGGAGCTCACCGGCCGCGTCGCCCAGCTCGAGAACGACCTCGCCGGCATTCGTTCGCGCCGTGACGAGCTGAACGTCGAGCTCGCCCGCGCCGAGAACGACCGCAAGAAGCTCACCGCGCGCGTCGCCGACCTCGAGGCCGCCCTGCACACGGTGAAGGACGACGAGGCCAGGGCCCGCGCCGCGCTCGAGACGCAGCATCAGCAGGCCGTCGCCGCCATCGAGACCAGGCGCGCCGAGGCCGATGCGCACTTCCAGAAAGAGAAAGAGAAGCACCAGCACACGGCGCAGCGGCTCCTCGAGGCCCGGCAGAAGACGCGAGAGGTCGAGACGCAGCTCGCCGACGCGCAGACCCAGCTCACCGCGGCCGCCGCGAAGCTCGCCGAGGCCGAGAACGCTGCCCGCGTGAAGCTCGCCGCCCTCGAGGCCGAACACGCCGCCGCGGTCGCCCGGGAGCGCGAGTCACACGTCGCCACCACCGCCACCCTGCAGGCGCACGTCGCTCAGGTGGAGAAGGACCTCGCCCACGCGACCGAGGAGTGGCACCACACCAACCGGCAATACGAGCAGCTGCACCGCGAGATGATCGTGCTGCTCGACCAGCGCGACGAAGCACGGCGTCAGCTCGAAGCGTTGCGGTAACCCGGCTTTCGAATCACTCGAGTTCAGCTCGACGTGCAGCTCACCGCGCCTCGAACGCGCCCCATGAACACGGCACCACCACGCCATCGACGCGCACCACGCGACGCCGGCCCTCGTGCCCCTTCGCGAGCTGCACGACGACTCCGGGAAACGTGAGTGCTTCGCCAACTGGCCCGACGGGCACTTCGTGATGCACGTCGAAGACGATGGCGTTGTTGACGAGGGTGATGCGCTCCATCGAGACGCGGTGCCCGGTCGTGCCCTGCTGGCCCAGCCCCACCACCACCACGTCGAATCTCGACCAGTCGGGCGGCGTGAGGGGCAGACCGAGCTGCTCCAGGTCGTTCTGGTTTCGCAGCCAATCACCATGCGGCTGCGTCGAACGCGCATCGACACTCGGGAGCGACACGGCGCCTGAAAACGGAACCTGAACCGTCGCGCGACACCCGAGCAGCAGCACGACGAGGCCGAGCCCGAGACGCCTCACGTCGGCGTCGGCGCAGTCTGGGGGTGTGGAGCGCCCTTCGCGGCCGCCAACCGGTCGAGCACGTCTTCGAGGTGCCGGTACACCTGCACCTCGTGGTGGAAGACGTCCTCCACCGTGCCGTCGAGGCCGATGACGAAGGTCGCGCGCCGGTCGATGCGCAGCACCGGCCACACGACGCCGTAGAGCCCGCTGATGGCCCGTGACTCGTCACCGATGAGCCTGAACTGCAGCCCCTCTTCCGTCGCGAAGCGGCAATTGCGCTCGGCCTTGTCGACCGACACGCCGATGAGCTCGGCGTCGAGCTGCGTGATGCGCTGGTAGTTGTCGCGAAAGTTCCGAACCTCGAGCGTGCAGGCCGGAGAGAACGCCTTGGGGAAGAAGAACAGCACCACCGTGCGCTGCCCGCGAAAGCTCGAGAGCTGGAGCCGCTCTCCACGGCAGTCGACCGTGTCGAAGTCGGGCGCGATGTCTCCAACGCTCAGCATGCGACGGCCCGTTCATCACGACTTCGCGCGAGCTGCCAGTGCCCAGACCTTCGACAGGCCTTGAACGAGCGCGTGGGCGTGCGACCCTTCGACGCATGTTGAAGTTCGCCGTGGTGCGCGAAGACTTCTCCGTCGAGGCCGCGCTCGTCGAGGCTGCAAGACCGTCGGCCTGCCTCACCGTCGCGTCGGGTGGCTGCACGGCACTCGCGCTCAAACACGCCTTCCCTTCGCTCGACGTGCACGCGTTCGACTTGAACGCCGACCAGCTCGCACACGCGAACGCAAAGGCCGACGCCATCGCCGAAGGAGCGCTCACCCGCCTCAACGTGAACCACGCCGGCGAGATGGGACTCTCTCAGTGTGGCGAGTTCGAGAAGCTGTTCCGCGTGCTGCGCTTCGCCTGGCAGCAGTTCGTCGCTCCACACGACGAGCTCGAGGCGTTCTTCTCGTCCGATGCTGCAGCGCGCGGCGAGCTCGTCTCGAGGTGGCGCGCGTCTCCTTCGTGGCCCGCCATCTTCGAGGTCGCCTTCGCCGAAGGGCTGCTCCACGCGATGTTCGGACCCGACGCGACGAGGCACGCCACTCGCGGCTCGTACCCGTCGTATTTTCAGCGCGTCTTCGAGCGGGGGCTCGAGCGAAGCGACGCGGCCTCGAACCCGTGGCTGCAGCACGTGCTGGTGCAGCGCTATCTGACGCCGGCTCCGTTTCTGCTGAGCCGCCGCCGCATCGACGTCACCTGGCACCTCGGCAGCCTCGAAACAGTCCCCTCGCTCGAGCGCTTCGGCGTGCTGAGTCTGTCGAACATCTTCGACTGGTCCGACGCGTCGCTCGTCGAGGCCTGGGCAAAGGCCCTGACGGTGACGAAGCCCGGCACGCTCGTGGTGTGGCGACAGCTGAACAACCAGCGTGACTGGCGGCCGCTCTTCGACGGCTTCGACGAAGACGAAGCGCTCTCGGCCCGCTGCACCGCCATGGAGCGCGCGCTCTTCTACGAACGCCTCACCGTGATGCGTCGCCGATGAGCCTCGAGCTGCGACACGTCGAGGCCAACGCGCTGGCCCCGTACGTCGACGACCTCCGCGCGCTCGAGCGTGACGTCTCGTACCCCATCGACGACGGCAGAGACCGCTTCGTGCTCTCGCATGGTGACGCGTACCACCCGTTCTTCTCTGCGATGGGCGAAGCGCACTTCGTCGTCGCGCTCGACCGGGGCCGGGTCATCGGGTGCATCGCGGCCGTTCGAAAACCGGTGGGAGCGCCTGGTGGCGTGGTCGACGGCGTGTACCTGGGCGACCTCAAGGTAGCGAAGGCGTGGCGGGGAAAAGGTGTTCCCGCGCGCATGCTGTTCTTCGCGCTGAAGGTCTGGGCGCGCTCGCCGCGGCGGCTGTCGTGGCGCTTCGCCTTCGGAGCCGCCATGCGTGGGGAACGCGGCGACGTGATGAATGCGGCGAAGGGCGTGACGCCGATGAAGCTGGGGGCACCATTCGCGCTGCTGAACGTCTACTTCGTCGAGCCGGCGAAGCTGGCGGGGTTGAACGTCGAAGGCGCTCCGCCAACACCGACGAGCGCTGGCCTCGACTTGAGCCCCTCCGTCCACACCGACGTGGTCTCGACGCTCGGCGCGAAAGACTTCGTGCTGCAATCGACGAAGCAGCCGTGGCCGCTCGTGCATCTGCCACGTGGGCCCCAGGGGTGGGGCCGCTCCCACGCCGACTTTCTTCGCCGTGGCGGTGGGCAATTGCTCGAGCGCCAGGCGACTGGTCCTGCCTGCTTCGCCCTCGACCAGCGCCTGGTGGCCGAGCGTGACTTTCTCCGAAGCCGCGGTCTCGAGCCCGGCGCCCTCGCCACCGTCTACGCATTCTCGACCACGACCCGCACCCGTCGAGTGCCGTGGGTTCATCTCGCGACGAGCGAGATTTGACCCCAAACGCCGAGAGGGCCACCCGGTGACGGGCGACCCTCTCGCGACCTTCATGCAGCTGTTCGGCTTAGCGGAGGTTGCGGACCGCGTTGTTCGCCGTGTCGCCCATCGACTTCAGGGTGTTCTGCATCATCTGCCAGAAGGTGTTCATGTTCTGCGAGGCCTGCTGGAAGTTGAACATGTCTTCCTGGAACTTGTTCTGAGCGGCGAGGTCCTTCGGGTCCTTCGGAGGCGTGGGGTACGAGGGGAACGAGCCGTTGTACTGCGTGCCACCCGTGCTGCCCGTCGAGCCCGTGCTGCCGGTCGAACCCGTGCTGCCAGTGCTGCCCGTCGAGCCCGTGCTGCCAGTGGAGCCAGTCGAACCGGTGCTGCCCGTCGAGCCCGTGCCCGTCGAACCCGAGCCGCCGGTGGTCGGCGTGGTGCCACCAGTGCCGCCCGTCGGAGGAGGAGGCGTGCCACCACCAGTGGTGGGCGGGCGGGGGAAGTGGGGGAAGTGCGGGATGTGGCGCGGCCACTTCGGGCGAACGAGGATGCCGTCACCCGTGAAGCGCGAGCCGGGCACCATCGAGAGGATGAGGCGGATGTCCTTCTTCGCCTCGGCGCTCACCGCGGGGTCCTTCAGCTTCGACTGCAGGTAGCTGCGCTCCTGCGGCGAGATGTTCCCGTCCTTGAAGATGTTCCGCATGATGCTGCGCATCTCGCCCTGCCCGATGCGGCCGTCGTCCTTCTTGAAGTGCTTGTCGAGGGCGTTGAGGCGGGCCTTGTCGAACACGCCGCCGAAGATGCCGAAGCGCTGCGGAAGGCTGGCCTCGGGAGGCAGACGGCCCGACGCGAACGAGCGGTCAGCGCTGTTGCCCAGGAAGTTGTTGAGAGCAGCCTTGGCGCCGGCGTCGAACTTGTTGTTGTTCTTCG
Source organism: Archangiaceae bacterium (assembly GCA_016879935.1). Taxonomy (GTDB): domain Bacteria; phylum Myxococcota; class Myxococcia; order Myxococcales; family Myxococcaceae; genus Xiheimicrobium. The sequence goes on along the minus strand of JAACJQ010000201.1, from coordinate 8,927 downwards.
ACTCCAGAGCGAGCTGGCGGAGGGCCTGGAGCTCGGAGGGCTGAACACCGCCGGCCTTCGCGCGAGCGATGAGCGCGTTGGCTTCCTGCGTGGTGACCTTGCCGTCCGACTTCGCACCGGCAATCTGACCGCGGATGACAGCGCCCTGGATGACGTTGTTCAGGTTCTTGTTGATGAGCATGTTCGTTTTCCTCAGTGAACTGCGAGTATGGAGGGAAGACTCGCCGGTCGAATTTCGTGGGACATTCGTTCGATCGGAACCTGAGAAAACCAGAGAATCAGAGGGTTTCCAAGGCCACCCGCAGAGATTTGCCGGGTTTGATCCAGCATTTCCCGATGTCAGGCGAGGTGCGCGCGGCGTGATCCCGGGGGGTGGTCGGGGGTGGATCAGAACCAGCGGGCGAGAGCACCGGCCAGGGTGATGACGGAGCGGCCTCCGATGCGTTGGGTGAACGATGGAGGCGCCGGGCGGTTCCAGTCGAACGAGGCGAAGCGGCCAAGCACCTGCTGAGCGACGCAGCCCTCGAGACTGAAGACGAAGACGTGCGAGGCGTGCGCGGCGGCCGTGAGCAGGTCTCGCTCCAGCTCGGGCCACGAGAGCTTCGGGAGCGGGTCGATACCTCCGCCCGTGCTGCCCACGGCGATGGCGCGGCAGTGCGGCGCGTAGTGCGAGAGCATGCCGTGACCGGCGGGCAGCAGGCTCGAGTAGAGCATCACCACTTCGAGGTCTGCGTCGACGGCGAGCGCGCCCAGCGTGCGTTGCCAGAAGCGTGAAGCAAAGCGGCGGTCGTCGACCACGAAGGGGAACTGGTAGGTCTCGACCTTCCACCGCGCGGCGCGGAGCGTGTCGATGAGCGTCTGGTAGCGACGGGCGGCAGCCTCCAGGACCGGAAGTCGACCGCGACGGAACATCCACCGGCCGACGGTGCGCAGCGGCTTCACCATCAGCTCGTCGAGGTCGCGCAGGTCGGGCTCGAAGTCGAGGCCGATGCTCGAGAGGGAGAGGCGATGGTCAGCGCTCCACTCGCGCAGCCGCGCGCAGGCCGCCTCGATGTGGTGCGGGTTGTCGTGCGTCGCGAAGTAGCCCTCGTCGCGAGGGAGCAACACCCACGCCGTCACCGGCACCCCTGCGGCTTCGAGCGTTCGAATCGTCGCTGCACGCGCGTCGGAGAGGTCACGCATGCCCATCGCAACTCCCGCCTGGAGCGTGGAGAGCTGCGTCACCACCTCGGGCGAGAACGTCGCGGCCAGCTCGGGCGAGTCCTGCTCGTTGAAGAAGACCAGCGACGACGGGCGAGGCATGCGGAGCACGAGTGTGCGGGAGCGGTCGACCTCGAGACGAGAGGAATCTGCTCGCTTCCACCCTGCCCGTCCCGCGAGGCTGGGGTCATGGCCCAACGACGTGCTGCGAAGAAGGCGACGGCGAAGAAGTCTGCGCCTGCGAAGAAGTCTGCGCCTGCGAAGAAGTCTGCGCCTGTGAAGAAGTCTGCGCCTGCGAAGAAGTCTGCGCCCGCGAAGAAGTCTGCGCCTGCGAAGAAGTCTGCGCCTGCGAAGAAGTCGGCGCCTGTGAAGAAGTCTGCGCCTGCGAAGAAGTCTGCGCCCACCAAGAAGTCTTCGCGCACGAAGAAGGCCCCGACGTCGAAGAGAGCTGCACCGATGAAGGTCGGACCGGAGTCACACCCCGCGTTCGACGCGCTGACCAGGCGACTCAAGCCTGGCTCGTACGCGGGCGGGCTCGTCGTCATCACGGCTCCGGGAGCGCTCGACGACGAGATGCACGATTGGCTGATGGGGAACGTCGATGGTCGCCGCTCCATCGGGCGCACGGCGTTCGGCGAGATTCTCGTCTTCCGCGATCTGCGTGAACGCGCGCGAGAGCTCGGGGTGGGCGACCCCGACAACGAAGCCGACATCGCGCTCATCGACGTGCACTTCAAGAAGATGACGGTGCTCGGCACGTCGGTCGACACGTTCCTCGAAGGGCTCGACGACCGCGACTTCCAGGAGGCGTTCCTGCGGTTGTCACTCTTCGATGAGGTGAAGCGGCGCCTCGGCCCGTGCAAGCCCAACGAGTGTTACGGGTTCGTTCCTGCGCTCGCGCTCGGTGGAAGTGAAGAGCCCGAGACCGTGCAGCGCCTCGACTGGCAGGTGCATCAGTCGATTCTGTTGCAGAGCTGAACATCGCGGAGCGAGACGCCGCGTGATTGCGCGGACGCTGGGCTCCATCGAGCCCTCTCGCTCGCGCTCGTCATCACGAGTTGCTGATCGACGAACCACGTCGAGACGCGCATGCACCTCACGCAACGGTTCCGAGTGCCACCGCGACCACCGCCAGCAACGCCGGCACTCCCAGGCTCACCGGCCAGAGCCACCATGCGGCACCGCGCCGACGAACGCGCGTCGTCGCCACGAGCAGCACGATAGCGCTGATCAACGCGGCGCCCGCGCCCACGAGCAGAATCAGTGCGGCCAGCCCTGCTGCACCCTGCCCGTCCCGACCGCCGAACGCGTGCGGCTTCATGAACGCACCGGCGAAGAAGGCGCTCACGACAAGACTGGCCGTGGTGCTGATCAAGCCGACGCTCCACACCGCCCACCACCACTTCGCGGGCTGAGGCTCGCTCATGCGCTCCAGCGTAAGACGGGTGGCGCGACGAGGTCACCGAACGTCGCGCCACCCGAGCCACGACCAACCACGTCATGGCACGCAACCCGGCTCCGAGGAGGCGCCGGGCCAGCCCGAGAGCCACGCCGCCAGAATTCGGTTCTTCTGTCGCGCGTCGACCGGGCGCGGGGTGCAGGTGTGGCAGCATCGGCCGATGCTCCGGTGCTCGCTCGTGATGGTGGCGTTCGTGTCTGCCTGCTCCGCGCCGCCAGTCAGCGACGACGGTGGAACAGGCGGCGGTCGCGCGGGTGGCTCGGGTGGTGGCAGCGCTGGCGGCTTCACCATCGTCGAGCTCGACCCCGCCGCGCGCGGGCTCTTTCCCATGGCGATGGCCGTCGATGCCGCCGAGGACCGCGTCGTGGTCGCCTACTTCACGCCGAAGGGCACACAGACCGTGCAGGCCATCGACGACCTGAACCTCAACGTCGTCGAGTGGAAGAGCGGCGTGGTGAGCGCGGTGCAGACGATTCGGTTCATGCAGCGAACGGCTGGCCTCGCGGTGGCGCTCCACCCGACGACGAAGGAGCCCACGGTCGCCTTCCTCGGAGGCCCCGACCGGCTGCTGCCCAACGCGCCATCGGTCTACTGGTTTCAGCACGACGCCTCGCTCGCCACGCGCAGCGGCTCGACGTGGACGGAAGTGGCCGCGGCGACGCTCGGTGACGTCTGCGCGCCGGCGGGCTCTCCGATGGGAGCCTCCATCGTCGGGCTGTGGCCTGCGCTGCGCTTCGACGCGAGCGGCCGCGCCATCTTCGCGTACCGAGACATTCACTTCGCGCAGAACACCACCGACTACACGGGCAGCGACGTCGAATCGATGGAGGGCACCCTCGGCGCGCTCGCGCCACGCTGCGTCTTCGCCGGCTTCGACACCAAGCCCGGTCGTGGCGCGCGGCTGATGATGACGGCAGGGCCGAACGACGAGACGGTGCTCGTGTACGACCAGAACGTGAAGACGGCCGACGGCAGCGGCGAAGACGTGGTGCTCCAGCGCCGCACCGCCACCGGGTGGACTGCGCCACAGGTGGTGCTCGCCAGCCCCAACACCATGACCGGGCCGCAGGTCGCGTGGGACTCGCTCGAGGGCTACGCCGTCGCCGTCGTTCGAGGCAGCGTGCTCAGCTATCGACGCTCGGCCGATGGCACCACGTGGGACGCGGAAGAGACCGTCGTCTCCTCAGGCTCGGGCGGCTGGTACCCCTCGCTCGCGATGGACCTGATCAACCACGAGCCCTCGATTGCCTTCTACGACTGCAGCGCCAGCAGCAACGTCGGCGTGACCGCATGTACGACCTCGAGCGACTCGCTCAAGGTGACCCGCAAGGGCGGCGGCCGCTGGCAGACGCCCCTCACCGTCGACGTGGAAGGTGGTGTTCCGAAGCTGGGCATTCTCTCCAACGGTCGCCGCGTCATCGCGTACCGCGTCGCCAACACCATGGACGACACCTCGCGCACCGGCGTGCTCAAGCTGGCCGTCGAGCGCTGAGAAGGCCGGTCTGACTCACTCGGAGTCGCAGACGACTCGCTGACTTCTGTGAAGCAGAGAGTTACACGTCAGGCGAGGTCCTGCGTGCTGCGTGTCTGGAATCGCCTTCTCGACTGGAGCACGCCGCCCGACGCTCCGTCGGCTGATCAGCCCCGCGCCCGGGTGTTTGCCATCATCCTCTGGCTGGCCCTGGTTCTGAGTGGGCTGTCGGCGCTGCTGGCGGCGCTCTCGGAGCTCTGGGTGCTCTCGAGCGTGAACCTCGTCGACGTGCTGACGGCGGGGCTGGTGTTGTGGTGGTTCCGCACGCACCCGTGGTCGACCGCGAGAACGAGCGTGAACGGTTTCCTCTGGGCGTTCCTGCCCGCCCTCTCGCTCGGCACGCTGGCGACCACGCCGATCGACCTGAGCAACCTGGGCTACCTGCTGTTGTTGCCGCTCGTCTCTGCCGCCGTGCTCGACGCCGCCGCGACACGAAAGTGGTTCCTCCGAACCATCATCGTGGGCACCGCCGTGAGCATCGCCGGGCACCTCGACTTCGTGGTGCCGCACGTCGACCCGATGCCTGCGGTGACGCACGTGATGAACTTCATCTCGATTCTCACCGCGGCGATGGCGCTGATGCACGCGGTGGCGAACGAGCGTGAACGTTCACTCGAGCGGGTGCGCGAAGCCGAGCGCGTGAAGTCGGCCTTCTTCGCGAACGTGGGCCACGAGATTCGAACGCCGCTCAACGGCGTGCTGGGCATGGCCGACGCGTTGCTCACCCACCCGCTCGGCAGCGACGAGCGCGAGATGGTGCAGATCATTCGCAGCAGCGGCACGGTGCTGCACGCGCTCATCGACGACGTGCTCGACCTCTCGAAGCTCGAGGCGCAGCAGCTCGAGCTGCACCCGGCGCCGGTCTCGCTTCGCGCCCTCACCGACGAGCTGCGCGGGTTGTGGACGCCCATGGCCCACCGAAAGGCGCTCGCCCTCGAGGTGCACGCCGACGACGACCTGCCGCAGGCGGTGCTGGTCGATGGGCTCCGGCTCCGTCAGGTGCTGAACAACCTGCTCAACAACGCCGTGAAGTTCACCGAGCGCGGGAGCGTCGGGCTGCGCCTCTCGCAGCACGCAGGCCAGCTCCACTTCGTGGTGACCGACACCGGCATCGGCATCACGCCCGAGCAGCAGCAGCGGCTCTTCCAACGCTTCGTGCAGGCCGACGACTCCCGCGCGCGCAGCCGGCAGGGCACGGGGCTCGGGCTCGCGCTCTCGAAGCAGCTCACCGAGTTGATGGGCGGCGCGTTGACGCTCGAGTCGAAGGTCGGTGAGGGCAGCACCTTCACCTGTCTGCTGCCGTTGAAGGCGACGGCCATGCCGGAGCGTCAGCCGCCCGTGCGCGCTACCGACCTCGGGCGCCTGCGCGTACTCGTCGTCGACGACAACGCGGTGAACCGGCTGGTGGCCCAGCGGCTGCTCGACAAGAGCGGGTGCGAGGTGACGGTGGCCGCCGACGGCCCTTCGGCGCTCGCGGCTGTAGCCAGGCAGTCGTTCGATGTCGTGTTGATGGACGTGCACATGCCGGAGATGGATGGGCTCGAGGTCACCCGGCGCATTCGCGCGAGCTCGCACGAGGCCACGCGCATCATCGGGCTCTCGGCGTCGGCCGACCGCGAAGACGTCGAGGCCTGTCGCAGCGCGGGCATGAACGACTTCCTCGCGAAGCCCCTCACGCAGGAGCGCCTGGTCGCCGCGCTCGGTCGCCGAGCCGCCTGACCCCCGAGTGGATTCGAGGCCGCTGTGCCGTCATCGCGCGGCACTGCGACCGGCTCGCGTGGCTCGACCCGTCTCCGCTGCACGGCCTGCATCACCCCATCGCCATCTCGTACGCCGTGAGCCCTGAAGCGGGGCTCGCGCGAGGGGTCACGACCTCCGACGTGGCTGACCGCCTCGCATCTGTGGTTCGCGACGTCGGCCGACCTGGCTTCTCTGAACAGGCGATTGCGCTCGCCCCCGTTCGAGCGCGCCGTGCTCGAGCGTTCACTCCGGCGCGCAGAGCTGGGAGTCACTCTTCCAACACGTGGGTGAGAACGTCGTGCGGCACGAGCACCCCGAAGGACACCCGCCGTCGGACGAACAGGGCACCGCGCAGCGCAGCTTGAACGACTCCACCTCGGGCTCGGTACGCAGACAGTCGAGCCGCTCCGGGCAGTACGTCACGCGCATCACGATGCCGTTGGTGCCATCACCGCACACGTCACCGACAGCCAACGGCTTGAGCGGGCTGCACGCGACGAGCATCACCCACCACCACCTCATCGTGGCCCGGGCGCGAGCGCGTAGCCGACGGCAGCGCCTCCGACGATGACGGCGCCGGTGATGGCCCACACCCACGGCGACTGGTACCAGGGCCGCTGGTCGACGACGACGAGCTGCGCGGGCGCATCGGCGCCGCCTGCGCGCGCGATGGTGGCCTGCGACGCGTCGAGCGCTTCGATGAAGTAGTACGCGGTGAAGCTCGGGTCGCCCGTCGGCGACGGCAACGCGGCGCTGCACTGGTTCGCTTCACACGTCATCTCGGCCGAGGCGAACGGGCCGACCGACTTCGCGGAGTAGCGAATGAGCACGCGCGCCACCTTCTGCTCGGGGTCTGACACCTCCACGCGCAGCAGCGACGCGGCGTCGGAGCCTTCACGGTCTTTCACCTCGAGGCGCGCGCGGGCGAGCCACGTCTTGCGGGTGCGGTTGACGAAGTCGACCTGCTTCTGCGGCGTGCCGGGCGGCAACGACAGCTTCGGGTCGAGCTCGAGCGCTTCGATGGCGCGGGCCTGCGCGGTGGCGTCGTCTCCGAGCACGAGGTGCAGAAAGCCGAGCTCGAAGAGGGCCAGCGAGCGCTCCTTCACGGGCCGCTCGGGCGTCGACAGGTAGCGCTGGTACTCGACGACGGCTTCTTCGTAGCGCAGCGCTTCGGCCAGCTTGCGGGCGTCGAGCAGGCTCTGCGGCGTGGCGGCGTTCGACGCGGCGAGCGCGCTCCCCGAGACATCGGGCATCACCAGCAGCCGCGGCGCATCACCGGGAGCCACCGCCACCACGAGCGTGAGCAGGACGTTCACCGGCACCGTTCTCCTACGGACGGGTGGTGCAGGGAAGCGTCAGCTCGACTTCCACGTCACGTGAAACCACACGGCCTCGTCGTCGAACCGGGCGACCTCGACCTTCGGCTCGGGGGTTCCCATCTCACGCAGGGCGGCGAGCACGATGCCCTGGCAGACGTAGCGGGTCGGGCCGCGCTCATTCATCCACAGCTCGTGCACGCCGTTCTCGAGCTTCGTCACGGTGGCGTCGGAGTAGTTGTTGCCCGAGCGAAAGTTCTGCCGCGCCCTGGCCAGCGCGCGGTTGGGGCCCAGCACCCGCACCACGCCGAACAACGCGCGGCCGAGAAACCCGTTGGCGAAGCCCTCGACCACCGACTCGCCGAGCAGCCGCATGCCCACCTCGACGGGCTCGTGCGCGTGCAGGTGGCTGGCGGCGGTGAGACAACACTTCGTCCACACCTCGATGGGGTAGGCAGGCCTGAGCTTCTGCGTGACGTCGAGCCCATCGGCCTTCAGGGCCGAGACGAGCGCAGGTGTCATGCGGGCGCGCAGCCCCGTGATGAAGAGACCCTCGAAGGTCTGCTCGAAGACGACGCGCTCGGTGGGAGTCGAAGGAGGTGCCACGAGAGGCCGACTGTAGTGAGCACCGCCATCGACGCGAGTCTTTGTGCGGACACGCTGTTGTTCCCCGGGCATCGTTCCAGAAAATGAAACACCCGGGCGCCCTGGGGCGTCCGGGTGTTTCAGCTCAATCGGCGGGGCTGATCAGACCTTGCGGCGGCGCAGCATCGCGAGGGCGGCGAGGCCGAAGGCCGCGAGCGAAGCATCGACCGGCACGGCGTTGCAGCTGCTGGGCGCCGCGGAGCCACCGTCAGGGGTCGCCGTCATCTTCAGCGCCGAGACCGAGTCCTTCTTCTCGGGGTAGGCGCGGTCGGGGAACGCGAGCTTCGCCTGGAGCTGGATGTCGTACTGGCCGTCGACGTCGCTGGTGAACGTCGGCACGTTCTGGTCGGTGTAGGCGTACTGGAAGTTGTTCGACATGGTGACGGCGCCCGTGGGGTTCTCGACGGCGGCGCGGCTGCCGGCGGGGCGCGAGACGACCGTCCACGTGTATTCGATGGCGGCGCCGTTGCGGTTGGCGAAGAGCGGCAGGCGGAACTTGTCTCCGCGCTTCAGCGTGACCGCGCCACCGCCGTGCACCTTGAAGGGGCCGTTGGGGTCGAGGCAGTCGGCCTTGTTGGCAGGGTCGATGACGAGACAGAACTTCGCGTCGCAGGCGTCACCCTCACCGTCGAAGTCGCTGTCGAGCTGGTTGCGGTTGCGCACGCCCACGCAGTTGTCCTGCGACGAGGTGGTGAGGTCGGGCAGCTTGTCGTTGAGGCCGTCGCCGTCGACGTCGAGGTCGCAGACGTCACCGAGGCCGTCACGGTCGAGGTCCTGGTTGTTGGGGTTCACGGTGCCGATGCAGTTGTCGAGGTGGTCGAAGATGCCGTCTGCGTCGGAGTCACGCTTGCACTGCGCGTTGCCGGGCAGGTCGACGTTCTGCGCGGTGCCGACGAAGGGGCAGAGGTCGAGGGCGTTGTCGAAGCCGTCGCCGTCGAGGTCCAGGTCGCAGACGTCTCCGAACGCGTCGCCGTCGAGGTTGGCCTGCACGCCGGCGACCGCCCGGTTGGGAATCGAGACGCAGTTGTCGACGAGG
>JAACJQ010000200.1 GCA_016879935.1 Archangiaceae bacterium | reverse complement strand
CAGACCTGCCAGGGCGACTCGGGCGGGCCGGCCTTCATGGTGCTGCCCGGCACGACCGACGAGAAGCTCATCGGCGTCGTCAGCTACGGCGACCAGGGGTGCACGAACTTCGGCGTCGACATGCGCGTCGACACCGTCGTCCCGTGGATTCGGCAGACCTCCAGCGCGTGGGAAGAGCCAACCTGCGAGCTCGATGGCCTCTGCAAGCAGGGCTGCGCCGTGATCGATCAAGACTGCGCGTGCGCCAGTGGCGATGGGCAGTGCTCCGTCGAATGCACGGACTTCTCGCGCGACGCCGATTGCCCAGCCAACTGTGGCGCCGACGGCATCTGTGCCGTCGGCCAATGCCCGCGCGCCGATGGCGACTGTGTCAGCGAGGGTGGCCTGTGCACGGCAGCGACGCAGTGCCAGGGCCGTCAGTGCGTGAACGACGCGCAGAACAAAGACACCTATTGCAGCCGCGCCTGCGGGCAGAACAGCGAATGCCAGTCGGGCATGCAGTGCGTCTCCGGAGCCTGCCGAATTCTCCCCCGACCCGAACGCCAGCTCTTCGACGCGTGCTCGCCCATGCTCGACTTCTGCGTCACCAGCACCTGCAACGGGCCCAACAACGGCATCACCCGCTGCGTGCAGTCGTGCAGCGTCACCGCTGACTGTGGCGATGGCGCGAACTGCGAAGGCGGCAAGATGGGTGGCCGCTATTGCCGTCCAGCGACCCTCGACTTCATTCCGAAGACGGTCCCGGGCGTTCTGCCTCAGCTGGGGAACGTGCCGAAGGGCGGCTGCACCTCAGCGCCCGGTGGACTGTTGGGCGTGCTCATGCTGATGGTCCCGATGCTGCGCCGCCGCCGGAACTGACCCATGAAACTCCGCCTTCTTTCGTCGTTCGCGCTGTTCACCGTCGCCTGTGGGCTGACTGTCGAAGAGGGCGGTTCCTCCGAGCTGCCTCCCGTCGCCTATCAACGCGGCGCCATCGTCGGCGGCACGGTCGCGCCCGCCACCGACAACAACGTCTTTCAGCTCATCATGACCGAGACCAGCGGCCAGATGGGCATCTGCACCGCCACCTTGATCGGCTCACGCACCCTGCTGACGGCTGCGCACTGTGTCGACTCCGCCCGCTCGGTGATCGCGCACAACGCGCCCACCGATCAGCAGATCCGGTTTGGCGTGAACACCTACCGCGCCCTCAGGTGGAACACCCACCCGCAGTGGAACCCCAACGGCCAGGATCTCCGCAACGACATCGCCATCATCCTGCTCGAGAGCGCTCCGGCGAACGTGAACCCGAAGCCGTGGAACAACCAGTCGATGAACGGCACGCAAGGGCGGCCCATTCGCGCGGTCGGCTACGGCAACACGATGCCGGGCTCGGGCAATGGCACTCGGCGGCAGGTCAACCTGACCGTCGCTCAGCTCACCCAGCAGCTGATCTTCATGGGTGACAACCAGTCGAAGGGCATCTGCCAGGGCGACTCGGGCGGCCCCACGTTCTACACGTTCCCCGATGGGGTCGAGCGGCAGGTCGGCATTCACAGCTTCACCACCTCGCAGACGTGCACCTACGGAGCCGATACCCGCGTCGACGCCTTCGCGTCGTTCGTGCAGATGTACCTGACGATGTACGAAGCGCCGTCGTGCGACCGCGACGGCCGCTGCGCCACCAACTGCGCGATGCCCGACTTCGACTGCGTCTGCGCGAAGGACAACATCTGCAGCTCGGTGTGCCTCGGTCTCATGGGCGGCGTCGACCCCGACTGCCCTGACTGCGGCCCCAACGGCCTGTGCGCGACCACCGCCTGCGCAGACCCCGACCCTGACTGTGTTCCCCAGGGAGGCGACTGCACGATGGCCACGCAGTGCGTGAACCGCGAGTGCCGCAACGACCCCCAGAACCTGCAGCCGTACTGCACGCGGGCCTGCACGGGCGCCGCGGACTGCGCGATGGGCTTCGAGTGCCTCACTGGCTTCTGCCTCAAGAAGCAGCTCCCCATCGTCGCCGTTGGCGCGGCGTGCCGCATCAACACGAACTTCTGCGCGATGGACACGGTCTGCACCGGCCCGACCGAAGGCGATTCGATCTGTCAGCTCACCTGCCGCAACCAGGGCGATTGCCCCGACAACTGGCAGTGCGCGAACGGGTGGAACGGCTTCCGCTTCTGTCAGGAGCCGCCCAAGCCGCAGATCCTGTTGCCCAAGGCGGCCATTGCAGGCCCCATCGCGAAGACGGGCTGCAGCAGCGTGGGCGGGCTCACGCTTCTCCCCCTCCTCGCGCTGCTCCGCCGTCGTCGCCGCTGATCAGGTCGTCGGCAGCTCGCTGAGCACCTTCCAGGAAGTGCCAGCGGGCGTGTCCATGATCTCGACGCGCATGGCCTTCAGCTCGGCGCGAATGCGATCAGCTTCCTGGAAGTTCTTCGCCACCCGCGCTTCCTGGCGGGCTGCGATGCCAGCGTCGACCTTCGCGACGTCGATGCCGAGCCGCGCGACCTGACGATCGCGGCGACGCAGCAGCCAATCGGAGGGCTTGTCTTCGAAGAGCCCCAGCGCGAGCGAGGCCTTCTTCGCGATGTCACGGAGCGCCAGCAACGTGCGCCCCACCATCGCCTTGTCCTTCACGGGTGGCTTGTCGGTGAGCTGGTTGAGTTCGTTGAACAACCCTGAGAGCGCACCGAGCGCGCCAGGGAAGTTGAAGTCGTCGGCCATCGCCTCGTCGAGCTCGCGCAGGAACCGCTCGGGGTCTCCGTGCAGGGCGCCCTGGCCAAAGTCCTTCCCCTCGACGCGCTCATCGACCTTGCGGAGCGTCTCGTAGAAGTACTCCATGCGCGTCTCGGCATCGGCGAGCTGCTTGTCCGAGAACGAGAGCGCCTGGCGATAGTGCGTGGTGAGGAAGAAGAAGCGCAGCGCTTCGGCATCGACCTGCTGGAGCGCGTCGCGCAGCCGCACGACGTTGCCGAGCGACTTCGACATCTTCGCGCCCTCGAGGTCGAGGAAGCCGCCGTGCATCCAGCAGTTGCAGAGCGTCTTGCCGCTCGCCGCTTCCGACTGCGCGATCTCGTTCTCGTGGTGGGGGAAGATCAGGTCGAGCCCGCCGCCGTGCAGATCGAACGTCTCGCCGAGGTACTTGGCGCTCATGGCCGAGCACTCGATGTGCCACCCCGGCCGGCCCTTGCCCCACGGAGAGTCCCACGAGGGTTCGCCCGGCTTCGCGGCCTTCCACAGCGCGAAGTCCATCGGGTCCTTCTTCGAGTCGAGCACGAGCTCGCGTTCGCCGGCGCCTGACACGAGATCGTCGAGGTTCTTCTTCGAGAGCTTGAGGTAGCCGGGGTACTTGCGAACCTCGAAGTAGACGTCTCCGCCGGCTGCGTACGCTGCGCCGCGCGCGATCAGCTTCTCGATGATCGCCACGATCTCGGGGATCGTGTCTGAGACCTTCGGCGAGACGTCGGGCGGCAGCAGATGAAGCGCCTTCGTGTCGGCTTCGAACTCACGAATGAAGTGAGCGGCCAGCGCGATCGGGTCTTCCTTCGCCTCGTTCGCCGCCTTGATGATCTTGTCGTCGACGTCGGTGTAGTTGCGCACGTAGCGCACCTCGAAGCCGCGAAACCGCAGGTAGCGGACGATCGTGTCGAACGAGGTGAAGGTACGGGCGTTGCCGATGTGGACCCAGGAGTAGACGGTGGGGCCGCAGACGTAGATGCCGAGTTTCCCTGGGTTGAGAGGAACCAGCGGAACCTTCGTCTGTTGCATCGTGTTGAAAATGCGGATGTCTGGGGGCGCCATGGGGAGGGGACTTTACCTGGAGGAAACTCATGGTGTCAGATGTGCGATACCTCGTCAGCCAAACGACTGTCTTCTGGAGTTCACATGCCGCCGCACCCCAAGCGCTCTGACGCCGATGACTTTCCGATTTCTGAAGAGAACATTCTCAGAGCCGATGATCCCCGCCCGCAGCGGGTTCCCCAGTACCCCAGCAGCACCACCGGAGCGAGGCGGCCCTTGAAGAAGGCAGAAGAAGCGATTCCCACGGCCATCTACGACACCGAGAAGGCAGACCAGGAGATGCAGGCGTCGTACGGCATGGGCGAACAGAGCTACAAACCAGCGTTCCTCTACGTCGAGCGCGGCCCCGGAGCGGGTCAGCTGCTCGAGGTGAAGCAGGGCACGGTCGTGATCGGCCGCGCGTCGGTCTCCGATCTGCGCCTGCAGCACCCGTCGATCTCGCGGCGGCACGCACAGGTTCGACGCATCGGTGAGCAGTTCTTCGTGAAGGATCTCGGGTCGCAGAACGGCTCCTTCGTGAACAAGACGCGCATCGCGAGCGAGGTCGAGGTGAAGATCGGCGACTCGCTCGCCCTCGGCAACGCGCTCATTCGGCTGCGCGGCCCGATGCAGAAGGGCGAGAAGCCCGTCGCGCCGTCGACTGGCAAGGCCCGCGTTCCGACCGCCGTCGTCGCCCGGCCGACCGCGGCGCAGACCAGCGGCCACGTTCGCCCCGTCAACTCCAACCGCATGGTGAAGATCGCGGTCTTCGCCGGCGCGGTCGGGTTCGGCCTCGCCGCCGTCCTCGCGTTCGCGCTCATTCGGATGGCGACTGGCAGCACCACGACGAGCGGCGAGAAGACGGCCAAGGCCGCCATCACGAACGAGCCCAACGATGCCATCGCCGACGCGCTCAAGCGCAAGCAGGCCGAGAGCGGCAAGGTCGTCGTCACGCGCACAACGCCCGCTGCTGCGGTGCAGAACGAAGAGCCGGCACAGGAAGAGCCCAGCATCGACGAAGGGCCAGCGACGGTGAAGTCGGTGCCGGGCGTCACGGGCTCGGCGCCCTCCGTGGCTCCAGCGCGCACGGCCCCCAACCGTGTTGCCATTGCGGCGAAACGAGCTGCGGCTGGCGCGCGGAACGCGGCGGCTGCTTCGAGCGACGACGAAGACAACAGCGCTGCTTCGGCCAAGGGCGGCGGCAAGCGTTCGCAGATTCTGGCGCCCTATGAGCGTGGCAACGCCGAAGGCTCACTCGAGCTGGCGAAGTCGGCTGGCGACAAGGAGCTCTCGGACAAGCTGCTCAAGTTCATCTCGTCGTACGACTCCGGCCAGGAGGCGCTGCTCTCGAACAACGGCACCGTCGCCATCAAGGAGTTCACCAAGGCGCTCGCCCTCGACGAGCAGCTCTCGAGCGGCTGGGGCAAGTATGGCAGCGAGATTCGCAAGCACCTCGGCAACCTCTATTTCCTCGTCGGCAAGCAGTACGAGGCGAACGGTGACGATGAGAAGGCCAAGGCCGCCTACGCCGCTTCGCTGAAGAACGACCCGGCGAACTCGAAGGCGAAGGGCGCGCTGGCGAACCTGAGCGGCGGTGGTGGCGATGACGAGGCGCCCGCCCCTGCGCCCAAGCCGGCCCCGAAGAAGGCGCCGAGCAAGACCAGCATCGACGACGCGTTCGGCGACTGAGCCGGTCACAGCGCTCGCAGCCAACGGGGACGACGCCAGCACGGGTCGTCCCTGTTTCATTTTCTCGTGACGGAAACCGCGCGCCCGCGCCAACCACAGGCATGCGCGTTCTGCTTCTGCTCCCTTCCCTGCTGTGCGGCTTCATCTTCTTCGGCGCTGACCGGGTGCTGCGCCCGATTCCACCGCTGCGGTGGACCGGGTGGCTGCTCTTGAGCCCGTTCTTGCTGGGTGCCTTGCCCGCGCTCGTGCTCATGCGCGACGAGCCCGAGGGTCGGTACCAGCCCGTGCCCTCGTTCAACGTGACGTTCGAACGGGGGCCGTGGGCGGTGTCGGGGGTGCTTGGGCTGAAGCTGAAGCTGCCGAGCGGAGGCCAGCTCGAGTTCTTCCGCCCCGCCGAGCGTGCCGACGTCGACCCGATGATGGTGCGGTGTCTCGAGAAGGGCTTCGGCATCGCGCAGGGCCTGCGCTGGGGAGGCCTGCGGCTGCACCTCTTCGCCGCGGAGCAGATGACGGTGCTCTACGCGGTCGAGTGTGACGGGCGCGTGCTGGGCGCGAAGTTCACGGGAACGCTCGAGGAGGAGACGCTGGCCGACACGCTGTTCGCCTCGGTTCAGCGAACGGGTGAGATGGCGCCAGCGCCTGCCGTGAACGTGTTCGTGCGACCACCGGAGTCACGCGCCGAGCTGAACTAGCGGCGCACGACGAGACGAATGGTGCCGCGCACCAGCAGCCAGAAGTTCAGGGCCGCGAAGAGCCCGAGCACTGCGACCCAGGCCTGCCCGCCGAGGTCGCCGCCGGGCTTGTCCTCCTGCAGCAGAATCCACTTTGCGGGCGTGCCCAGCCACTTCTCGTACTCCGTGAAGGCGTCGACGTAGCGAACCGGCGCCTCTTCGCGCGAGAGCAGCCGCCCCTTCACGGTGAACGGCCGCGGGTCGGGGCGTGGAGGCGGCTCTCCGGGCGTCCACTTCTCGGAAGGTAGGGTCGGCCGCCGAAGAATGATGGGCGTGTCGAGAATGCCGACCACCACCACCGTCGTGTTGCGCTCGATGAAGAACCAGCCACGCGGCGACGGGCTGCCGTGCACCATCACGTAGCGATTCGACTGCGCGAGATCGAAGCGGTAGCCGCCTTCGGTGCCGAGATCGATCGGCTCCTTTGGTGCGGTGAACTGGTACTCGAGATCGGAGCGCTGGCCCCAGATCAGGTACAGCGAGAACGCGAGCGCGACGATGGCGACGACGGGCGTGACGCCCACGTTGCTCGGGCGCGCCAGCTTCGCCTCGAGCTCGGCGATGCGCTTCTCCTGCTCTTCGCGGCGCTCCTCGATGGCGGTGGGCTCCTTGATGGGCCCTTCATCGGCGCTCGGCGGCGGACTCTCGTTGTCGGTCACGACAAAGACCCTCGTGATGCGCAGAAAAGAAAGAACCCCGGAGTGCGCTGGGCAGTCCGGGGTTCACTCGAGCGGGAAGACCCGGCTCGAACGCTTCAGGCCATGTTGAAGATCTTCTTCAGATCGTTCTCGATGTCCTGCTCGGTGACGCCCTTGGCGAATGCGAGCTCTTTGATGAGCAGCGAACGCGCGGTGTCGAGCATCTTGCGCTCGCCGAACGAGAGGTCCTTGTCGCCCTTGAGCAGGTACAGATCGCGGAGCACTTCGGCGATCTCGAACACGGAGCCCGTCTTGATCTTCTCCATGTACTCCCGGTACCGACGGTTCCACGTCGTCGAGTCGACCGAGATGTCCTTCTCTTTGAGGATTGCGTAGACCTGCTTCACGTCGTCTTCGCTGATGATCTCGCGCAGCCCGACCTGGCCGATCTTGTTGATGGGGATGAGGAACCGGCCGCCGTTCTTCTCCAGCATCTTGAGCACGTAAAAGCTCTGTCGCTGGCCGGCCACCTCGGTGTGCTCGATGCCCACCACTTCCCCGACGCCGTGGCCGGGGTAGACCGCCTTGTCACCTGGCTTGAACACTCGACAACTCCTTGGTTTTGCTGCGGATTTTCCGTCCGTTTCGGTCGGAAGTGCCTATTCTTACCACATCTTGGCGTTGACTACAAACTCACACATCCCCTAGCCTGCACGTGGGCGTGTTGGTGGGCGGGGGTGGGACATGGGCGGGTGGACGTGGTGGGCGCTGGGCAATCGCCCGGCGGTGTTTCCAGTGGTGGCGTTGCTCGTGGGGGCTGCACTCGCAGCTGAAACGGAGCCGCCGCTCTGGCTGTTCCTCGCGATCGGTTGTCTGGGTGGGCTGGTCGCGTTCTGGCGACAGGGAAAGCCCTTCTCGCGCGTCGCGATGTTGATCGCGTGTCTCGCGTTGGGTGGTGGGCTCGCGTCAATCCACGGAGCCACCGAAGGGCCCGAGCTCGAGCCGGGCAAGCGCGTGGTGATCGAAGGCGAGGTCGAGTCGGCGAGACGCGTCGAGGGTGGCGTGCAGTTGCTCGTGCAGGTGTCGCGCGCGGCAGGTCAGCCGGCCCGGTTTCGGGCGCAGCTCTTCGGGTTCGATTCACCGCCGGTCGAGGTCGGTGAACGCATCGCCGTCGAAGCGAAGCTCAAGCCGATCATCGCGACCGCGAACCCCGGCGAGTGGAACGGCTTTCGACGAGCACTGACGCGGGCCCAGCTCGTCACCGGCAGCTTCGAGGGCGTTCGACTGGTGAAGGTCGCGCCTGCGTGGGCGTGGCGACGGTGGCTGACGAAGACACACGCGGCGCTGGAGCAGGAGACGCGACGGCTCGCACCGAGTGAAGCGTCGGCCTCGTTGTTCCTCACGCTCTCGGCCGGGCTTCGCGCGAGCCTCGACGAGCAGGTCGAAGACGACTTCGCGAAGAGCGGGCTGGCGCACGTGCTCTCAGTGAGCGGCCTGCACGTGGCGGTGCTGGCGTTCGCGTGGTTCGGGCTGCTTCGCTGGCTCGCGATTCGCGCGCCGGGGAGGTTCTTTCGTCGCGTGGAGCCTCGTCGCGTGGCCGCGCCCCTCTCGTTGCCGCTGACGTGGGCGTACGTCGTCTTCACGGGCCTGCAGGCCCCGGCCGTGCGCTCGGCGGTGATGTGTTCGGTGTTGCTGCTGGGGCACACGCTGCGACGACGCTCCGATGGGCTCAACGCGCTCGCGCTCGCGGCGGGCGTGATGATCGCGATCGACCCTTCGGCGATCTTCGATCTCTCGTTGCAGCTCTCGTTCTCGGCGGTGCTCTCGCTCGTGCTGCTCACGCCGACGATTCGGGAGCTCGTGCCCGTTCCGGTTCCGTCTCCTGCGGTCGTGCAGGGAATGCGGCTGAAGCTGTGGAAGTGGCATGAGGCGGGGCTGATGACGGCCATCGCGAGCCTGGCGGTCACCGTGGTCTCGGCGCCATTGGTCGCGATGACGTTTCAGCGACTGGGCGTGGCGGGGCTCGTGTCGAACGTCGTCGCGATGCCCATCTCGGGCGCGCTCACGTTGCTGGCGGCCTCTTCGGCGGCCGTGTTCGTGATCGCGCCGCCGCTCGCGGTGCCGATTCTGTGGCTCGGCACGCGGCTGTCGTCGGTGCTGCTTGCGATCGCGCAGTGGTTCGCCGCCCTGCCCTTCTCGACCTGGGAGCTCGCCGCGCCATCCCTCGCCGTCGCGTTGCTCTGGTGGGTCGGTCTCGCCTGCTTCGTGCTCGTGAAGGGTCGCTGGCGGTGGACGGCTCTCGCGACACCGGTCGCTGCAGCGATTCACCTGCTCGCGCCCGTACAGCCAGCGGAGTCGCTCGAGGTGACCTTCCTCGCGGTCGGCCATGGCGACGCGACGGTCATCAGTCATCGTGGGCACCACGTGCTCATCGACGGTGGCGGTGTTCCGCAGGGCTCCGACACCGGAAAGCGCTTCGTGATTCCGTTTCTGCGGCAGCGACGAATTCGGGAGCTCGACCTCGCGGTGTTGAGCCACGCCCACCCCGATCACGCGCTGGGCCTCATCTCGACGCTCGAGCAGGTGTCGACGAAGCGGCTGTGGTTGTCGCCGTCTCCTGCAGGCCCGCTGACGACCGATCTCATGGCAGCTGCCGAAGGCGCAGACGTCGACGTCGTGGAGCGCGGTCATGAAGGCCTCTCGTTCGGAGACGTTCGCCTCGAGGTGCTGGGCCCGCCGGTCGATCGCGCGACCATCGAAGACGAGAACGATCGATCGATCGTGCTCAAGCTCGTGCACCACGACGTCTCGTTCCTGCTCACGGGAGACATCGAAGAGGTCGCCGAAGAGCTGCTCGGGCCGACCGGTGAAGTCACGGTGGTGAAGGCACCGCACCATGGCTCCGACACGTCGTCGTCACCGGGCTTCGTGGCAGCGACGCGGCCGAAGTACGTCGTGTTCTGTGTCGGCGTGAACAACCGGTTCCGGTTTCCACGTGAAGACGTCGTCGAGCGCTGGGAGCGCGCAGGCGCACGGTGCTACCGAACCGATCGTGACGGAGCGATCACGTTTCGCAGCGACGGCAAGGACGTGACGATCGAGACGTTCGCGCCGCGGCCAGTGCACGCGCGCCGGGCGAAGCCGCTGTGGTGAACTGCAGCGACCATGGTGCGCCACGTATCGAAGGTTCGCGGCTGAAACTCCGCGAGGGCCCGGAGCGGCGTGACGTCCGGAGACCTCGAACCAGCAGGCGACGGCTGTCGGCCCTGGATCTCTCCGCCGCTCGACGAGGCCAGGTGACGGCACTGACCAACGCGCGCTCGATGATTCTGGGCCTGGGTGTCAGTCCTTCAGCTCGGGCACGCGGCCAGCGCGGCGGACCAGGACGACGATCAACCCGAGCGCAGCGACCGCGATCACGCCACCGATGATCATCCACGGCGGCCCTTCCGACTCGGGAGCTGATTCGGGCTTCGGTGCCGTTGCGATTGCAGCGCCGGCGTCGACGGGTTCGGCAGGCTTCGCCTCGGCGACGACCGCAACTCCCGCGTCGACCACGACTGGAACCTCGGCGACGACAGCCGCGCCAGCGTCGGCCACCGCAGGCGCTTCTTTCGGTGCTGCTGCTGCCAGCTTCGCCTCTTCGGCCAGCCGCTGCTTCTCGGCCTGAGCGCGCTTCGCGTCTTCCGCGGCCTGCGCCTTCGCGAGCTTCGCCTCTTCGAGCTTCCGCTTCTTCTCTTCCGCCGCCTGCGCCTTCGCGAGCTTCGCCTCTTCGAGCTTCCGCTTCTTCTCTTCCGCGGCCTGCGCCTTCGCGAGCTTCGCCTCTTCGAGCTTCCGCTTCTTCTCTTCCGCGGCCTGCGCGCTGGCGAGCTTCGCCTCTTCGAGCTTTCGCTGCTTCTCTTCGGCGGCGGCCCGTTTCGCGTCGGCCGCGGCGACCTTCGCGGCGTCGTCTGCGGCCTTCTTCGCCTCTGCGAGTTGCTCCTTCGTGGGGCCAGCGTCAACGGGTGCCATCACCACGGGCGCGGGCTTCACCTTCGTCGGCTCGGGCATCGAGCCATCGTCGAGCTTCGCGATCATCACGGGCTGGCTGGGGAACGTGAGCTTGATGCGCTTGCCCAGATCCGTCTGCTTCGCGTCACGAACAGGCGTGACGATCACCTTCACCTCGATGCCGCTCGCCACGTCGAAGCCGACGTCTCCAGCAATGCGCCAGCGAAAGTCGCCCTCGTCGCTCACCATCGGGCTGGCGGTGTTGTGAATGGTCACCTTCGCGACGACCTTGTGGCGACCGGGGGTGACGTCGAGCGTGGTGATCGGCATCGCGCCGTCCTGCACCCAACCCGAGATGGCGGCCGCGGTCGGCATCTTGAGCGCCTTGCCGTCGAGCGAGATTTCGAGCTCTTCGACCTGAAAGTTCGGGTCGTCGACGGGCTGAAACTCCACACGCACCCGTGAAGGCGCCTTCTCGACCATCTGATTGAGCTGCTTCTCGAGCTCTTCACGCGCTCGGCGTTGAGCGTCGTCTTCGGCGAACGAGACGCTCGCCACCAACGCACAAACCACCATCAACCCGCGCATGAGTCGGCCGGCTCCCGAGCGTGCATGTCTCTTCGTGCCTGCGGCGAACCCCACCATTCACGACACTGTAGCCCAAAGCGTTCCGCGGGGTTTGACTGCCGACCCATGACGGAGCCAGTCGTACTGACGCGAAGAGACGGGCGAGCAGGCCGAATCACGCTCAACCGACCGAAGGCGCTGCACGCGCTCGACACCACGATGTGTCAGTTGATGACCGACGCACTGGTGGCGTGGCGTGCCGACGCGGCCGTCGAACTCATCGTCATCGATCACTCGGGCGAGCGAGGCTTCTGCGCCGGCGGCGATCTTCGAATGATGGCCGAGAGCGGGCGCTCGGACGGAGCCGAGGCGTCGCGGTTCTTCCTGACAGAGTACCGGCTCAACCACCTGCTGCAGGCGTACCCGAAGCCGATCGTCGCCGTGCTCGATGGCGTGACGATGGGCGGCGGCGTGGGCATCAGCGTGCACGGCAGTCACCGCGTGGCGACCGAGCGCACCGTCTTCGCGATGCCCGAGACGGCGATCGGCCTCTTCCCCGAGGTGGGTGGCGGCTGGTTTCTTCCGCGGCTCGAACGCGAGGTCGGCACCTGGCTCGCGCTCACGGGAGCACGCATCAAGGGGCTCGAAACGCTCAGCGTCGGCGTTGCGACCCACTTCACCGACTCGTCCGACATCACCGCGCTCGAGCAGCGGCTCAGCGACCGTGGCATCGACGCGATGAAGGGCCTCACGATGCGGGGCCCGCGCATGCCGCATCACGACGGTGCGTTGGTGCCGTTGTTCGGGCACGACACGATCGACGCAGTGCTGCACGCGCTCGAGACCAGGGGTGACGATTGGCCGCGGGAGCAGGCGCGAGTCATTCGCAGCCGCTCTCCGCAGTCGCTCGCAGTCACCATGGAGCAGCTCCGCCGTGGTCGCGTGGCGACGCGCTTCGAAGACGTGATGGCGATGGAGTTCCGCCTCGCGACCCGCATGGTCCGCACCCACGACTTCCAGGAGGGCGTGCGGGCGGTGATCGTCGAGAAGGACAACGCTCCGAAGTGGTCGAACGCGCCGGTGGACCTGCAGGGGCTCTTCGCGCCGCTGCCGGACGGTGAGTGGACGCCACTGGTGTGAGTCAGGGCGCAGCCAGAAAGTCGATCTCGACCTCGCGCAACGAGTCGCCGTCGCCGTCCCAGTTGAAACGAACGAACCGCGCAGTGACGTCGGTCTTCGGGCGAATGAAAGGCGTCCAGCCCCTCGGCAACGAGTGCCAGGCCGAAGGAGCGTAGTTCACGGCGCCCTCCCAGCCCGAGGACGTCGCGGCGGTCAACGTCGTCCAGTTCTGGCCATCGAGTGAATGGGCGACGCCCTCTCCCTGGAGCCCACGCGAAGTCGAGCCCATCGCGCCGCCCACCAGCATTCGCCGCAGCCCGCGGAACGACCCCGCACAGCCGAAGTCGACTTGCAGGTATTGCCAGTCGAGGTGCTTCGAGACGAAGCCCGTGTCGGGGTTGCCGTCTCGAGCGAGCGCGCCCGTGCCCTCTCCAGTGTGGCTCGTCGCGACCACGACGGGCATCGTTCGACGGCCATGGGCACCGGCGCGGGTTCGGCGACCTCCTCCGAGGGCAGCGCGGTTCGGCCACAGCCCACAGTCAGGAGCGCCACGAGGATGGATCGCATGCAGGCCATCGACGTGGGCCTGCCTGAAACGTTCACCCGAACTCGGCCACGCGGGCACCGAAGAGGCGGTTCACGGCCTCGAGCAGCTCGTCCGAGATCTGCACCTTGAGCGCGGTGTTGCCGATCAACGTCTCGGCCTCGCCCGGGAGCAGCACCGACACCGCGATGGGCGTGGCGCCCGCATACTTCTTCGCGATCTCGGCCAGCTTGAGCAGCCGCTCCTCGCTCGCCATGTCGACGTGCAGGCGCAGCTCGAGGCGCTTCACGCGCTTCTCGCGCACCTCTTTGAGCGACTGAATGTCGTCGACGATCAGCTCGGCGATCGGGTTCTCTTCGTCGCGGTTGTTGATCTGCACGGTGCCCGTCACGAGGATCGGGTCGTCGCTCTTGAGCAGCGGCTCCCAGTGATCGAAGCCCGGCTTGGGGCCTGCTTTGGTCCACTTGCCGTCCTTGCCCATCACCGAGCGGGTGCCGTCCTTGCCGGGGAAGCAGACGAGCTCGACCGAGCCGCTCAGATCCTCCAGCGTGACCCACGCCATGCGTTTGCCCGTCTTGGTGGGCCGCTCACGCAGGGCCGCGACGATGCCGGCGACGGTGACCTTCTCGTCCTTGCGGGCGCGCTGAATCGAGGTGACCGGCCGCGCGTAGCGGCGCAGCTCCTTCTGGTACTGATCGAGCGGGTGACCCGAGACGTAGAAGCCGATCGACTCCTTCTCGAAGCCCAGGCGCTCCTTCTCGCTCCACTCGTCGACCTTCACGTAGTCGCTGGCGATGGGCGTCGAGCTGGCGCCCGGGCCTGCCAGCAGCCCGAAGAGTGACTCCTGGCCCGAGAGCTTGTCGCGCTGAATCGCCGAGCCGCCGTCGACGGCGCGATCGAGCGTCTCGAACAGCTGCCTGCGGGGCCGCTTCTCGAAGTCGAACGCGCCGGCCTTCACCAACGCCTCGAGCACCTTCTTGTTCACGCGCTTGGAGTCGACGCGCTCGCAGAAGTCGAACAACGACTTGAAGGGGCCGGCCTTGCGAGCCTCGATGATCGCCTCGACCGCGCCTTCGCCGACGCCCTTGATGGCACCGAGCCCGAAGCGAATCTTCCCCTCGGCAGCGCCGAAGGCCATCTCGGAGACGTTCACGTCGGGCGGGAGCACCTCGATGCCCGACTCACGGGCCTCGGCGATGTACGCGACGACCTTGTCGGTGTTGTCCTTGTCGAGCGTGAGCAGCGCGGCCATGAACTCGACGCGGTGGTGCGCCTTGAGCCACGCCGTGTGAATGGTGATGAGCCCGTACGCCGCCGAGTGCGACTTGTTGAAGCCGTACTGGGCGAACTTCTCCATGAGGTCGAAGACGCCGCTGGCGATCTTCTCGTCGACCGACTTCTTCTTCGAGCCGTCGAGGAACAAGGCGCGCTGCTTCGCCATCTCCTCGGCCTTCTTCTTGCCCATCGCGCGGCGGAGCAGGTCTGCGCCACCCAGCGTGTAGCCGCCCAGCACCTGGGCGATCTGCATCACCTGCTCCTGGTAGACGATGACGCCGTACGTGTCCTTCAGCACGGGCTCGAGCGTCGGGTGCGGGTAGGTGATGGTGTCGCGGCCGTGTTTTCGGTCGATGTAGACGTCGACCATCGTGCGGCCGTCTTCGAGCTTCTGATCGAGCGGGCCCGGGCGATAGAGCGCGCCGGCGGCGATGACGTCTTCGAAGCACGACGGCTTCATCTTCATCACCATCTCGGTGAAGCCGCTCGACTCCATCTGGAACACGCCGGCCGTGTCACCCGCGCTGATCAGCTGGAAGGTGTCGACGTCATTGAGCGGAATACCGTCACGCGAGATCTGCTGATCGGCCGGCAGCTTGCGGTTGATGAGCTTGATCGCGTTCTCGATCACCGTGAGCGTCTTGAGGCCGAGGAAGTCGAACTTCACCAGGCCCGCGGCTTCGACCTCGTCCTTCGCGAACTGGGTGACGAGGAACTTCTCACCGGGCGGCTGGTAGACGGGCACGAACTCCCACAGCGGCTTGTCGGCGATGACGACGCCGGCCGCGTGCATGCCGGCCTGACGGTTCAGCCCCTCGAGGGCCATGCCGACGTCGAGCACGTCTTTGCTGGTGATCTGCCGGCCTTCGACCTCGGCCATGGGCTGCGGCGTCTCGTACATCTCCTTCAGCTTCGGCTCGCCGGCGATCTCCTTCTCGGGGTCGCCGAAGATGGCCTGCTTGAGCGTGATGCCGAGAATGTCGGGCACGAGCTTCGAGAGCCGATCACCTTCCGCGAACGGCAGGCCGTACACGCGGCACACGTCGCGCAACACGCTCTTCGCCTTGAGGGCACCGAAGGTGATGATCTGCCCGACGTTGGCTTCGCCGTACTTGCGCTCGACGTACCGAATCACCTCGTCGCGGCGGTCCTGGCAGAAGTCGATGTCGAAGTCGGGCATCGACACGCGCTCTGGGTTCAAGAAGCGCTCGAAGAGCAGGTTGTACGGAATGGGGTCGAGGTCGGTGATGCGCAGCGACCAGGCGACGATGGAGCCGGCGCCGGAGCCACGGCCCGGCCCGACGGGGATGCCGTGCTGCTTCGCCCAGTTGATGAAGTCCTGAACGATGAGGAAGTAGCCCGAGAACCCCATCTTCTGGATGACGCCGGTCTCGAGGGCGAGGCGCGCGCGGTAGACGTCGGGGTCCCACTTGTACGAGACGTTCTGGGCCTTCATCTCCTTGAAGCGGGCCTCGAGGCCGGCCATCGCGAGCTCGGCCATGTACGACTCGGCGGTGTGGCTCTCTGGCACCTTGAAGCTCGGCAGCATCGGCTTCTTGATGAGGTCGAGATCTTCACACATGTCCGAGATGCGCATCGTGTTGTCGACGGCCTCGGGTACGTCCGAGAAGTACGCGCGCATCTCGTCGGGGCTCGAGACGTAGAGCTTGTCGGTCGAGTGTTTGAGGCGCTTGTTGTCGGCGAGCGTCTTGCCCGACGCGATGCACATGAGCAGCTCGTGCGCGCGCGCGTCTTCCTGCTTGATGTAGTGGGCGTCGGCGGTGGCCACGAGGGGAATGTCGAGGTCACGCGAGAGCTGCTTCAAGTTCGTGTTGGCCTTGTCCTGCTCCTCCATGCCGTTCCACTGCACCTCGAGGAAGAAGTGGCCCGGGTCGAAGATGTCTTTGTATTCCTGCGCTGCGCGACGGGCGTGATCCATGTCGCCGCGGAAGGCCGCGCTGGTGACTTCGCCCCCGAGGCAGGCGGTCATCGCGACGAGGCCCTTCGAGTGCTCCTTGAGCACCTTCTTGTCGATGCGCGGGTGGTAATAGAACCCGTGCATGTAGCCGGTCGACGCGAGGTACCTGAGGTTCTGGTACCCCTCCTTGTTCTTCGCCAACAGGATGAGGTGGTTCGCGATCTTCTCGCTGCGATCTTCGCGGCCCTTGGGCCCGGCGACGTACGCCTCGAGGCCGACGATGGGCTTGATGCCGCCCTCTTTCGCCTTCTTGTAGAAGTCGATGGCCCCGAACATGTTGCCGTGATCGGTGACGGCCACCGACGACATGCCCTTGGCCTTCACCGTCTTGATGAGATCCTTCATGCGGATCGCACCGTCGAGGAGCGAGTACAGCGTGTGAAGGTGCAGATGAGTGAAGGACATGCGGTCGCCCTCCCGGCGGGGAATACGAGGCGTCGTAGACTACCGATCCGCCGCCGCGGTCAATCACCCGAATTCTCGAAGTGACGGCAGAAACGAAACGGGCCAGGTCGAAGTGACCTGGCCCGTCGCACTGCATCAGCCGTGAGCTCGACTCAGTTGCAGTAGCCGACGTTGGCGCCGGTGGTGCTCGACGCGCGCTTGCACGTCTTGCCGTTGGCGCAGCGGGCGTTCGGCTGGTTCATGCAGCGCGCGGGCGGGTTGGCCACGTTGCACGAGAGATCGCAGACCGGCGTGCACGTCGGTGCGTCGGTGAACGAGAGGCCCGAGCACACCTGCGCGTTGCCGCAAGCCGCGCCGCGGAACGTGTCGGTGGTGGAGCAGCGCTCACCGGGGTTGGCGATCGTCTTCTGCTGCGGCACGCAGATGCCAGCGCCATCGAGCGTGAGGGCCAGCTGACCGTCGGCCGAGGCGGGCACGCAGCTGGTCGGCGTCGCGCCGAGGTTGGTGCAGGTCGACGAGGTGGCGCTGAAGACGTTGCAGTCCTTCATGCAGACGCCGAGCACCGCGTTGTCGTTCGGGTCGGTGTAGCGGTACAGGTTGACGCACGACTCGCCGCCACCATACGCAGGCTGCGAGACGAAGCCAGCCTTGCCGGGGTTCGCGTTGCACGTCTTGAGGCAGACGCCTTCGTCGATGCCGCCGTCGGTGGTGCCGCCCGTGTACGCGCACTCGAGACCGGTGCCGCAACGGGTCGCCTGGGTGCCGGCGGTGAAGTCACGCGTGCACTTGTCGCCGAGGCCCGCGGTGCCGGGAGGCAGGCAGGTGTCGATGGGGAAGAAGCCGAAGCGCCAGACCTTGAAGGCGGCGTAGGTGCAGTTACCGCGGCCCGCGCCCGGCGTGTCGGTGATGACGCCAGCGCCCGAGCGGGTGAGGCAGGTGTTGCCGACAGGCACGGTCTTGAGAATCAAGCCGCCGTCGGGGAGACGCTCGAAGCCGCCATCGGTGGGGAGCGGCTGACCGGCATCGTTGAAGCCAGCGTCGAGGGGAATGTTCTGGCTGCACTCGTTGAGCAGACCGTCGGGGAAGCAGATCTTGCCGCTGGGGAACGTGCGGATCGGGCCGAAGCACTGCTCACCGACATCGCAGAGGTTGTCGCCAGCCTGGCAGTCCTTGAGGCACACCGCGATGTCGCCGTTGCTGAAGAGCGGCACGCACGCTTCACCCGTGGGGCACGAGGCGGCCGAGCCGGGCTTGCACTCCTCGTAGCGCTTGGGGTTGCTGCAGTTCTTGCCGCGGCACCACTGCGCTTCGGACTGGCAGGTGTCCTGCGTGGAGCGCGCCGAGACGAGGCAGCTGCACTCGTTCGACACGCACGCCGACTGGCCGCCCGCGCATGCCGCGCCGTTGCAGGTCGTGACGGGCTGCACGCACGAGAAGGTGTTCGTCGCGGCGTTGCGGCGGCAGAGGCCGGCGTCACAGCCACCGCAGCCATCGACGCAGGTGCGGGGCGTGCCACGCAGGCCGCCGTCAGCGTCGCAGATCTGGTTGTCGGCGCAGCCACCCGAGCACGCGAGGATGGGGTCGGGGTTCGAGCCAGTGCTCGCGTCCATCCCACCGTCCTTCTCCGGTGGCGGCGGAGGGCAGCCCATGAAGACCGACGTGGTGACGGCGACCAGCGCGACGACTCGAATCATCTTCACGGAATTACCCCTGTGAATTGCGGCCGAAAGAAGGCGCGCCGTCCTATGCAGCGCGGTGTGAGGTGTCAACACACGAGTGCAGCGGCTCCGACATCGATCTCACGCGCTGCGTCCGATTTGGCGCTGATCAGGTCGAAGGCTCGCCGCTCAGTACGAGAGTGAGACGCCCCAGGTGATGCTCAGGTACGACTCTTCGCCGAGGCCGCCGCACTGCTGCTCGTTGCAGACGGTCCACTTCTGGCCCTGGCCGTAATAGCGATCGAAGAACGACAGGTACCGGGCCTTGAGCGTCCACCCGAGCATCGTCGGGCCGAGCGCGACGATGTCACCCGAGCCGCCGACGTCGAGCCCCCAGCCGGTGGAGATCGCGCCGCCGGTGTCATCCATCAGGTTGCCGAAGCCGATGATCTGCTCGTTCGCCGGGCGCGGGTTGAAGAAGAGCGAGGCGCCGAGCTCGAGGCGGAAGAAGCGCACGATGGGGAACGCGACGTCGGCACCGATGGAGGGGAAGCCTGCTCCGGTGGGAGCGACGCGCTGGCTCGACGGCAGCGGCACGCCCGCGTTGGGGTCGATGTTGAAGCTGCGTGACGAGAGGCCGCCACGCACGCCGACGTAGCCGATGCCCTGAGGTTCTCCGGCGCCCATGGCGAAGTGGAAGCGCCAGGTGGCGGCCACCGTCCACCCGAGGTCGGCGCTCTGCACCTGCTTCTCTTCGCTCATGCCCTGCATGTTGATCTCGGAGATCGTCGTCACCGACGAGCCGTAGATGAAGCTGCCGAGCAGACCGAAGCCGTTGACGATGCGGCTCTCGAAGCTCGCGAGCGGAAAGAGCTCGAGGTTCGCGTGGAAGCCAAGGTACGGCACCTGCGGCGTGAAGGTGACGGTGGTGCCGACGGGCTGTTGCGCTTCAGGCAGACGATCGAAGTCGGCGCAGCTGGCGAGCTGCAGGCTGCCCGGGCGCAGGCACTGCGAACGCCACGTGGTCGCTCCGGCGATCGAGACCGAGATCGTGCGTGGGCCAATCTTCTTCTTCTTCTTGAACGACTCGAAGTCGAGGTCGGTGTCGCGGTTGTCCTTCTCGTCACCCGAGCCCGACCCGGTGGAGCCGTTTCCGTTTCCGGAGCCTGGCGTGACGACGGTTCGTCCGCCGCCGGTCTTGGTGCCGCCGCCGGTGTTGCCGCTGCCGGTGTCGGAGCCGCCGCCCGTGAGATCGATCTCGGGGCCGCTGCCCGTGTCGCCCCCTCCGGTGGTGCCAGAGCCGGTGTCGCCGCCGCCCGTGCCCTCGGCGCCATCGGCCGAGTCGGGGTTCTTGGCGGCGCCCTGCTCTGCTGCTGCGGTGATCGCGCGCGCGAGCTTCTGCGCGAAGTCGTCGGAGAGCAGGCCCTTCTTGACCGCGAGCTCCTTCGTCCACAGGTCGTTGCCGACGCGGTCGTAGATGAGCACCTTGTACTTGTCGCCGACCTCACCGGTGACGGCCGCGTCGATCTTGAGCTGCTTGCCGACCCGCTTGATGCCGATGATGGTCATCGCGGCGGCGCCGTTGAGCTTCTTCTTCGCGGCGGCGGCGCGGAACTCGTCGAGCGCGACGACCTCGACGCTGTCGGCCTTCAGCAGCGTGGCTTCGATCTGGTTGCGCAGCTTGTTGTTCTGATCACCATCGATCTCCAGCACGACGACCCGGTACTTCTGGGCGAGCGCAGGAGACGACAGGACCACGGCAAGGGACAGCGCGAGCGGAAGAGCACGCATGGATGGCGGCCTTCTGCCGTCATTGACGGCCAGCGGTCAACGGCGAGGGCCTCTCAAGTCTTGAGAATCGGCCAATCGTGGCTCCGGGCGTGGCGCACCAGCGAGTTCTCGGAGCCATCGAACGGCGCGACCACGAGCCGGTGCGCGGCGGCCAGGAGCATGTCGAGGTCGAGCTCACCGTTCCCCGCGGCGAAGCCGAACGAGACCTGCTTTCGCTGAAGCCAGGTGACCTTGCCGGGGCCCGCCGTGACGGGAAGGCGAAGTCGGTTGGTCAAGGCGCCCTGCTCGACCTCGACGTCGACGCCGATGACGTTGCGCGTCTCGAGACCCAGGCTGCGCGCGCCGGCCTCGACGATCCACCGAGGCGAGGCCGAGCAGATCCACACGTCGACCCCGCTGGTGCGCAGCACGTCGAAGAGCGGGCGAACGAAGGGGAACACGCGGCCCGCGAAGCGCTGCGCGAAGAACGACTCGCTGATGCGGTTGAGCTCGACCTCGGAGAGTCCCTGCATCACCTGCACGGCGAAGCCGTACGCCTCGACCGGTGTCTCGCCGTGGAGCGCGTCGTACTTCGCGAACACGCCGGGCGGTGCGTGGGGCAGGAGCGCGTTCGCGCCGAGGTAGCGGAGCAGATCTTCTCCGACGTCTCCCCGCCAGAGCGTGCCGTCGGCGTCGAACACCGCGGCACGTGGCGCAGACGCATCAGCGAGGAAGGGGCGAATGGCTCGTTGAACGGGCGTGGGCAGTCGGTCGAGTGCGGCCATGGTAGAAGCCTCGCATGCGTCGACTGTTGATGGTGCTCCCGTTCTTCGTGATCGCGTGTGGTGATCAACAGCCCTGTCTGACGTGCCCGATGATCGGCGGGGCGTACCTGGTGTCGTGGCAGTCGGGCTTTCCGCAAGACGGCTGCCCCGCGATGGGCCCGCGCCCCGTGAACCTGAACTTCACCCAGATGGGCAATCAGCTCTCGGTGCTCGTGGGGGGCGAAGAGCTGCGCGGCACGCTCTACGACACCTACGACTTCTCGATGCTGGGAGGCCGCAACGAGAACACCTACTCCCTTCGCGGACGGGCCGTGGTCGGCAGCGCCACCACGTCGGCCGACGGAGGAACGGTGGCGGCGGGCGTTCATCTGGTGGGCACGCTCTCGACTCGAAGCTCGGGCGCGAAGGCGTGCGACCTGACCGAGAACTACACCGCCGATCGGCTCTGACTCACTGAGAGACGCGCAGCAGCGCCGTGCCGAGCGCGCCGAGCAGCTGCGCCTCGTTGTCGACCTGGAAGTAGCGGGTGGTGCAGGTGACGCCTGGTGCGCAAGCGGTGGCTCCGCCCTCGTCGGCCATCGTGTTCATGAGGGCAGCCGACATCGAGAACGAGAAGTCGGAGCCGAGGCCGATGACGGCGACCTTCACGCCTGCAGCGCGGAGCGCACGCACCGCCAGCACCGTCTCTTCCTGGTCGGAGTAGCCAGCACGGCAGTAGGCGCCGACGCAGTTCGCGCCGAGGGTGCAGAGCTCAGCCGCAGGCAGTGGGGTCGACGTGCACGAGAGCACGTTGTTCGGGTTGCAGTTGGCCAGGCCGTCGGTGACGAGAATGACGCCCGCCGGTCGCGAGGTGGCGGTCAGCGCAGGGAGCGTCGCGAGGTAGCGCAGGCTCGGCGCAGTGGGCGTCCCTCCGGTAAAGGGAACCGTGGTGCCGAAGGACCGAACGGCCTGCAGCACCAACTGCGTCTGGGCGCTCACCGCGGACTGAGAGTCCGAGGGCGTCGGCGTCAGCGCAATCGTCTGGGCGGTGGCAGGCGCACAGCCAGACGGCATGAAGCCGATGCTCGCGACACCATCGGGGAAGGTGGTGAGTCCGAGCCACGCCGCGCCCGGCTGCGTCTGGAGAAACTGGTCGAGCCCCGAGGTGAGGACTCGCGCACGCGTCGGGCAGGTCTGCGGGCACGCATTGCCAGAGCAATTCATGCAGGTTGGCGACGACGGCATCAGCGGCGCGTTCATCGAGCCCGAGGTGTCGACCAGCAACATGACGGCTGGCAACCCACCGTCGCGTTTCCCTCCGTCGGAGACGTCAGCGCCTGCGTCGCACGCACTGCTCGTGCTCGCGAGACACGCGCTGTTCGAGCCCGCGTCGATCGCGAGCAGACATGAACTGAACGACAGCACGAGGAGCGGGATGAGGACGCGGTGCATGGAGTGTCTCCGGGGAATGGGTGACACGCAGGTGAGTGGCCGCGAGTTCTGAAACCGTCACCGCGCCGCACAGGAGGACGAGAGCCGCTGCAGCGCTGGAGAGGTCGGCGTGCTGCGCTGAAGGTCTCGGAGCAGCGAGGTGGCTTCCTGCTGACGATCGAGCGCACACAGCACCAGCACGCGCAGGACGCGTGCCTCGACCAGCATCACGCCTGCTGGGAAACGAGCCTGGTACTCGTCGAGGTTGAGGAGGGCGGCGGCGTCATTGCCAGCGTCGTGGTGGGTCATTGCGAGACGCAGCACGCTGAGTTCGTCGCGCAACGGGAGCGACGAGTCGGGTGCGGCGTTGCGGGGAGCGCCAGGGGAGGAATCGACGACTTGGCGCTCGGGGAGCGGCGCGATGTGGCGCACGGAGAGCGCGGAGTTCGTCTCGGAGCGATTCACGGGCGGAATCGCGGCGGACGGATTCGCGGCGGACGGATTCGCGGCGGACGGAATCGCGGCGGACGGAATCGCGGCGGACGGATTCGCGGCGGACGGATTCGCGGCGGACGGATTCGCGGCGGACGGATTCGCGGCGGACGGATTCGCGACGACGGTCGGATTCCTCGCAGTGTTCGAGCTCTTTGCGACGGTCGAAATCGCGGTGACGGTTGGAATTTCGGCAGGGGTCGGAATCACGGCGACGGTCGGAATCGCGGCGACAGTCGGAATCGCAGCGACGGTCGGATTCCCCGCGGTGCTCGGACCCTTCTCCGCGACGGTCGGAATCGCGGCGGCGGTCGCCCGATTCCCGACGTTCGGCTTCACCTCTCTCGGCACTGCAGATCGGACCATCGCTTTCCGCGCGCTCATCACGCCGACCGTCGCCGACGAACCGACGATCGCCGCGGCAAGGCCCACCACGATCTTCCCAGTCGTCGTGGCCGCCCACGAGGCGGCCTTCGCTCCACTCGCCAACTCGGCTGACGAGGCGCCCGTCGTGGCTGCCCCTGCGACCGACAGCATGACCGCCTCTTTCACAGCGGTCTTCCGACGGCGATCGAGTTGCGGGCGCTGGGCTCGCGCCTCCTGCAACACGTCGGTCGCTCTGCGACTCAACGGCGTCATTCTTCACCTCCACGCGCCTGCACCCAATCTTCGAAGTGGGCTCGCGCCAACCGCAGCCGGGAATAGATGGTGTTGAGCGGCACCTGCAGCGACAGGGCGATCTCCGGAGCCGACTGCTGCTCGAGCTCGGCCAGCACGAACACCTCACGCTGCGGGGCAGGCAGCTGCTCGAGAAACGTCTGCACCGAGTCGAGCGCCTGGGCCCGGATCAAGCTCGTGTCAGGCAGCTCTCCCGGCGCGACCAGACCCTGCGCGTGCGGTTCGAGCGGCTCACTCGGTTTGCGCGAGTGTCTGCGGCGATAGTCGTGCGCGACCCGAACGGCGATGCCGGAGACCCACGTCGAGGGCTTCGAGTCACCGCGAAACTCGGGCAGCCTCCGGTGCGCGACGACGAACACGTCCTGGAGCGCGTCATCGAGCTCGTCAGCCCGCACGCCCATGCCGCCGAGCACCCGAAACGCGAGCTCAGCGGTCTGGTCGTAGAGCGTGTCGAAGTCGATCGGCTCGGGCCTCGACAGCGCGGGTGACAGGGTGCGGGCGTGCACGGGCCGTGCGTGGCCGGGCAGCGTCGAATCCGTCAAAAGACACCGCCGAGGCCGAGCGTGAGCTCCCCGCCCGCCCATGACGCCTCGACAACCGGCTGAGATCCTTCGAACGAGATCGAAGGGCGCGCGCTCGCCCGCCCCCACACCATCGCGAGCACCTCGAGCCAGTCGGTGAGCGCCACGGTGGCACGAACGCCCGGCCCGCCATGCGGCACCACCACGACGCTCGATCTCGGCGTGTCGACGTTGACGCCCTGAACGAGGAGCAGGCCGGCACCGGCGTCGAGACAGGGCCCAGCGCGCAGTCGACTCAGCGTGAAGACCCAACAGGCACCAGCTTGCGCGTCGACGAGGTGATGCACGTTCACCGCGGCGGTCGGCGTCGGGCCGCCCTCGTAGCGCTGGGGGAGTCCGGTGTGCACGGTGAGCAGCACGACGAGCGAGGTTCGCTCCAACGCGGCCGTGACGCCAAGCCGGCCCACCACCTTCGGCAACCAACCACCGAGCACGCCGCCCAACAGCCCGAGATGAAGTCGCCAGGCAGGCGGAGCGAGGGGAGCTGGCGCCGCGACGGCCATCACCGGCTCGACGACCGAGGCGACATCGGCGGGCGCTGGGCCTGGCTTCAGCGCGAGCTGAATGATCAACACCGCAGCGTCGGCAGCGTCTTCACAGGTGCGCGAGGTGAGCTCTCGAACCGAGTCGTTCGCTCGAACCTGCAGCAGCCAACCAGACGCGCGCTCGGTGACGGTAGCGCTCGCCTTTCCACTCACGGCTCCCAGGCGGGCCCGTACGACCTCAGCCGTCGGGCACGTCGCCGGGGCACTCCACTCGAACTCGAGCGTGGCGCTCGTGATCAGAGCGACCGCGAGCAGGCCAGCGCTCAAGGGACGGCGTTACTTCTTCTTCGAGGACTTCGCGGCAGCGGCCTTCTTGCGCTGGTCGCGCTTCTTCCAGTGCAGGCGAATCTTCGAACGAACTCGGCGGTGCTTGCTCTTGCTGCGGGCCATGGTGGCTCCTTTGGCTGATGGTGAAGCGTTGAGGGGCGCTCGGCCTAGCAAACGACCCGGTCGGGGTCACTCGTCATCGTCATCAGCGTTGGGCGCGGGGTTGGTGGGAAACGGAATGCCCTCTGCGCTGCGCACGTCGGTGGGCCTTGCCTGTGAGAGGTCGAACTCGACCTGACGATCGGTGTCCGAGAGCGGCTCGGTGCCTGCGGGCACGGCCGGCGAATCGGGCGTCTTCTTCACGGTCGCGAAGATGGGCCGGGTGGCGTCGATGAAGCGGCGCACCTCGTCGAGCGGGAGCGCCGGCACCTCGTGGTTGTCGACGCCCGACATCGGCGTGCCCATGCAGAGGGAGTTGAGGATCGCCTCCTCGGTCGCCTCCATCACGGCCTCGTAGAGAGGGTCGAGGCGCTGATCGAGGAGGATCTTCATCTTGTAGACCATCTTCTGCGTGCGCCGCGGCACCACGTTGGCAGTCGAGAAGCCGACGACGATCTCGCCCGAGCCATGCGCCGCGTACGACCCGACCCGCCCGATGCCGAGGCCCACGCGTTTGCACAGTCGGGTGAGCTGGTGCGGCAGCAGCGGAGCGTCGGTCGCCACCACCGCGATGATCGAGCCGTAGCTGAACTGCCGGCGCGGCGTGTTCTTGAACTTCTCGGCGAGGAACTCTCCGACGGGCAGGCCGGCCACGCGAAGGTTGTGCATCTTTCCGAAGTTGCTCATCACGAGCACACCGAGCGTGTAGCCACCGAAGACCTGCGGCAGCTTTCGCGACGAAGTGCCGATACCTGCCTTGAAGTCGCAGGTGATCATGCCGGTGCCGCCGCCGACGCAGCCTTCGGTGATGGGCCCGGCCTTGGCGTTCGCGAGCGCCTCACGCACGTGCGCCTCGGTGACGTGCCGCCCTGCGATGTCGTTGAGGTAGCTGTCGTCGCACTCGCCGACGACGGGAATGATCACGTCGTGCTCCGAGCCGATGCCCGGGTACTGCTCGACCATCACGCGCGCGACGGCGTCAGAGACCGCGCCCACCGACATCGTGTTGGTGAGCAGAATCGGCGTCTCGAGCAGGCCCCACTCCACCACCTGCGTGAGGCCAGAGACCTCGCCCGCGCCGTTGAGCACGAAGGCGCCGCCGGCGAGCCGGTCCATGAAGATGTTCGACTCGTTCGGCAGAATCGCGGTGACGCCGGTGCGCACGGGGCCGAAGCCGGGCTTCAGGGGCCCGCGTCTCCGCGAATGATCGTCGAGTGACCGACGAGCACGCCTTCGACGTCGGTGATGGCGTTGTACTTGCCGGGCTTGAAGCGGCCCAGCGGCAGGCCGAGCTCACGAGCGCGAACGCGTGGTGTCATGTCGAGGCTCGTACCCCGCAGCGCCCGGTGGATCCACGTTCGCCGCTCTGGCATCCAACGGCGCATGCGACGACTCGGGGTGCTGCTGGTGCTGTGCAGCAGTTGCGTGCGCCATGTGCCGGCTCCGTCGATTGATGGGTTCGTCGAGCTGGTGCGCTCGGAGGTGACGAACCCGAAGCCGCTCGATCGCACCACGATGCCCGAGGCGTCGAAGCTGCACTTTCTCTTCGTCGCCGGCTTCTTGAGCGAGGGCATTCCCGGCTACTTCAAGGACAACGCCGAGGTGGTGACCGACGAGCTTGGCGCGAGCGCGTCGATGTTCTTTCCGCCATCGGGAGGAGACCTCGAGACCGACGCCGAGCTGATTCGGGCCGAGGTGTCGCGGCTGACGGACGAGCTGCAGCGGCCGGTCGTGTTGATCGGGCACAGCAAGGGCGGTGCGGGCGCGGTGCTCACGGTGTTGCGCTCACCCGAGCTGGTGCGCTCGGGCCGGGTGGTGCACGTGGTCTCGATTCAGGGCGCGCTCAGGGGCAGCCCGCTGGCAGACGGCATCGTGAAGTCGTTGCCGATTCCGTTGCTCCACGATGCGTTTCGCGGGCCGACGACGCTGACCCGGGAGAAAGCCGAGGCGTCGTTTCGAGCCGCGCCGCCGTCGACCGCGATGATCGACTGGTACCAGCGGCACGTTCGCTACGTGCGCAGCTCTGAGACGACGGGGCAGGTCTCGCAGGAGCTGGCGCTGACGCACGCGTTCGTCGCGACGCATGGGTCGGGTCGAAACGACGGCCTTCTGCTCGAAGAGGACCAGTGGCTGCCCGGCATCGGTCACGATCTCGGCGTGCTGCGCGGAGATCACGCAGCGTTCACGGTGTCGTCTCCGCTGAGCAACGGCACGCCCGAGACGCGCAAGGCGTTCACCCGTGCGCTGCTCGAGCAGGTGTTCATCGTCGAGCGGGAGTGATCACTTCTCGGCGACGATCTCGAAGACCTCGGCGTCTTTGAGCGCGAGCACGGCCTTTCCGTTCTCGAGCGCCTTCTCACGCGGCGTGTTGGTGAAGCGCGCGACGAAGGCCTTGGCCGGCTTGAGCGTGATGAATGCTCCGGTCTTCGCGTTGGTGAAGGTCGTCTGCAGTTGCTCGAACGGTGCCTCTTCGAGCGCGAGGTTCAGTTTGCCGACGCTGGCGCCGGTGGCGGCCTGGGCTCCGTCGGCGACGCAGGCGAACTGCGGCGTCTTCGGTGAGCGGTGGAGGACCTTGAGGTCGTGGCTCTGCGCAGGAAGGCCGAGCTTCTGGAGCGCGAAGGCGCCCATGCGGTAGCCGGCGACGGCCCAGGGGCCCGCTTCACCGTGAATCGCTGCAACGGCCGCGAGCTTCGGGTCGGCGGGAGGATTGGCCGCGACGGGGTGCTGCGAGACGAACACGGAGACGAGCAGCGAGAGCATGAGCGCTCGTACGATAGAGCGACGGCGTGAGCGAGCGGCCGCGCACACTTCGACGCCGAAGTGACGGCTACTTCGTCACCTTCTGAGCCGCCTTCACGCTGATCAGATCGTTCACGTCGAGCGTCTGCAGGTTCGCGCCCTTCCCCGTCGGGATCATCACGATGCGCTTGCCCTGCAGCGCCTCGGCGATCTTCAGCTTCACCATCGTGCGACCGCCCGCACCACCGAGCGCCGCGTTCTCCTTCTCGATCGACTGGGCGCGCGTCTTCGCTTCGGTCAACGAGGCCGTCGCTTCGTTCTTCGCCTTCACCAACTGCGCATCGGCCCCCAGCTTCGCCTGCTCGAGCTCGCCCTTCGCCGTCGCGATGTCCTTCGACACCACGCCGCGCGCCGACTCGAGGTTTCGCTTCGACTCCTCGGCCGCCGCCTGCGCTTCACTCTTCAGCTTCTCGCCGTTCTGCTCGGCCAGCTTCTTCTCGCGAATCACCTCTTCGTATGCGGGCGCGAACCGGTGCTCGCCGAGAATGACCTGCTCGACGATCACGCCCTCGGGCCCGAGCGCAAGCAGCAGCAGCTTGCGCGACTCCTCGGCGGCGGCGAACCGTTTGTCGGCCACGTAGAAGTCCTCCGAGCGCAGGCGATTGAGCGCGTCACGCACGTACGCACGCGCGGCCGGACGAACGAGGCGCTCCTGCACGTCGTCGGTCGACTCACCCACCCGCTGCAACACGTGCGGCGCCTTCGCAGGGTCGATGCGCCAGGTGACTGTCACGTCGACCGAGATGTCGTTGCCGTCGACGGTCTTGAACTCGACGT
Organism: Archangiaceae bacterium; assembly: GCA_016879935.1. Lineage (GTDB taxonomy): Bacteria > Myxococcota > Myxococcia > Myxococcales > Myxococcaceae > Xiheimicrobium. The sequence goes on along the minus strand of JAACJQ010000200.1, from coordinate 5,366 downwards.
CGTCGATCACGCCATCGGCACCCGGCATCTTCTGCATTCGCAGGTTCTGCAGCTTCGTCTCGAAGGTGTGCCAGTCGGTGATGATCGGCGCGAAGAAGTAGGTCGCGCCCGAGGCATAGACCTCCTCCTGCACACCTCGTTTGCCGAACGGAGCGAGCTTTCTGGTGAGGACGCCGACCTCGTTCGCATCGGTCGAGTGACACGCACAGCCACTCACGGACGACACGACCACTGCCGCGACCATCAAGTGAAAGGTCTTCATGGTCATTCACCCCTCACGTCGAAGCGGCGGAGCAGCTGATTGAGATCGAGCGGGTTCGTTCCACCCTCTCCGTCGCTCGGCACGACGATCACGTCGACGCCCTCGAGCACGTCAGCCATCTTGAGCCCGACCATGTTCTCGCTGCCTGCGCCGCGCAGTGCCTTGTTCTCGAGCTCGGTGCCCTGTGCCTTCGCCAGGCGAACCGCGAGCTCACCTTCAGCCGCCTTCGTGCGCGTGTAGAGATCGGCCTCACTGCGCAGCTTCTCGACCTCGGCTTTGCCGCGGGCGTACTCGACCTCGACCAGCGCGGCGCCTTCGGCTACGATCTTGTTCTTCTCGGCTTCGGCCTGCGCGGCGAGCGCCTCTGCCTGGTTCTTGAAGACCGTCTGGTCCTGAATCTTCCGCTGCTCGATCGCGGCCTGGTAGCGCGAGTCGTAGCGGTACTGGCGCACGAGTACGTGCGTCACCTTGATGCCGCGCGGCGACAGGTCTTCGATCAACAGCCGCTGCGCTTCTTCCGCGGCCTTCTCGCGCGTGTCGCCTTTGTAGAACTCCTCGGCGTCGAGCTCGCCGAACGTGCGCCGCAGCTGCTGCTCGGTGCGCGGAATGACGACCGAGTCTTCGTACAGCCGGCCCGGCCCGATCTGCGTCATCACCTTGTACGCATCGTCGACGCGGTAGAGCACGGTGACGTCGACCGACACCGTGTAGCCCTCGGAGGTCTGGATCTTCAGCGCCGGCACCGCGCGCAGGTTGGGAATGTGGGCCGACGGCTCCTGCGCGTCGCTCATCTCGAGCACCTGCAGGTCTGCCGGGAACAGGTGCATGCGCTCGGCGCCAGGCGTGAGGAAATAGAGGCCCGGCTCGTAGATCTCGGTGTGAACGCCCTGGCCCGAGCCGAACGTCACCTGCTTCACACCCCACTGCCCCGGGCGCACGTACGAGGAGCACGAGGTGTAGCCAAAGACCAGGATCAGGAAGATGGCGAGCAACGGCCAGAGGAAGCGACCGCGCCTCACCAGAGTGCCGCGCAAACGTTCAGCTGGAGTCATGCCGCGGTTTTCCCCCGGGATCGTCGCCTCGTCGAAATTGCCGCCGCCAACACTTTCGACGTGGCGTGGATAGGAAGGGGCGATGAGTTCCCGGCAGACCAGCGACGTGAGCGAACTGCTCCGACATGCCGAGTGGGTTCGGGTGCTTGCGACGCGCCTGGTCCGTGATGATCGAGACGACGCGGTGCAGGAGCTGTGGCTGTCTGCGATCAAGGCGCCTCCCGATTCGGAGCGGCCTGCCAGGCCGTGGCTCGCGCGGGTGCTGCAGAACGCTGCCCGGAAGCGATTCCGAGACGAGGCGATCAGAGCGAGAAACGAAGCGCTGACACCGGCTGAGCACGACGCAGGGCCGGAGGAGCTCGTCGGTCGCGTTCAGGTTCAGCAGCGCCTCGTTCGACACGTGCTCGAACTGGAAGAGCCGTTTCGCCAGACGGTGTTGCTGCGGTTCTTCGAGGGCCTGTCGTCTGCCGAGATCGCCGAGCGGCTCCAGGTTCCCGCGGGAACGGTTCGCTGGAGGTTGAAGGAAGCGCTCGACCGCTTGCGCGTCTCGCTCGACACCGAGGGCCGCGAGGCGTGGCGGCTGTCGGTGGCGCCGCTCGTGTTGCCGACCGCAGGCCCATGGCTCACCGCTGGAGTCGCACTCATGGACAAGAAGATCCGCTTCGCTGTCATCGCTGCCTGTCTGCTGTTGGCCGGAACGCTCGGGTGGTCGTGGCCGTCGTCGGCACATCACGCCGAGCCGACGTCGGTCTCGCAGTCGCCGTCTTCGAGCGCTCCCGTGAAGACGAAGCCCGGCCCCACCGCGGTTGCGGTGCCTCAGGCAGCGAGGCCACTGCAGGAAGCGGTCGCAGTCACGCCTGCGACGGGGCTGCCCGCCGCCAGTCTGCCGCCAGCCGAGCCATCACACGGCGCCTCCGACAGCGACCGCGCAAGAACGAGCGTCACGACGAACGCCGCGAGCGACGGAGGCACCCGCTTCGCGATCGATCGTGAGGGCATTCGCGCGGCCATGCGCTCGGCGATTCCCGAGGTGAAGGACTGCTACGAGTCGTGGCTCCCGATGAACCCCGGGCTGGGCGGCAGGCTCGTCGTCACCTTCACCATCGACACCGATGACGCCGTCGAAGGGCGCATCACGCAGATCGCCGTGGGAGACGCCGGCATCGGCCACGTTCCACTCGAGGGCTGCATTCTCTCGTCGCTGTCCGATCTGCGCTTCGACCCGCCGCTCAACGGGCCGATCAACGTGAACTACCCGCTCGTGCTGTCGACGCTCGATGGTGGGCGGTGATCAGCGCAGGTAGCTCCTGCGCCAGCCTGCGAGCTGCCGAACCACGTCGCGTCGCTCGTTGAGGGTCGGAGAACCCGTCAATCGCAGCCGCTGCTTGTTGAGCACCGAGAGCGCCTGATCGACGTCGCCGGTGCCACGCTTCTGCAGGCGACGCTCGAGGCTGTTGATCAGCACCTGCAGCTCTGCGGCTTCGGGCACCGGTCGAGCGCTGCCCAACCGGGGGCGCGAAGGGCGAACGGGTTTCTCGATGACGGGCACGGGCTCGAGGGTGGTCGGCGGAGCGAGCTGCGGCTCTTCGGCCGCCGAGGGATCTTCGTCATCGAGCATCGTCGCTTCGTCATCCGTGAGCGCGGGAGCCTCTCGGGGAATGAAGGCGAGGCCCGCGCCGATCAGCACGACGAGCAGCACGGCGACTCCAAGGGCGAGCGGCAGCTTCGACTTCGCGACCGGCGGCGGCGAGACCGCGGCAGCGACCGAATCGAGCAGCGCCTTTCGCGCGATGGTCGCAGTCGCCAGCTGCCCATCGATCAACGCGCGAAGCACCGGCGCGATGCCAGACGTTCCCGGCGGAGCACGCCGACCATCGGCGGCGTCTTCTCCCGCGAGCAGCGCCGTGCCCAACCAGCCCAGCGCGCGGAGATCGGCGGCGGCCGTCAGGCGCTCTCGCGCGAGGCCGAAGTCGGTGAGCTTCACCGAGTCTTTGACGAGGAACACGTTCGTCGCGCCCAGCGAGCCATGCACGATCGCCCACGCGTGTGAAGCCTCGAGCACCGTGGCCACGCGCTCGAGAATGCTCACCACCTCGGCGGGCGGAATCGGGCCGCGCCTGGCGATCAGCTGACCGAGCGACTCTCCGTCGAGCAGCTCCATCATTCGCCAATGCCGCCCATCGGGCAGATCGCCGAAGCCCGTCACCGTCGCCACGCCCGGGCTCTTGATGGCGTTCGCCGCGCGCGCGTCTTGATCGTTACCCTTGAGCTGCGTGCGCAAGACCTCGAGCGTCGTCGGCGCGCCCGTCTCGAGGTGCTCACAGCGATAGATCGTCCCGTAGCGGCCTTCGGTGACGTGCCGAACGACCCGATACGCGCCGACCGTCGAGCCCACGAGCCGGTCGACGTGCACCTGCGTCGTCTCGGGAATCGGCTGGTACGGCGTGCTCATCCCTTCACCGAGTTCGACGACTTCTGCGGCGGCGTCGAGTCCGTCACCGCGCCTTCGTCGACGCCGAGCGGCTGGTACGTGCGCCGGTCGCTCGCTTCGGCCTTCATGTCTTCGACGAGCGTGAGCAGCTGCTTCGAGTACTTGCGCTTCGCGAAGAACGCCTGCGCATCGGGAATCAACGGACCACCGATGAACATCGCGAGCGGCAACGGCTCGAGCCAGTCGGGAACGGCCGTGCGCAAGATGATGAAGCCAACGACAAGGCCGATGCCGGCGAAGGCCGCGCGAGAGATGAAGTCTCCTCCACGCCATGCGCCGTAGCCCCGCTTCTCGAGCGCGTGCTGCTCCTTCGCGAGGCGAAAGTACCGCGGGAGCGCCACCTCGAGCAGCGCCTCGGTCGTGCGCTGCCAATAGGGAGCGTCGGCGGCGAGCTCCTTGAACTGTTTGCCTGCCTCGACGAGCGCCTCCTGCGCTGCCTCTGTGAGCGCGGCCTCGGTCTTCTCGTCCCACACGTCGAAGGCGGCGCGGCGTCGCTCCAGGAGGGCGACCAGGTGCGCGGTGAGTTCGGGAAGCTGGTACTGGCTCGGGTAGACGCTGCTCACGGACGCACAGCGTAACGCGACCGCCTGCGTTTCCGAGCGCGTTCGGCTATGCCGCGCCCTCCACGAGAGGGGAAAAACACCCGATGTCGACCGAGACGACCGCACCTTCGAGCCCGCGCCTGTTCGCGCGCTGGTTCCCGCTGGGCACCACCCGCTACTACGTGTTCCTCGCGGCCATCGCCGTGCTCGTGCTCGGCCCCCTCGGCGGCATCACCGCCAGCTACATGAACTTCTCGCTCGGCTTCTTCGTCGGCGGGCAGGTGCTGGCCGGCATTCTCGGCTCGACGATCACCTACTTCTACGGGCCCGAGGGCAAACACGGCGCGAACTACATGCAGACCGCCGCCGCGTCGGTCGCGTCGATGGCGGCCATGGGCGTGCTCATTCAGGCGATGGTGTGGCTCGGCCTCGAAGAGCCACCGGTGTGGAAGCTGATTCTCTACTTCCTCTCGGTCGGCATGTTCGGCGTCGGCGTCGGCATGATCTTCACGCCGCTACTCGTCGACAAGTTGCAGCTCACGTACCCGTCGGGCCTCGCGGTCGCGAACATTCTTCGCGCGCTCACCGACGTTCGCCTGCTCAAGCGGAGCGTCGGTCAGCTCGCCGCCGGCGTTGGCCTCGGCACCATCATTCCCCTCGGGCTGGAGCAGCTGGCTCACGCCGAGGCCGCGGCCGAGAAGGCTGCCGGGCAGAGCTACCAGCCGGGCATCGTGGCGAAGCTGCTCTCACTCGACATCAGCATCTCGACCATCGGCGCCGGCATCATTCTCGGCGCGCGCGTGACGGTGCCCGCGTTCATCTACGCGGTCGCATGGGACGCGATGACGCCGTGGCTGCGCGAGAACCACTGGCTCGGTGAGAAGGAGCCGTTCCGCAAGTTCGCCTTCCTCGTCGCGCTCGGCACCATCATGGGCGCGGCGGTCGTCGACATCTTCCTGATCCTCCGGCAGGCGGCGCAGCGCATTCGTCAGGCGAACGTCGCGGCGACCGAAGCCACT
>JAACJQ010000199.1 GCA_016879935.1 Archangiaceae bacterium | reverse complement strand
TCGCGAGCGCCTTGTCGAGCGCGAGCGACAACGTCGCCGGGTCGGAGCCCGTGTACGGAATGTCGAGCAACTCCAGCAGCGCGGGCACCTGGCTCTCACGGTTTCGACCGCGGAAGCCCTCGGCGATGTTGAACACCACGTCGACGGGCGTGGTCGAGAGCACGATCGGCAGCTCGGGCGTGGCCTCGAGATCGACCACCTCGTGCCCATGACTCGCGATGGCTTCACGAATCGCCTGCAGCGTGCCGGGCGAGTCGTACTCGGCTTCGTGATCGTGCTGCCCGTCGGCGAGCGGCTTGATGCGTTTGACGTTGAAGGTGAAGCCGACGCGGAGCGGGCCCTTGCGCGCGGGCCGTGACGAGCTGCGCGCCTTGTCCTTCACGCGGTGCCGCTTCGCTGCATTGTCGATGACCGCACCCACGACCGCGTCGAAGTGCAGACCTTCGAGCTCGGCTGCGGCGTACAGCCCTGCGCCCGGCTCGAGCGACGGCAGCGCGTTGATCTCGAGGAAGTACGGCACGCCCGCGTCAGACAGGCGGAAGTCGAGGCGGCCCAGGTCATGGCAGTCGAGCTTCTGCACGATGGTGCGCGCCACCTTGCGCAACCGCTCGCTCATCTCGGGGGTGATCGCCGCAGGCGCCTTCACCGACACCGATTCGTAGAACTTCGTCTTCAGGGCGTAGTCGTAGATCGAGAACTTCTTCCCATCGGTGTACTGGCGATCGACCACGTACTCGACGGGAGACAGCACGCCGTCGAAGTCGTTGTCGACGTACTCGAGGAACGGCACCGTCAGATCCTTGCCGACGATGAACTCCTCGACGAGCAGGCCCGCCGGGTACTTCTCGAGCGCTTCGGCCACCTTCTTCTTCAGGCTGTCGACGTTCTCGGCCACCGAGTCCTGGGTGATGCCCTTCGAGCTGCCCTCGAAGTTCGGCTTCACGATGACGGGGAAGTGCAGCTCGTCGGCCTTCAAGTCAGAGGGCTTCTCGACGAACTGCCAGCCGGGCGTGCGCACGCCGTGCTCCCGCAGCACGAGCTTGGTGAGCTGCTTGTCGAGCGTGAGCGCGAGCACGTACGCGTCGCTGCCCGTGTACGCGAAGCCCAGCTCTTCGAAGAGCGCCGGGAAGAACGCCTCGCGGAAGCGGCCACGCCGGCCCTCGGCGGTGTTGAAGATCAGATCGGGCGAGAAGGCCTCGAGGCGGGCGACCAGCTGCGAGGCGGGGCCCGAGACCTCCATCTTCTCGACGCGATGACCGAGTCGCTCGATGGCCGACGCGAGCGCGTTGACGGTTTCTTCCGTGTCGAACTCGGCCTCTTCTTCCGAGTCCGACAGCCTCAGGTTGTGCGTGAGCGCGATGCGCATGGAGTTCAGGTGGGCGACGTATCGGAAGACTTCTCCGCCGTCGCCTTCAAGCGTGCCGGAGCGCGTGCTGGCTCGGCGAGGGAACCGGTCTGCGGCTGACCGGCGACGACCTTGCCGTCGACGACCTGCGTCTGGGCCCAGAGATCGCCGAGCCGCAGCCCGTCGCGATCGCGCCAGCACTTCACGGCCTCGATGCCGCCGATCACCAGAATGCCCGCCACGAAGGCCTTCAGGCCGAGCTCGGGCATCATCGAGAGAATGATGATGAGCCCGAACGGCGCGTTGCGCAGCACCGAGTCACGGTTTCGCGCGCTCTGGCGGTTCGGCAGGTAGACGACCTTCACGCCGAAGAGCTTCTTGCCCGGGCTCTGGCCCTGAATCATGCCGTCGGCGAAGAGGAGGTAGAGCAGCGCGATGACGATGCCGGCCGGGCCGGTCGATTGGTACAGCGTCCACGCGATCAGCACGTCGACGAGCCGGGCCGCCCCACGGAGCAGCAACGACGCCTTCGGGTACGGAGACCCCTCTTCTTCTCCGACGATTCGCAGGCCTGGGCGCTCGGTGGTGGTGCTCATCGACTTACTCGTCTTCTCCGGCCAGCTGTTGCAGGCGCGTCCACGCGTCGACGGGCGCCGCGCCCGCTTCGGGAGCATCGGGCCCGATCACCAATCGGCGCAAGTGTCGATCGGCCTCCGACTCGGAGCGGTACCGGTGATCGTCTTCAGCGACACCCTCACGGGTGAAGAAGACGAAGGCCATCGCCGGGCGCTTCGACGACTCGCGCATCGCGAACTGCACGCCGTCGAACGTCCACCCCTGGCGAACCCAGTCGTTCACCGTGCGCTCGAGCGAGCCTTCGTCGACGTTCGAGAGCTCGACGACCTTGTACTGGAGCACCTTCTGAGCCGGGGGCGGCGCGGACTGCTTCGGTGAGGCGCGTCGCACAGAGCGCGCTTTCTTCACCACCAGGGGCTCACCTTCTTCGACTCGCTCGCGGTCGCGGGCACCGCCCAGTTCTGTGGCGCAGGGGCAGGCGCTCCGGGTTGATTCGCGTTCGGGTTCTCGGCCGCCTCGACCCAGAAGATGCTGACGACGGTCTTCGCGCCGATCGCGCCGACGGCGCCGAGCACGTAGGGAACGACCGTGGTGGACCAGTTGAGGCCGAGCACGAGGCCAGAGAGCAGAAACACCGCCGCGCCCACGCCGATGCCGAACAGGTTGGCTCGCATGATCTGGGTCGTCGACGGGTTGAACTTGAGCGTCGCGAACGCCATCGCCGCAGCACCGATGGCCGGGGTGATCATCATCGCGTCGAGACCGACCCGAATGTTGCCGCCGCCCGCCCCGGTCGCCGCGATCATGCCGATGATCAGCGCCGTGTAGATCATCGCCCACGCCGCGCCCGACACCATGAGCGTGCCCTTGTTGAGTGGAATGTCGCCGCCGCCGATCACGGTGGTGAGCCAGGCCCCGGCGAGGCTGCCGAGCAGAATCGTCCAGGTGACCGCATAGGCGCGATCGACGGCGGGTGCCGCCATGGCGATGAGATCGGTGAGCGCGCCGAGGAAGGCGCCGCCGACGAACGAGTTCACGATGCCGAAGTTCGCGGTGCGGTGGCTGATCCAGTGGTTGAACTGCCACCAGGCCGACGCCCCGAAGCCGACGCCAGCCCCGATGAGCGAGCCCGCCAGGTACGCGATGCGCGCGCCTTCACCGGTGAACTTCGTCGGGTCCTGCACGCAGCCCATCTGGCCCATGCAGTACGCGTCGACCGCACGCGGAATCATCTGGGTCGCGAGCACACCGAGGCCCGTCATCAACGTGTGGTGCAACACGAACGTCATGCTGCCGGGGCCCGAGAGGAACGCGCCTTCACGCGGGTGACCGTCGATGAACGCGCCCGGCTGCTCGACCGGCGTGCCCATCACGTCGTTGCTCGGCACCAGGTTCGGGTCGGGCTGCGGCGGAGGCGGCGGGTTGATCTCGATGGTGCGCTGCTCAGGCGGCGGAGGCGGCGGCTCGACGGGCGGCGGAGGCGGCTGCTCCACCGGCGGCGTCACCGTCGTCTGCGCGGGCTCGACCACCACGCCGGCGTCGTTCATGCCGGGGTACGGCACCACGATCACCTTCGGCTCGATGGACTCGCTCTGGGCGAACGAAACGAGCGGAAGCAGCAGAACGAAGGAAGCGAGGCGCGCGAGGGTGTTCATGCGGTGGAGAACCATACTCTCTTGTGCGAGGAGCGCAGCATGGCGATCACTCCGTACGCTGGTCTGGTTCCCACGATTCACTCCCGCGCGTGGGTGCATGGCAGCGCCGAGCTGCTCGGTGACGTGACGCTGGACGAAGACGTGTCGGTGTGGCCGACCTGTGTGTTGCGCGGCGATTCGGGAGCGATCCATCTCGGAGCCCGCACGAACTTTCAGGACGGCTCCATCGCCCACGCGACGCGCGACGTCTCGAAGACGACGGTGGGCGTGGAGTGCACCATCGGCCACCGCGTCATCTTGCATGGCTGCACGATCGGCAACCGCGTGCTCGTCGGAATGGCCTCGACGGTGCTCGACAACGTGGTGGTGGGCGACGACTGCTTCATCGCGGCCGGTTCGCTGCTCACACCCGGCAAGGTGTTCGCGCCGCGGAGCTTCATCATGGGCTCGCCCGCGAAGGTCGTGCGTGAGGTGAGCGCGAAAGACCTCGAGTGGATCGCGAAGTCGTGGCGCACCTACGTCGAGACGATGAACGGCTACCGCTGAGGCTTCTTCTTCCGGGCGTCTTCCCGGTAGATGTCGGCCAGCGCGTGGGCGCGTTCGATCTCGTCACGGGCCCGGTCCAACTTGAGCACCCGCTCGACCTCGTCGACGCGTGATTGCAGCGCCTCGCTCACCACCAGCCCGGCCGAGAGCCGCGCCTGCGCGCTGACCCGCTCTTCCTTGAGCGACTCGAGCCGCGACATGTGCTCCTGCACCGCGAAGGTGAGCAGGCTGGCGTCTTCGTCGGCGCGCGCCCGGGCCTTGAGCGTCTCCTCGAGGCGATGCTGGGTGGCGACCCGATCGTTGCGCAGCACCTGCTCGGCCTTCGCGTCGCCCAGGTCGGCAGCCTCCGAGATGCGTCCTTCGAGATCCTTCAGCTGTTGCTGGTAGCGCGACTCGTCGCGGGCGAACTGCGTCTTGAGCGTGAGCAGCGTGGCGGCTGACTTGCGCAGCTCCTGGCCCTGACGCTCCATCGACTCGAGCACGCTGTCGAACGCCGCGAGCGGGTCGTCCGAGCCGGCGGGCTTCGAGGCCTTCTTCTTGAAGAATCCGAACACCGCTGACGACTCTACGCGAACGGGCGGCAGATCAGGCGCACGCGTTTTCTCGCGGCCGTCAGGGCAGGCAGGTCGCCACCGATGGCCTCGAGGTACTTCTGGGTGGCGATGCCGTAGACCGACAGCAGATGGGTGACGAGCGCCACGGCCTCACTCGCGCGAGAGTCCATCGAGGCGAGCGATGCGGCCTCGGCGACGGCGTCGAGAATGTCGGCGAGACGCTGGGCCGGGAGCGCGGCCTTCGTGACGGGCGGGTTCGCAGGAAAGAACGTGTCGAACTGGCCATCGAGGCGTTGGGGCTGCTTCACGGGCCGGCCTGACGCGAGCGCTTCGAGGGCTTCGAGGTGCGGCAACAACTGCTCGAGGGCTTCGGGGCCGGGCGTCACGTCGGCG
>JAACJQ010000198.1 GCA_016879935.1 Archangiaceae bacterium | reverse complement strand
CGGCGTCACGGTGCTCGGGCTCGCTCAAGAAGACGAGCAGCGTTCCATACAGATCGATCACGTCACCATGCTCGAGCCGGGTCCTCGTGGTGCGGTGCCCGTTCACCCAGGTGCCGCTCGCGGAGTTCCGATCCTCCACGCGCCAGCCGTCGGCTTCGCGCACCAGCACGCAGTGCACGCGTGACACCTTCGTCGCCGAGATCGAGATCGTGTTCTGCTTCGTGCGCCCGACGCTCACCTCGCTGGTCCCCTCGGGCAGGGCCAGCCGCTCGCTCTCGAAGGTCTCGAGGTCGATTCGTTTCAGCCACGCGGTCACGGCACCACCTCGAAGCGGAAGGTGCCCGCGCCCTGCACGCTGATGAGATCGCCCGGCAGCAGCTGGTACACCGAGGTCGTGTGGTTGTTCACGCGCACCTCGCCGCGGAGGCGACCGGCGAACAGCTTCCAGCTCCCGTCGCCCGGCGCGAAGTGGCACGGGTTGCCATCGGCGATGAAGGGAATGCCGGGCGGCGACTCGAAGTGCAGGTGTGTGGGCGTGCTGCGTCGAACCCGCGTCACGGCCGAGAGCGTTCGAAAGCCCTCACTCACTCCAATCAGGCGTGCTCCGTCGGCGGTCGTCAACACGCGCAGCTTCGCCTGCCGAACGGTCTGAAACACGTTCTGGCCCCTCAACCTCGGAACGCGCTGCGCCAGCTCTTCGATGCACGCGAGCGCCTGGGGCCGGTCGGCGAGGCGGTAGCCCAGCGACAGCCGCTCGAGGGTCGACGGCAGCGACGGCAGGCTGGCGATCAACCGCTGTGCATCGACCAGCTCTTCCATCTGGAGCTGGCCTGGCCCCGGGCGGAGCCGCGGCACGTCGATCACCAGCTCCCTGAGGAACTGGGTGACGCGGGTCCTCAGCAGGGTGCTCACCGCGTCGTGCCAGTCGTAGGGCAGCTGGCCGACGACCTGTCGGAACGTGGCGCGACGCGCGAGGCCGAGGTGCCAGTCGACCTCGAGCTCGCCTTGAAACAGGCGCTCGCCCAGCGGGCCGAGCCACGACGCATGATCGAGGCGCCCGCCAGCCCGGGCAGCCGCCATGCGCTCACCGAGTGGATCGCCGCGCTCCAGCAGCCAGTCGGCGTAGACGAGCCATGGCTCCACCGCGTCGGGGTCGCGGGCGATCGCCTCACGCAGCACCGGGTCGTCAGCGCGAACCTCGGAGCGGAACTTCAGCTCAGCGAGACCGAACTGGAGCACGTCGCCGTCGAAGAGCGCGCGCGGGTACCGAATCGGGCGCCCGTTCACGCGGGTCCCGGCCTCGGTTCCCAGATCCTTCACGCGCCAGAACACGCCGTCACCGGTGATCTCGCAGTGCCTGGCCGAGACCAGCGCGTCGTCGAATACGAGGGTCGCCTTCGACGAACGTCCGAACACGAGCGTGGCCTTCCCCTCGGGACGATCGATCACATCGCCCGTGGGGGCCACACGCTCGAACCAGCACTTCACGCCCGCATCATGCGTCAAAGCGGGCGGTGGGCGTCAGCCCTCCTTCTCACGCTTGCGCTCGCGGTCGGCACGGTAGCGATCGTTGAAGCCGAGCATGCGCTTCCGCAGGCGGATCGACTTCGGCGTCACCTCGACCAGCTCGTCAGAGCCGATCCACTCCAGTGCCTTCTCGAGACCCATCTCCACGGGCGGGGTGAGAATGACGTTCTCGTCACGGCCGGCGGCGCGAATGTTCGTGAGCTTCTTCTCGCGGCTCGCGTTGACGTCGAGATCGTTCGGGTGCGCGTGCTCGCCGATGATCATGCCCTCGTACAGGGCGACGCCGGGGCCGACGAAGAGCTTGCCGCGCTCCTGAATGCTGAACAGCGCGTAGGGAATCGAGTCGCCGAGCCGGTCGGCGATGATGGCGCCGTTGGAGCGGCGGGGGATGTAGCCCATGTGCGGCTCCCACCCGTCGAACTGCGACGACATGAGGCCTTCACCCTTCGTGATCGTGAGGTACTCGCTGCGGAAGCCGACGAGGCCGCGGGCGGGAATGCGGTAGGTGACGCGGGTACGGCCACCACCGAGCTGCACCATGTCGACCATGCGGCCGCGACGGGGCCCGAGGCGCTCGGTGACGACGCCGATCGAGATCTCGGGAAGGTCGCAGACGAGCAGCTCCATGGGCTCGTGCCGAACGCCGTCGATCTCCTTGATGATCGGCTCGGGGTTCGACGCGGTGAGCTCGTAGCCTTCGCGGCGCATCGTCTCGATGATGATCGCGAGCTGCAGTTCACCACGGGCCACGACGCGGAAGGCGTCTGGGCTCTCGGTGTCTTCGACGCGAATCGAGACGTTGCGGTACGACTCCTTCTGCAGGCGGTCACGCAGGTTGCGCGAGGTGACGTACTTGCCTTCTTTTCCAGCGTAGGGGCTGTCGTTGACGCGGAAGACCATCATCATGGTCGGCTCGTCGACCTTGATGCGGGGCAGGGGCTGCGGGTTGTCGATGCTGGTGATGGTGTCACCGATCGACAGGTCTTCGATGCCGGCGACGCAGACGATCTCGCCCGGCCCCGTGTCGGCGATCTCGACGCGCTTGAGGCCCGAGAAGCCGTACAGCTTCACGACTTTGCCCTGCTCGATTCTGCCGCCGTCGCGTGCGATGGCGACTGGCATGTTGGGCGCCAGGCGGCCCGCAGACATACGGCCGATCGCGATACGGCCCACGAAGTCGTCGTAGTCGAGGTTGGCGATCAGCAGCTGCGTGGGCAGGGCCGGGTCGGGCGGAGGCGGGCAGGAGATGTGCTCGACGATCTTGTCGAACAGCGGCTGCAGGTTGGGGTTGGGCTTGTCGAGATCGAGCGACGCCTTGCCCTCACGCGCGATGGCGTAGATGACGGGGAACTCGAGGTCTTTCTCCTCGGCGCCGAGGTCGATGTAGAGCGAGTAGACCTGATCGAGGATCTCCTTCGCCCGCGCGTCCTTGCGGTCGATCTTGTTGATGACGAGCACGGTCTTGAGCCCGAGGCCGAGCGCCTTCGTGAGCACGAAGCGCGTCTGCGGCAGGGGGCCTTCGGCGGCGTCGACGAGCAGAAGCACGCCGTCGACCATGCGCAGACCGCGTTCGACTTCACCGCCGAAGTCGGCGTGGCCGGGCGTGTCGACGATGTTGATCTGGTGGTCCTTCCACAAGATGGCCGTGTTCTTGGCCATGATCGTGATGCCCTTCTCGCGCTCGAGGTCGTTCGAGTCCATCACGCGCTCGGCGACCTGTTCGTTGGAGCGGAAGGCGCCGCCCTGACGGAGCATGTGATCGACGAGGGTCGTCTTCCCGTGGTCGACGTGGGCGACGATGGCGATGTTGCGGATTTTCTCTCGGGGGAACATGGCGCGGCGGCCTCTACACGGGTTACCGCGGCTTGAATAGGACTTGCGACAGGGGGTCGCCTGCCCATAGTCGGCGCCGACCCATGCTGCTGCCCATTCGTTCCGTTCCCGCGCTGCACTCCGTCGACAGCGAGATCTTCACCCTGCGGTATTTCCAGCACTGCATGCAGTGCACCTTCTGTCACGACAGCTGCTGCCAGTACGGCTGTGACGTGAACGTGGGGGAGCGCGATCGCCTGCTCGAGCTCAAGACCGAGCTCGAGCCCTTTCTGGGCGTGCCTTCGACCGAGTGGTTCAAGAGCGAAGTCTTCGAAGACCCCGAGTACCCGACGGGCAAGTTCGTGCGGGCGAACACGAAGAACGGCGCCTGCGTGTTCCTCAATCGCAAGGGTCGCGGCTGCGGCATTCACGCGTTCGCGATGGCGACGAAGCGCGACTACCACTCGATCAAGCCCATGGTGTGCTGGCTGTTCCCCGTGTGCTGGGACAAGGGCGTGATGCGGCCGAACTCCGACGTGAAGGACGATCTCGCGTGCGCGAACACGGGGCCGACGCTCTATGAGGGCGCCAGAGACGAGATTCGGGTGGTGTTCGGTGAAGCGCTGGTGGCCGAGCTCGATGCGCTCAAGAAGCAGGTCGATGCCGGGCAGCTCGCGACGAGCGAGACGGTGAAGGCCGTGCTGCAGGCGACGCGGTAGGCGCACTGCTGGCAGACTCGCGCGATGACACTGCGCGAGGTCAAAGCGAAGGTCGAAGCGGGAGCAGAGGTCGGCTGGTGGAGCTGGCGGTATCTCTCCTCAGCCGTCGAGATCGCGCTGCATGGTGGCCAACTCGCCGAAGACGAGCTCGCCTATGCACAGAGCCGTTTTGCCTGGCTCGCCTCGTTGGACCCCTCCGGCGCTTCCCAGATGATGGGCGACTCAGGCCCGCTTCACCATCTGCTGGCGGCGTTGTTTCAAGGCTGCGATCTCGAGGCGTTCGTCGAAACGGTGTCGATCGCAGACCCCATCGCACGCGCGAGGTTTCTGGCGCGGTTCTTCGTGCTGCTCAGCAAGGCTCACCCTCCGCGCGAGGACAAGGCCGCGTGTCGCGAGCGGGCCTGGCGTGAGCTCGAGTCACTGCCTGACGCTGACCGCGACGAGTCGTGGCCCAGGTTGGCGCGCGCGTGTGCCTGGCAGACTGACTTCGGGGCGTACAAGGGCCTCATTCGTTCCTTCCTGGCGGAGGCACCGCAGTTCGCTGTTTCGATGGAGCTCCCGGACGCGATTCTGGTGGCGGCTGACAAGAAGGAGTGGGCCTCCTTCGAGGCGTGGGTCGCGGCCTATCGCGCGTTGCCGCCCGCCCTTCAGCGCGGCCACAGTTCGTGTGAGATCTTCGCTGCGGAGGGTCTTCGTGCTCTCGCGGAAGGTCGCAAAGCGGCGGCCCTCGAGTGCCTGAAGAAGCTGGTCGTGGAAGCTCAAGACGCCGAGTTCCTCGCGAACGAATCGATTTCGTCGTTCCCGAAGGCGATGAAAGCGGCGGGCCTGGGCCTCGAGGCTTGCGCGCGGTTCGACGAACTCGTGGCGCTCAGAGACTGGCGGGCGCTGCCCTCGCCGGATCTCGAATGAAGGAAGCGATCACCAGACCGAGCACGAAGCCGGCGCCATGCGCGATCCACGCGACGCCGGAGTCGCCGATCGACGCGACCCAGATGTCGAAGCCCACGTAGAGCGTCATCACGAATGGCAGCGGCAACTGCGCGCTCACGAAACCCGGCAACGGCACGATCCACCTGCCGCGGCGCTGCAGCACGAGGGTCAGACCCATCAAGCCGAAGACACCGCCGCTGGCACCGCCGATGAGCACGCGGGGGTCGGCGAAGAACGAATCGACCAGGAGCGTCAGGGCACCGCCGCCGAAGAGCATCGCGGGCACGAGCCAGTGCGGGCTCTTCCGCTCCACCGCGTCGCCGAAGAGAAACGCGAAGAAGAGGTTCCCGAGAATGTGGCCAAAGCCGTCGTGGGCGAGCACGGCGGGTATGACGCCGAGCAGCGAGTCACGGTCGGCCCGATAGCCGAGCGGTTCGAAGCCGAACGTCTCGGGCCACACGAGGCTCGCCACGAACGCCAGCGTCAGCACCAGCACCGAGACGTACGTCGCGATCGATCGCTGCGCGCCTTCGAGGCCGGTGAGCACGGGAACTCCGACGAGCGCCTGCACGGTCTGCCCGGCGGTCGCCTGCGCCATCGGCTTCGGCACGTCAGCGAGGCCCTGCGCGATCTCGGTGCGCGACTTCGTGTCCATCGACGCCCACGCGTCTTGCCGGGCGATCGTCTTCGTCACGAGTTTCAGCGACGCGAGATCGGACGCTTCGACCCAGAGCAGCTCGCACGACGGGCACTTCTCGACCCACGCCTCGAGCCGGCCGATGCGCCACGGGGTCATCGTCACCGCGCAGTCGGGGCACGCGCGCCGCTTCTTGAAGGGCAGGGCATCGAGGCGCGACTCCACCTCGATCACCGTCGTCGTCTCGGGAACGGCCGCTTCGAGGTCGGGCAACGAGACCAGCACGCCTCGACAGAAGGGACATGCACGGCCGAGCGGCGCCGTCGTCAGCTCACGTGCATGGTCGGGACAGTTCGCCATCGCTCGCGACACTTGAGCCCACGAAACCGCGCATCACCAGTAGGCTGCCTCTTCGTGGAGGACGCCCACTCGATTCGCGAGCTCGTACTCGAAGGGAAAGCGACACCAGCCCTCGTTCGCGACGCACTGAACTCGATTGCTCCTCGAGCGCGAGATGCGTGGGTCGACCGGCTCCTCGGCCTCGAAGAGATTCCAGATGACGGGCCTGCACTCCCGCGCGGAGCCGTTCCCTATCTTCCGTGCGCGATCGACTCCGTCTTGCGTGCGATCGATCTCGCTGGCGTCACCGACACAGACCTCTTCGTCGACGTCGGGTCGGGAGTCGGCCGCGTGACGACCATCGTTCATCTGCTCACGGGAGCCTCGACGCTGGGCCTCGAGATTCAGCCGCAGTTGGTTCAGGCCGCTCACGCGCTCTCCAGCCGGCTCGGGCTGTCACGCGTGAAGACCCTCGAAGGCGACGCGCACCCGGGCGAAGGCACGGTGTTCTTCCTCTACTGTCCCTTCAGCGGTGATCGCCTGAACACGTTCCTCGACGAACTCGAACGGCTTCGTCGCCCCGTTCGGCTCTGCTGCGTCGATCTCCCGATTCCCGCACGGCCCTGGCTCTCGCTGCTCGCGGAGGACCAGGACGTGACGGTCTTCACTTCAGCGCCTTGAGGAACTGCTCGATCTCATCGTTCACGAGGCCCGGCCGCTCGAGGGGCGCGGTGTGGCTGCCGCCGGGCACGAACAGGTACTTCGCCTGCGGCAGGTGCTCCGCCATGCGCTGGCTCAGCCACACGGGCGTGAACTTGTCGATCTCGCCACCGACCACCAGCGCCGGCACGTTCACGTCTGGCAGGTGATCGAGCGCCGAATGATCCTTCAACGAGTCGAGCGTTCTCACGAAGTACAGCGGGTGCATCTTCGCGAGGTGCTCCATGTACGGGTGGAAGTCGTTGTGGTTCAGCAGAATCGGGTTCAGCTCGGTGCGAATGCCGAACTCCACCGCGAGCTCCGTTCGCAGCAGTTTCGACGTGATCAGCTTCGCCACGTCGGGAAACTTCTCGACCATCGCGCGCAGCCGGGGAAACGCGATGCGCATCAACGAGTGATCGTGCCAGGTGTCGAGCGGCGTTCCGTACGACCCACAGAGCAGCACCAGACCGGCGACGCGCTGCGGGTAGCGGCGGTGAAACTCGAGCGCCACCTGCACACCCATGGAGTGCCCGAAGATCACGCCGCGATCGATCTTCGTGTGGTCCATCAACCGCGCCATGTCGTCGCACGTGTACTCGACGCCGATGCGCGTGGAGTCCGTCGGCACGCCGCTCTTCCCGTGGCCGCGATAGTTCCAGTGCATCACGCGGCGCTGCGCAGTGAGCGGCTCCCAGAGGTACCGCCAGATGAACCCATCGCAACCGAGCCCGTCGTTGAGCACCGCGGGCAGGCCGGCACCCTCGCCGCGCTCTTCGAACCACAGGGGCGCGCCGTCGTCGGTGGTGAAGAACGACTGGTGAAAGAACCGCGATCCGCCGTCAGGCACTGGCCTCGGCCTCCTCGTCTTCGCTGCTCGACATGCCGGGCTTCTCGAGCCCGTACTTCTGGATCTTGAGGATCAGGTTGGAGCGGCTGATGCCGAGCTCACGCGCGAGCCGGCTCTTGTTGTTCTTCGTGCGCTGCAGGCCCTGCGAGATCATGTCGCGCTCGAGCTGCTCGACCGCGTCGTTCAGCCGGCCCACGGGAACCGACGCCATGCGCGAGCTGCCGATGACGTTCGTGCCGTTGGCGCCGCTCACCGTGTCTCGAATGCGGCTCGAGAGCAGATCGGGGGTGAGCTGATCCTGGTCGCCACCGAGCACGAGCAGCCGTTCGATCTCGTTCTCGAGCTCTCGAATGTTGCCGGGCCAGTGGTAGCTCTGCAGCACCGACATCGCTTCAGGCGCGAGCCCGCGTGCCTTCTGCCCGTCGCGCTTGTGCTTGCGCATGAAGTGATCGACCAGCATCGGCAGATCGTCTTTGCGCTCACGCAGCGCCGGCACCTGAATGCGAATGACGTTCAGGCGGTAGAACAGGTCTTCGCGAAACTCGTTCTTCTTCACGAGCTCGGTGAGATCCTTGTGCGTCGCCGAGATCACGCGCACGTCGACCTGCTTCGGCGTGGTGCCACCGACGGGAAGGAACGTGCCTTCCTGCAGCACGCGCAAGAGCTTCACCTGCAGGGCGGGGGACATGTCGCCGACTTCGTCGAGGAAGAACGTGCCGCCATCTGCGACTTCGAAGAGGCCCTTCTTGTCGCGCAGCGCTCCAGTGAACGCGCCGCGCACGTGACCGAACAGCGCGCTCTCGAGCAGGTTGTCGTTGAAGGCCGAACAGTTCTGCACGACGAACGGCTTGTCCTTGCGAGGGCCGTTGTAGTGAATCGCACGCGCGACCAGCTCTTTGCCGGTGCCCGACTCTCCGTTGATGAGAATCGTCGAGTCCGACTGGCAGACGCGCTCGAGAATGCGGAACACCTCGAGCATCGACTGGCTGCGGCCGATGATGTTCTCGAACTTGTAGCGATCGGTCAGCTCGGTCGACAGCGACTGAATCGTCTCGTCCTTGCGTGAGAGCTCGGCTTCGAAGTTGCCGATCTCGTTCGCGCCGAACTCGAGCAGATCGCAGATCTTGTCGACCTCGCGGTCGTCCATCACGGGCACGCGCTCGATGGCGCGCTCGAGATCGGTCGCGCCCTGGTTCAGCTCGGCGATCTTCGTCTTCAGCTGCTCGGCTTCGCGCGGGCTGACTTCCTGCCGAGAGAAGCCCTCGACGAAGAGCATGCCCTCGTACTCGCCGTTGATGTGCAGCGGAGCGCCCACGATCGTGAAGCCCAGGTGGCACTCGTGAAACTGGCTTCGGCGCAGCTTCTTCGATGCCTTGAACTTCTCGTGCAGCACACGCACCGATGAGCAGCAGCGGCGAAAGCCCTCTTTCGAGAACAGCGAGAGCCGGCAGAAGTCATTCGGCGGAGGCGTGATCGGGCCCTTCGTCCACTCGATTACCTGGCCGCTCTTGTCGGCGAACGACAGCTCGGCCCGCCACCACTTCCGCAAGATGTCCCGCAGCATCACGATCGTGTGCAGGTTCTGGTAGCGCTCGTAGTCCATGGCGGGGTCGTGCCTCGTCTGATTCCGAGACAGGTGTACCCCATCATTGTCCGAAGTGTGGACAAGAGACGTGCAGGGCGAAGAGGGGAAAGGTATTCCCACGTGGCATGCGAATCGTCGCGGGTTCGGCCAGAGGGCGAACGCTTCAGACACCGAAGGGCTCGGACGTGACCCGGCCAACGGCTGATCGGGTTCGCGAGACGATCTTCAACGTGCTCGGGCAAACCTGCGATGACCTGCGCGTGCTCGATCTCTACGCGGGCACCGGCGCGCTGGGCCTCGAAGCGGTCTCGCGCGGCGCGGTGAAGGCCGTGCTGGTCGATTCGGGTCGCGAGGCGATCGGGCTGTGTCGAGAGAACGCGGAGGCGCTGGGCTTCGAGGCGAAGGTCGAGGTGTTGCCGTTGCCGGTGGCGAAGGCGCTCGAGACGCTCGTTGCCCGTGGTGCGCAGTTCGAGTTGGTGTTTTCTGATCCTCCGTACGCAGCGAAGGCCGGCCTCGAGGTCTTGCGGGCGCTCGAGCCGATTGTCGTCAGTCATGGCGTCGCGGTGATCGAGCATGACAAGAACGAGCCGCTGCCCGAGCGTGAAGGGCGCTGGCTTCGTGAAGACGAGCGCACCTTCGGCGCGACGATCGTCTCGATCTTCCGATTGACCGATCCGGCCGTGTGAACGACGCTCCGCGCCGATGTCCGTCGCCATCTACCCCGGTTCGTTCGACCCGCTGACCAACGGCCACCTGTCGCTCATTCAGCGCGGGCTCAAGCTGTTCGACAAGCTCATCGTGGCCATCGCGGTGAACCCGAAGAAGACGCCGCTGTTCTCGGTCGCCGAGCGCAAGGCGTTCATTCGAGACGCGTTCCCCGACGAGGCGCGGGTCGAGGTCGACGACTTTCAAGGGCTGCTCGTCGACTACGGCAAGAAGCGCAACATCAAGGTCATGCTGCGCGGCCTTCGCGCCGTGAGCGACTTCGAGTTCGAATTTCAGCTGGCCAACATGAACCGCAAGCTCGACCGTGAGTTCGAGACCGTCTTCATGATGACTGGCGAAGACTATTTCTACGTCTCGTCGAACCTGGTGCGTGAAGTGGCCAGCTTCGGAGGCAACGTCGATGGGCTGGTGCCCGCCAACGTCGCCGCCGGCCTGCGCGCGAAGTACGCGAAGAAGGAATGAACGCCGTCATGATCAAGCTCGCCAACCGACTCAAGAGCGCGAAGCCCTCGCCCACGCTCGCCCTCAACGCCAAGGCCAAGGCGCTCGCTGCGAAGGGCGCCGACGTCGTCTCGTTCGCCGCGGGTGAGCCCGACTTCGACACGCCCGTTCACATCAAGGAGGCGATCAAGGCGGCGCTCGACACGGGCTTCACCAAGTACACCGCGACCGGCGGCATTCCCGAGCTGAAGGCGGCGATCGTCGACAAGCTGAAGGTCGAGAACAAGCTCGACTACACGCCCGAGCAGATCCTCGTGTCGGTCGGCGCGAAGCACTCGCTGTACAACATCTTCCAGGCGCTGCTCTCGCCCGGCGACGAAGTGATCATCTTCTCGCCCTACTGGGTGAGCTACCCCGACATGGTTCGCCTCGCCGATGGCGTGCCCGTGATCGTCGAGACGAGCGCGCACAACAACTGGGCGCCCGACCCGGCGCAGCTGCGCAAGGCGCTGACGCCGCGCACGCGGGCCGTGATTCTGAACAGCCCGTCGAACCCGACCGGCGGCGTGTATTCGAAGGAGACGCTGCTCGCGATCGCCGACGCGGTTCGCGGCCATGACTGCCTGCTCGTCTCTGACGACATCTACGAGCGGCTGCTCTACGTCGAGGGCGGCTTCCACAACATCGCCAACGTCGCGCCCGATCTGGCGCCGCGCACGGTGGTCGTGAACGGCTTCTCGAAGGCCTACGCGATGACGGGCTTGCGGCTCGGTTACGCGGCTGGCCCGAAGGAGCTGATCGCCGGCATGCAGATGGTGCAGGACCAGTCGACCTCGAACGCGACCTCGGTGATCCAGAAGGCCGCCGTCACGGCGCTCAAGGGCCCGCAGGAGCCGCTCTTCGCGATGGTGAAGGAGTACCACAAGCGTCGCGACGTGATGGCCGACGGCCTGAGCAGGATCGCCGGCGTGAAGTGCCCGCGGCCCGAAGGCGCGTTCTACTGCTTCGCCGACGTCGGCGAGCTGATCGGCAAGACGTACAAGGGGCAGACGATCACGGGCTCGCTCAAGCTGTCAGAGGCGCTGCTCGAAGACTTCCTGCTGGCCGCCGTCCCCGGTGAGCCGTTCGGCGCCGAGGGCTACCTGCGGTTCTCGTTCGCCACCTCGCAGGCCATCATCGAGAAGGGCCTCGCGCGGCTCGCGGAGTTCACCTCGAAGGTGAGCTGATCAGTCGTGGTAGGCGGTGACCTGCCACGTCGAGCCCACGTACTTGAGCACGACGATCGCGGCACGGCCTGAGACGTTGGCCACCGCGATGAACTGCTGACCACCGTTTCGCCAGGGCCAGTTCTTCAAACGCGCGGGCGGCTGGCCGTACTTCTTCTCCATCTCCTGCGCGTTGAGCACCTCGATGCCGTAGAGCGCGATGAGATCGGTGCGCTTGCTGCGAAGGTGTTTGGCCCAGCTCGATCGCAGCTCGTCGGGCCGCTCGATCTTCTTGTCCTCGAGCATGAAGGGCAGGCCGGCGTAGTCGACGACGCGACCGGCATCACCCGTCACCAGCGCCTCGAAGAAGCTTCGCGCGACGACGAAGGCCTGATCGGATTCGGAGAGCGCGAAGTACTCCTCGAGGTTGAACTCGCGCGGCGGCAACACGGGGCTGCCGGTCATCGTCGACGACTTCTTGCGCAGCTCTTCGACGGCCTTGTCGCGGTCTGGGCCGGTGAGGTCCTTCACCTTCGCCGCCGCGCGGGCCATCTCTTCAGACTGACGTCGCATCGCCGCGATTGCGGGGTCCGACGAGCTTCCACCGGTGCCAGTGCCGGTCGCGGCGGCGGGCTGTGCGGGATCGCCTGCGGGCGCGGCTTCTCCCGCAGGTGCAGGTTCCGCCGGAGGCTCGGCGGCAGGGTCTTGCGCGAGCACGAGTGTCAGAGCAATCGCCAACATGGGGAGCGACCGTAGAAGAAACGGCCGCTCCCCGCGACCTTCGTCAGGCGCGTTTCGGGTCGGGCAGCGCCAGCGCGTAGCCAACGCCGGCGATGGCGCAGACCACGAAGCACACGCCCCAGAAGGCGCTGAGCCCCGTCACCGCGATCATCCGGGGGCTGATGACTGGTGCGGTCACCACGGCGAGGCTCCAGGTGAGTCCGAACGCTCCCTGGTAGCGGCCACGCAGATGCGCAGGTGAACGTTCTGCCACGACGGTCGAGTTCACTGGCGCCATCACGATCTCGCCCAACGTCCACACCGCCACGCTGAGCACGAAGAGTGGCAACGCATCGGCGAACGCCGTGATGCCGAAACCGATGCCGGTGAGCAGCGCCCCGAAGCCCAACGCTCTGCCGCGCCCGCCCGCCGTCACCGCCTTCAGCACGAGTGGCTGCAACAGCACGATCAACACGCCGTTCGCAGACAGCGCGATGCCGAACGCCTCGGGCCCAAGACCCTTGTCGGTCATGTCCTTCGGCAGCGAGGTGAGGTGCTGCATGAACACGAACGCGGTCACGTACGAGAGCACCAGGAACGGCGCGAACTTCGGATCGAAGAAGGGCGTGAGGAGCGACCCTTCCTGCTTTGTCGCGTGCACCTCGGGCTTCGTCTCGGGAATGCCGGCGAAGATCACCGCCGCGCAGATCAGCGTCGTGGCCGCGTCGGCGAAGAAGAGCACTGAGAAGCCGCTCCGCGCGACGAAGCCGCCCACGAGCGCCGCGAAGGCGAAGCCGAGGTTGATGGCCCAGTACTGGGTGCCGAACGCCTTCACGCGAAACTCTGGCGCCACGAGATCGGCCACCAGGGCCTGACTCGCCGGCCGGAACAGATCGGCACAGAAGCCGAGCAGGAAGACGAGCGCCGCGATGTGGGGAAGCTCCCGGGCCTGGCCCGTCAGAATCATGACGAACGAGGCGCTCACGAGACTGAGCAGCAGGGTGGAGCGTCGGCCGATGCGGTCTGCCAGCCAGCCGCCGAGGGTCGTCCCTCCGAGAGAGCCGACGCCGTAGAGGGCGAGAATGCCGCCAGCGTCGATGAGCGAGAGGCCGCGCTCGCGGGTCAGGTACACCGTCATCAGCGGCACGATGAAGCTGCCGGTACGGTTGATGAGCAGGCCCGCCCACAGGAACCAGTAGGGCCGTGGGAGGCCCTCGGTGAACCGGTGGAGCGCGCCGGGGGTCGTCACGGTGGCGGAGGTCATCGGCTCTCGACGCACTGCGTGCAAGCCCTCTGACGAGGCGGTTACAGTTGGTGGGTCATGTCCTCCGAGATTCGCTCACTGCTGGCTGCCGCCCAGGAGGCCGAAAACCGTGGCGACGTGCCTGCTGCCGTCAGCCGGTTGCAGCGCGCCGCGCAGTTCTACCGCTCACGTCGCATGGAGCGCCGCGCCGCGCAGATGGAGCGCCACATCGATCGCCTCGAAGGCCGCCCTGTCACGGTGCCGCTCGATGGCATTCACGACTCCGGGTTCGATCACTTCGATGAAGAAGATGAGGCGGTCACGCATGTGATCGACGACGTGCCGTTCGGCGCCGAGCCGCTGCCCTTGAAGGACGACGGGCTGGGCTTCGGAGACGAGTTGATGGAGTCGCCCGCGCCACGAGCCGTTCCCGTGGCCGAGCCGACAGACCGGGAGGCGTTGTTCGATCGGGGTCCTCAAGCCGCTGATCCCGCCATCGAGGCGTGGTGTTCGTTCTGCTGTCAGCCCAAGGCCGAGGTCGGTCCACTCGTGGCAGGGCCCGCTGGCGCGTACATCTGCGGAAGTTGCGTGATGTTGAGCGCGAACCTGCTGGCGATGCCTGCGCAGCACGTGCCTCCGCCTCCACAGAAGATCGCTCCGGTGTCTGGCGCTCAGCTGCCAGCGCAGGCGAAGGCGCGCGCCACGTGGGACAGGCGACAGCCGAAGGTCGCGCTCGTCGTTGGTCCTGAAGGCGCGGGCAAGACGGCGTTCCTCGAGAGTCTGGGGCGGCCCGCGGCGCGTCCATTTGCGCGGTCTGACGACGACACCGTGCTGGTCGATTTGTCCTCACCGCTCGGCGCGGAAGAAGAGGCTGCGCTCGAAGCCTGGCTTGCGGCGCACCCGAAACGCCGGGCCGTGTTGGCCGCTCGTGGAGACGCTCCAACGCCAGTGCTCGTGCTCCAGGGTGAACACGGAGACGAGCCCGTGTACGACACCGAGTCACTGCATCGGTCGGTGGCTTCGCACGTGTCGCCGAAGCTGCTCTCGCGGGTGGAGACGGTGTTGCCGATGCCATCGCCCGACCGTGAAGCGCTCGGTCACCTCGCTCAGAGCCTGCTGGCCGCGAGATCGATCGAGTTGCCGGCGAACGCGCTCGACTCCATCGTCACGCTGGCGGAACGGTCGGGCCGCGGAGCCCGTGAGCTCGCAGCGTTGATCGCGAGAATTCCGGCTGGGCGCTACAAGGCCCCTTGATGCACACGGTCACCTGGCACCGCCTCGGTCGCGTGGAATACGCCGACGGCCTCGAGCTGCAGAACCAGTTTCAAGCGGCCCGCCGCGCCGACACGGTCACCGACACGTTGTTGCTGCTCGAACACCCGGCTGTGCTCACGCTCGGTCGTGGCGCCGACACCGCGAACATTCTTCGGCCGCGCGACGAACTCGAGCGCCTCGGCGTCGGCGTCTTCGAGACCGATCGTGGTGGTGACGTCACGTACCACGGGCCGGGACAGATCGTTGGCTACCCGCTGCTGCACCTCGGCCACGGCCGGCAGGACGTGCGGAAGTACGTGCGCTCCATCGAAGAGGTGATCATCCGCTCGCTGGCCGAGTACGGCATCACCGCCACGCGCATCGAGAAGTGGCCGGGCGTGTGGGTCGAGCAGTCGCGGCTCGGTGGCCCGCGGAAGATCTGTGCGCTCGGGGTACATCTGAGCCGTTGGCACACGCGTCACGGCTTCGCGCTGAACGTCGACCCTGATCTTTCGCACTTCGAGCTGATCGTTCCCTGCGGCATCAGTGAGGCCGGAGTCACGTCGATGGCGAAGGAACTCTCTGGCGCGGCGCCGTCGATGGCCGAGGTCGAAGACACGCTGGTTCGACAGTTCGGCAACGTGTTCGAGAGCACGATGCAGCCTGGGCCCGAGCCGGTGGAGACCGTGAGCGTCGTCGTGGTGAACGAGACGCGTGACCGCGTGCTGCTGCTCGAGCGAACGCCTGAGAAGGGCGGGTTCTGGCAGCCGGTGACGGGCCGGGTCGAACCCGGTGAACGCCCTGATCGCGCGGCGCTGAGGGAGCTGAAGGAAGAGACCGGGTTGGAAGCTGCGACGCAGCCGATCGATTCCCCGCACGCCTTCGCCTGGGGAACGTCGGGCCCGCGCGTGGCTCGTGAGTTTCCTTTCATCGCGCGCGTTTCTCAGTCCGCGCCGATCGTGCTCTCGGCCGAACACGTTCGAAGTGAATGGGTGACCGCTGACGAGGCGATCGCGCGGGTTCCGTTCGTCGGTCTCAAGCGTTCGGTCCGCACGGCCACGAAACGCTGAAGAACTCCCACGCGTCGCCGTCGGTGCCCGGTATGCTGCGCCGTCCCCGCAGACAGCCCCCGGAGGCCCACCATGTCGCCGCTCCTCGTCGCCGTTGGTCTGCTCGTCTCGGCTCCGCCTGCTGATGGAGCGGCCGCGCAGTTCGAGAAGCTGAAGACGCTCGAAGGCAACTGGAAGGCCGGCGAGAAGGACGCGACCCGTTACGTGTCGTTGCGCGTGATCTCGAACGCCACTGCGGTGCTCGAGATGGTGACGGCGGCCGATCGCGCGAAGGTGCTCAGCGCCAGCGTCTACTACCTCGAGGGCGGCAAGCTCGTGCTGGCGCACTACGGTGCGTCGGGTGCTCCGAAGCTCGAGGCGAAGCCCGGCTCGAAGCTCGAGTTCGAAGGGAAGGGCGGCAACGTCAGCGCGGTCACGCTCACGCCGAAAGGCGACGACAAGCTGGTGCACGAGACCGTGTCGGCGACGGGCAAGTCCTCGCTCGAGCTGACCCGCGAGTACGTCGATACGCTCAAGTGACGGGAGCGGCGGCTCGTCGCGCGTCACGCAGCTCGAACACGGCGATCACGATCGTCAGCACGATGAAGATGAACGCGAGCAGGTAGCCCTCGGCGAAACCGCAGTTCAGGTGCTGGTACGTGTAGTACGTGATGTACAAGGCGAAGATCGTCAGCAGCATCAAGAAGTAGTGCTTCCCGGCGCGTGACGCGAGCCCGAGCGCGAGCAGGCTGAGCATGTTCCAGTAGTACATGTTCACCGTCAGCCACGTGAGCACCAGCAGTGGCCCGAGCGTGAACGCTTCGACATACGAAGCACGGCGGAGCAGCACGATCACGACGGCGGTGAAGGCGAGGCGCGCGAGCAGAAAGCCCAGCCCGTAGTCCTTGATGTCGACGTCGGGCAGCGACTGCTTGATGACTGGCGGGAAGATTCCACTCGAGAGGCCACCTTCACCCGGACCGACGAGCTGCAGGAACACGGTCTTGAGCGAGTGCTGGTTGCTGTAGAACTTCTCGGTCTGCGCGACCTGAATGCGCTGGGCGTACTCGCTCCAGGCCGACGTTCCGAACATGGCGGATGAGATCGCGACGCAGGCGCCTCCGGCGATGGCGGCGTTGCGGCCGAAGGCGATCCACGACTTCTCGATCTTCTTGCTCTCGAGCCACTGGAAGCCCACGCGCACGAGCAGCGCGACACCGAAGAAGAGCGGGAACAACTTGGTGGCGACGGCGAAACCGAAGAGCGCTCCAGCCGTGCCCCACTTTTCTTTCTTGAGGAACACCACCGCGAGGCCGAGCGCGAACAGCCAGTCCCAGCGCAGGAAGCTCCCCGCGAGGTAGTCGAAGACGACGGGCACGCACGCCCACATGAAGAGCGCGACGCTCGCGAGCCGGAAGCCGAAGGTCTCGTACACGACGATGAAGAGCGCCAGCATCAGCAGCAGATCGATGCAGCCGAGCAGCGACTGATTCTGCGGCGTGAGCGGCACGAGTGACGCGATCGGGCCCGCGATGATCGACCACGCCGGCGAGTTCGAGTTGCCGTGATCGTTCATCACGCCTTGCCAGTTCATCCACGGCCAGGCCTTCGCCATCGCGACCCAGTCGGCCTTGAACGACTCCCAGCGCTCGTCGGTGAAGCGCGCGCGAATGCGCGGAGCCTCGGCCAGCGCCTGCTCGACCGGAATCTCTTCGAACGTGCGGTTGTCGCGCGTCTTCTGCACGCCGCTCATCACGTTGACCGTCTCGCGGTCGGCCATGATCG
Organism: Archangiaceae bacterium; assembly: GCA_016879935.1. GTDB lineage: Bacteria > Myxococcota > Myxococcia > Myxococcales > Myxococcaceae > Xiheimicrobium. The sequence continues at coordinate 4,822 of JAACJQ010000198.1, read as the reverse complement.
TCGCGGTGTAGAGGTCGAACCAGCCGACCTCCTTCTGGTACTGCGCGCCGAGGTAGAAATGGAACTGCTCGTGCTGGTGCACCCACGCGATCGACTCGTTGCGCACGCCGAGCCAGCAGTAGCCGACGGCGATCACGCCCGTGAGGATCGATGCCGTCGCGACGGCGGGCAGCTTGAACGTCTTGCCCAGGTTGCCCATGGTGATGGCGAAGCGTTTCGCGCGCTCCGTCGTTTCAGTGCCGAGGGAGGCCCGCACCATCCAGTTGCACAGCCACACGACCGCGATGGCCGCGAGGATCCACCCGATGCTGGTGCCGTTGCGGCCGGTGCCCCAGTTCGTCCACCCGAAGACCATCACGGTGACGAGGGCGGTGAAGCCGAGGCGCTTCTCGCGCTCCCACTTGTCGCCGGTGAGTCGATCGATGACCAGCAGGGCCATGAAGGCCTCGATGGTGATGATCTTGAGAATGCCGGACAGGTAGTGGCTCATGCGTGGTGTGCTTGCGCGGCAACGGCGCGGCCCGTATTGGGCGTCACGCTGTAGCCGCCCGAAAAACCGGAGTCACCATGAGCGTTCAGGAAAGCGACATCTTCAAGGCCCTCTCGACGGTGATGGATCCCGACCTCAATCAAGACGTCGTGAAGGCCGGCATGGTGAAGAACCTGAAGATCGACGGCGGCAAGGTGAGCGTGACGATCGAGCTCACGACGCCCGCGTGCCCGATGAAGGAGAAGATCAAGAGCGACGCCGAGACAGCGCTGAAGGCAGTCGCTGGGCTGTCGGAGCTGAAGCTCGACATGACGGCGAAGACGCGCGCGGGCCCGATGGGCACGTCGAAGGACGCGTTGCTTCCGGGCGTGAAGAACATCGTGCTGGTCGGCGCAGGGAAGGGCGGCGTCGGCAAGTCGACGGTCGCGCTCAATCTCGCCTGCGCGCTCGCGAAGCACGGAGCCCAGGTCGGCCTGCTCGACGCCGACTTCTACGGTCCGTCGATTCCCGTGATGACGGGCATCAAGCGCAAGCCGGTGAGCCGTGATGGCAAGAACCTCGACCCGCTCGAGGCGCACGGCATCAAGGTGATGTCGATCGGGTTTCTGATCGAGGCCGATCAGGCGCTGATCTGGCGCGGCCCGATGCTGCAGGGCGCGTTGATGCAGCTCGTGCGTGACGTGAACTGGGGCGAGCTCGACTATCTCGTGCTCGATCTGCCGCCGGGTACGGGCGACGTGCCGTTGACGATCGCGCAGCAGGTTCGCAGCTCCGGAGCGGTGCTGGTGACGACGCCGCAAGACGTGGCGCTGGCCGACGTCGTTCGCGCGAAGCAGATGTTCGACAAGCTGCACGTGCCGGTGCTCGGCATCGTCGAGAACATGAACCAGTTCGTCTGCCCGCACTGCGGCAAGGGCACGCACATCTTCGACGTGGGCGGTGGGCGCAAGGCCGCCGAGATGATGGACATGGCGTTCCTCGGAGACGTCGCGCTGGATCTGAAGATCCGTCAGGGCGGCGATCGCGGCATTCCGGTGACGGTCGGTTTCCCGGAGAGCGAAGAGACGAAGTCGTTCATGGCGATCGCCGGCAAGGTGGCTGCGCGCATCTCGCAGGAGAACGTCGCGCGTCAGGCTCCGGTCGTGAAGATGGCCACGACCTGAGGTCGTTACAGCGGAGTTTCCGAGACGCTCTCTTCGGAGGGTTTCGAACGCACGCCCAGTGCTCTGTGGTCGGTGGCGCGGCTGTCGTTGCGCCTTTCGTCATCGATTGTGGATTGGCCGGCCAGATCGACGTCGCAAGCTCAGAGTCCCGAGGAGTACGGGCTTTCGCAATGAGGTCGCAACGGGAACAATCTCGTTGTGGGGAAGCGAAGGGTCCGCACGTTGGTGCGGACGACACGGGAGACAAGCCGCTCATGGCAAGCGCATTGGAAGCGTTCGAGACCCACCTGCAACGAGGGATCGAGGCTGCGTGTGAGGAGTTCCGGGCTCGAAGAGTTCTGATTTCAGGGTTTGCCCTGTGCACTGACGATGACTTCTTGACGTTGTTTCATGTTGCCTCGGACCATGGAGCTCGTCTGTTTGCTGACTACGCTGAGTTCATTCGGACCAAGAACCTCGATCTGGTTCATCGATTGGACTGGGCCATGCCGATCGAGTGGAAGCTTGATGCTACGGGAATTGCAGCAGTTGAGTTCGCGAAGGCGTCGAATCTACTGAGACAGATTCGAGACCCACTGATGTCGCTCGCAGCTCATCGACTCAGTGTTTCGAGATCGGTTTGTTCCGTCCTCTCCAGTGCGAGACCCCTGCTTGAAGCGATCTCCGAGCCGTCTCTTGAGTTGCTGCTCCTCTTTGTTTCGACGGGCGACCTCGACGAGTCGCGAGATCGAGAAATGGTCCTGCAGCTCAACTCTCCGCCACTGGCAGCGCATTGGCAGAAGGCAGTGTTTGCTATTTGAGAGCATCTTCACTCTCTCTCCTTGGTGGTCGATCAAGCCGAAGCGCAGCGCTCGACACGGTCGAGGAACTCGAGCGCGGCTCGGAGTGTCAGGTCGCTCAGTTCAATGCCGTGCGCGAGCGCCTGCACGTCACGGCACGGTGAACACGATCATCGCCGTGATGTTGTGATTCATCCGATCGGCCGCGGGTGCCGGCCGCTCGACGAAGTTGTTCATGTACCCGAGCTCGAACTGCCACTCGGCCACCTTCAGGTTGATGCCGGCGAACACCCGATTCTGATCGAACCCGGCCACCGGTCCGCCCATCACCGAGTTCAGGTTGAAGAACAGCTCGTCGTACAGCGCCACGCCCCACGGAGACTCGGCCCCGAACCGGATCACCGAGCGCACCATGTGCCGCACCCGAATCGACGCTCCATCGGTGTTCGCGATGAACCGCTCTTCGACACGCGATCGATTCACCAGGCTCACCACGCCGAACTTGTGCTCGACCAGCACCTGCTGCCACGGCCGCTGCTCATCGCGGTAACTGGGAATGAACGACGGCGTCCACCCGTAGCCGACCCACAACGAGACGTTCGGCGACACCTGGTACCCGACCGCCGGCCGCAGCAGCAGCCGATCGAACTTCTTCTGCGTCAGGCTCACCCGCGGCTGCGCCTCGAGGTACCAGCGGAACCGATCATGCCGGCCCCAGACGTTCAGCACCGTCCAGCTGTCGACGTCGTGCTCGAGTGTCTGCGCTCCTGAAACGGTCGCGACAAACAGCCCCAGCGTGAGCAGGAACCTCATGGCCGCGAAGTACCACGCCAGAAACACGACGGCCCCCGGTTCCCTGGAGGAGCCGGAGGCCGCGTGCTGCCACTCCATGAGTCGGAGTGACTGGGCGAATTACATGCCCATGCCGCCCATACCGCCCATGCCGCCGCCACCGCCGGCCGGCGCCTTGTCCTCATCGCGCGGCTTCTCGGCGACCATCGCCTCGGTGGTGAGCATCAGCGAGCTGACCGACGCCGCGTTCTGCAGCGCGCAGCGCGACACCTTCGCCGGGTCGATGACGCCGGCCGCCAGCAGGTCTTCGAACGCGCCAGTCGCCGCGTTGAAGCCGAAGGCGCCCGTGCCTTCCTTGACCTTGTTGACGATGACCGAGCCCTCGAGGCCGCCGTTCGCCGAGATCTGGCGCAGGGGCTCCTCGAGCGAGCGACGGATGATGTCGACGCCGAACTTCTCCTCGGCGTTGACCGTCACGTCCTTCAGCGCGTTGAGGCAGCGAATGAACGCCACGCCACCGCCAGGAACGATGCCTTCTTCGACGGCCGCGCGGGTCGCGTTGAGGGCGTCTTCCACGCGAGCCTTCTTCTCCTTCATCTCGGTCTCGGTGGCCGCGCCGACGTTGATCACCGCCACGCCGCCCACGAGCTTGGCGAGCCGCTCCTGCAGCTTCTCCTTGTCGTAGTCGCTCGAGGTCTCTTCGACCTGCGCGCGGATCTGCTTCACGCGGGCCTCGATGTCCTTCTGCTGGCCAGCGCCGTCGATGATCGTGGTGTTGTCCTTGTCGACCTTCACCCGCTTGGCGCGGCCGAGGTCGCTCAGGGTCACGTTCTCGAGCTTGAGGCCGAGGTCTTCGGCGATCAGCTTGCCGCCCGTGAGAATGGCGATGTCTTCGAGCATGGCCTTGCGGCGATCACCGAAGCCAGGCGCCTTCACCGCGCAGACGTTGAGCACGCCGCGGATCTTGTTCACCACGAGCGTCGCGAGCGCCTCGCCCTCGACCTCTTCGGCGACGATGATGAGGGGCTTGCCGGCGCGCGCCACCTGCTCGAGCAGCGGGAGCAGATCCTTCATCGACGAGACCTTCTTCTCGTAGATGAGGATGAAGGGGTCGGCGTGCTCGACCTCCATGCGGTCGGGGTTCGTCACGAAGTACGGCGAGAGGTAGCCGCGGTCGAACTGCATGCCTTCGACGACGTCGAGCTCGGTCTCGAGGCCCTTGGCCTCTTCAACCGTGATCACGCCTTCCTTGCCGACCTTGTCCATCGCCTCGGCGATGATGTTGCCGATCGTGGTGTCGCCGTTGGCCGAGATGGTGCCGACCTGAGCGATGTCCTTCTTGCCCTGGGTGGGCTTCGAGAGCTTCTTCAGCTCGGCGACGATGGCCGTGACGGCCTTGTCGATGCCGCGCTTGATCTCCATCGGGTTGTGGCCGGCCGCGACGAGCTTGGCGCCCTCACGGAAGATGGCCTGCGCGAGCACGGTCGCGGTGGTGGTGCCGTCGCCGGCGATGTCAGAGGTCTTCGACGCGACCTCCTTCACCATCTGCGCGCCCATGTTCTCGAACTTGTTCTCGAGCTCGATCTCCTTGGCGACGG
>JAACJQ010000197.1 GCA_016879935.1 Archangiaceae bacterium | reverse complement strand
CTCGCTGAGATGCGTTTCGCCGCCGCGCTCGCTCATCGGGCTCCGCCGACGATGTCGAACCGAGGGTCGAGACCAGGCGCAGTTCAGCGCCACCTCGAGCACATGCGTGCCGACGTCACCCTTCGACGCGTGGCGCGGTGCGCTTCATGGGCCGCCGCGTGGGGGCTGGCGCCGGAGCGAAGGTGGTGAGGGCGGGCTCGAACGGTTCGGCGTCGCCCTCGCTCGTGTGGAAGCGGGCCACCAATTTCTGGAGCGCATCGCCTTCTCTAGCCAGCGCGTCTGCCGTCGCTCTGAGGGCCGTCGACGTCGTCGCGTTCGCCTGGGTCGTCGTGTCGAGCTGAGCGGCCGCCCGGCAGAGCTCGTCGACCGAGCTCGCTTGATCGCGTGCGCACTGCGCGATGGCGTCGATGCCCGCCCCCGTGCGCCCGATGGCGTCGACGATTTCACGCAGGGCGGTGCCCGACTCGTGCACCGCGCCCGTGGCGTTGCGAACCTTGCCCACCGCGTCCGAGATGAGGCGTCGCACCTCTTTCGCCGACTCCGCGCTGCGGCCCGCCAACGCGCGCACCTCGGTCGCCACCACCGCGAAGCCACGGCCTGCTTCGCCCGCGCGCGCCGCTTCGACCGCGGCGTTCAACGCGAGCAGGTTCGTCTGAAACGCGATGGCGTCGAGCGTCTCGGTGATGGTGGTGATCTGCACCGCCGACTTCTCGACCGCCCCGATGCCTTCGATGGCCGAATGCACCACGTCGGCCCCCGCGCGCGCAGCCGCTCGTGCCCGGCCGGCGTCCGTCGAGCTGCCCTGTGAGTCGTTGGCGGTGAGGCGAACCTGGTCGGCGACGGCCTTCAGCGTGGTCGACGTCTCTTCCACGCTCGCGGCCTGCCGCACGGTCGAGTCGCTCAGGCTGGCCGTCGACGCCGACAAGGCTTGCGCGTTGACGCTGACCCGGTTCGACACGTCGCGCACCTGCACCACGAGCCCATGCAGCTGCGTCATGAAGGCGTTGAAGGCCCGGCTCAACGCGGTGAGCTCGTCGTCACCTTCGGCGGGCAGGCGGCGGGTGAGGTCGCCTTCGCCCGACGAGATTTCGGTCATCGCCGCCACCACCTCGTTCAGCGAGCGCACGATGGAGCGGCCCATCAGCGTCGTCCCGATGAAGAGCGCGAGCACCGTCAGCACGAGCACCACCAGCATCGACGCCATGGCCGAGTCGGAGGCGTGCGTCGCGTCCTGCTGGGCCTTCTGGTTCAGCCCCTCCACCGTCTCGGAGATGGTGCTCATTCGGGTCTCGAGGTCGCGAAACGACGCGAGGAACGAGGGGTACTTCGCCTTCGCCGCCGCCCGGTCGCGACGCGCTTCGGCCAGCATCGCCTCGGCGCTCGAGATGTACTGCTCCATGACGGGCTGGGCCTCGACGAGCGCACGCCGGGCTTCACCACCCAGCGGCAGCGCGAGGTTCGCCGCGAGCAGCTCACGAAAGCGGGTCGCGTGCTCGGTGAGGTCGTCGCTCGCCTCCTTCACGGCCTCTTCGTCTGGCGCTAGCAAGGCCGCCAGCACGTCGCCCCGGAGCGCGTCGTGCATCATGTCGGCGTCTTTGTGGTTCGACAGCGCGACGTCGGTGGTGCGCATCGCCACCATCGTGGTGTTCACCGTGTGCAGGCCTCGCAGGCCGACGACGCCCAGCGCACACGCGAGTACGGCCCCGGCGAACGAGATGGCCTTCAGCTTCGATTCGATTCGCCAGGACATCGGGCTCCCCTTGCGGCTCAGAACTCGGCGTCGTGCGTGGTGGGCGCGGGCCGTGCCATCGGCGCGCGGCGCTTCGGTGAGGCCGGTGGAGCCGCTGGCGCTGCCTCGAACGTTGCGAGCGCGGGCTCGAACGGCTGCTGCTCTGGTTCGCTCGACTCCGAGGTCTTGAACCGGCTGGCGAGCTTCGCGAGGTTGCTCGCCGATGACGAGAGCCGGCTCGCCGCCTGGGTCAGCGTCTGCGCCTGGCCGGTGGTGCGCTGGGCCACGGCGTCGCTCGCCATCATCGCGCGGTTGATCTCCTCGACGCCGCTCGACTGCTCGCGCGCGGCCGTCGCCAGCTGCCCCATCAGCGACGTCACCTCACGCACCGCGGTGCCTGCCTGCTCGAGCGCCGCCGAGCTCTGGTCGACGAGCGCCGAGCCCGCGTTCACCTGCTCGACGGAGCCTTGAATCAGCTTGCGAATGTCTCGTGCGGCCTGCGCCGAACGCTGGGCGAGTGCACGCACCTCGTGGGCGACGACGGCGAAGCCACGGCCGGCTTCTCCGGCGCGCGCGGCTTCGACCGCGGCGTTGAGAGCGAGCAGGTTCGTCTGAAAGGCCATCTCGTCGACGGTGCCGACGATGTCCTGCACCCTGGCCGAGGTGTCGGCGAGCTGGCGCATGGCCTGCTGGGTCGACTTCATGACGTCGGCGGTGGTGCGCACGGCTTCGCTCGACTGGCCCGACAACGCGTTGCCGCGCTGGGCGATATTCGAGGTCTGCTGCGAGTTGGCGGTGAGCTCCTCGAGCGACGCCGAGGTCTCTTCCGACGACGCCGCCTGTTCGGTCACGCCACTCTGGAGGCCGGCGCTGGTGCTGCTGAGCGACGACGACTCCTCTTCGACCTGCCTCGCGACCCGCTGCACGCCCTGAATCGCTTCAGACATGCCGGCGAGCGTGCGGGTGAGCGCTTCGTGCACCAACGTCACCTCGTCGCGGGCGCCGTCGGCCGGCCGCTCGCTCAGATCGCCCTCTGCCGCGGCCTCGAGCGACTCGATGATGGTGCGCAGGCGCTTCGACAGGTTCGACACCGTGCGCAGCCCGATGATGACCGACAGAATGCCGCCGAGGAACGCCGCGAAGGCGATGGTGAGCTTGAGGGTGCGTACCGAGCTGGCCGCGACCTCTCGCTGCTGCTTCTCGACCTCGGCGGCCAGCTGCATCGTCTCGTCGACCGCCGCTTTCTGCGCGTCGTAGGCGGGGCGCAGCTGCGTCGACAGCACCTTCTCGGCTTCGTCTCGTTTGCCCGCCCGCAAGAGGGGGAAGAGCGAGGTCTTGCCGAGTTGGAAGAACTTGCGGGCCGTCGGCACCACCGTCTGCTGCATCTTCGAGCGCAGGCCCTCGTCCATCTTCGCGGTGGCCCAGAAGGCCTCACGCGTCTCGAAGTCACGGTCGAGCTGCGCCCAGCGCTCCTCGAGCGCGTCGAGCTTCGAGACGTCGGCGACCAGCGCTTCGTGGGCGACCAGCCAGGGCTCGACGACGTAGAGCGCAGGCGGCAGGGCGTCGGCCACCAGGTCCTTCGTCGACAGCACCGGCGCGTACACCGAGTCTTCGGCCCGCTCGGCGGTGTTCATCCACACGAGGCCGACGACACCGATGAACAACACCGCAAACAGCGCCAGCAGCATCAGCACCTGCGTTCGAAGTGACAGCTTCATGAACGTTTCTCCTCGAGAAATCAGAACCAGCCCATCGCCGCGAAGGTGATGGTGTCTTGTGACGAACGGTTGGGGACGAAGGGCGTCGAGGTGCCGTCACCTTCGACGGCTCCCGAGAAGTAGAGCGCTGCGCTCGCCTGGTCGCGGCGGTACTCGACGCGCAGCGCGACATGCTCGACGGGGCGCACGTCGACCGTGGCCGTCAGACTTCCGACAGTGGTGGCCGGGAAGAAGATGGGGGCTGCGACGAGCTCGCCGTTCACGAAGTCTCCTTCGTGCAAGACGTCGGCCCGGCCCGAGACGAAGAGCCAGTCGAGCACCTTCACCCGGGTCGAGACCGCCGTGCTCACCCAGGGCTGCAGACCGACAGCGGTCTGCTCGAAGCCCACGTTGGCCTGACCGAGCAGGGCGACGCGATCAGTGGCTTGCCATTGACCCCAGGCGTCAAAGAGATGACGCCACGGACGGCCGATGTCGGTGCCGGAGCGCTCTACGCCGCCGAAGTACAGCAGGCTCGCCGTCAGCCGCTCCGACTGCCACCCGAGGCTCACGCTCACCGACTTCTCGGGGTTGTTGTCCACCACCGTGTTCCAGCCGTTGTAGACGGCCGCGGTCGCCGACAGCTGCGGGGTGAGCGCGTACGTGGCGCGCGCGCCCGTGTGATAGAACGGCAGCGCGAAGAAGAGCGTCGAGCGCGAGAGGTTCCAGTTGTCTTTCGAGACTGGCGCTTCGGGGCCGACCGGCGAGAGAAAGACGCCCGCTTCGACCAGCAGCCCGCGCCCGAGGGGAATTCGATAGCCGACGTGCGCCTGCTGAATGATGCGCCAGAGGTCGCCTCCCGAGGGCGCGACCCACGAGGTGCCAGGCTGCACCGGCTCGGCGAGATACGAGGTGACCGAGGCCGACCCCAGCTGCAGGCCCAGCTCTCCGACGAAGCCCGAGACGTCGAACTTCGCGTCGATGAGCGCGCTCGACAGGGTGAAGGTGTTGGCGCGGTTGTCGAAGCCGCGGCCGTTGGTGATGCCGTTCGAAGGCTGGCCGAAGTTCCACTGGTAGTAGGCCTCGGCGAGGCCCGAGATGACGAAGGGCGAGGGCGAGGGCGCGGCAGGCGCTGCTGGCGTTGCGGGGGTTGGCGCCGCGGCTGACGGAGCTTGTTCGAGCGGCGGTGGTTCGAGCTCGGCAGGCGCCGCTGCCGGCGCGAGCTCTTCGTCGAGCAGCGCCAGGGTGACGTCGGGGGCCTGCGTTGGTGACGCGCTGATCAGCGCAACGACGATCCAGGACATGGGTGCTCCTGGATCAACCCTGTGCAACGTGCGTACTCGAACTGGCGCGAGCCCAAGATGTTGATGATCGATGATGCGCCGTGGGTGTGCCCGAGACCGTGGGTCGGCACCGAGCCAGCTGTGGGTCGGCAACGCGTCCACGACGGCCCCGTCGAAGCCGCGTAACGTAGGCCCGTCGTGGCCCGGTGGCTGATCGGTTGTTCCCTCGTCGTCGCGTGCGCAGCGCCGCAGGTCGTCGCGCCAGCACCGCTGCCACCGCCGCCACCACCAGCGCCCACGGTGTTCGCGCCGCCTCCGCCGGCTCACCCCATCTGGTTCGACGCCGAGGCGCAGCCCGAGTCACTCACCACGCTCACGCGCTCGGTGCTCCGCGACGCGGGCGTGCCCGAAGGCGACCGGCAGGTCTTTCCCGAGACGTACTCCACCGTCGACGGCGTCTTCACGTTTCGCGGCGGGCCCACGCGAAGCGGCGGCGCGTTCGGCCGGGTGCCACGAAAGCCCGTCGCGCTCCAGTTGGTGTGGACGCATCAGACCGCGCAGAGCCGCGCGCCCTGGTTCGGCGGCACGGGGTGGACTGGCCAGCCCGCCATCGTGCGCTGGCCCGACGTCATGCGGCACTCCATGCCGAAGCTCGGGGAGCGCACCCGGCAGGCAGGCTTCGTCGAGGTGATTCAAGGCAGCCTCGACGGGCGCGTTCACTTCCTCGACCTGCAGACGGGCAAACCGTCGCGGCCGCCCATCGTCACCGGCAACCCCATCAAGGGCAGCGTCTCGCTCGACCCGCGCGGCTACCCGCTGCTCTTCGTCGGCCAGGGCATTCCCGAGAACGTGCCCATCGGGCTGCGCGTGTACGAGCTCATCGGGCACACCGAGGTCTTCTTTCTTCCCGGCGCCGACAAAGAGGCGCCGCGCCGCGAGTGGGGCGCGTTCGATTCGTCGGGGCTGCTCAACCGCGTGACCGACACCTACGTCGTCGGAGGCGAGAACGGGCTGCTCTACCTGCTCAAGCTGCACACCGCATTCGACCCCATCGCGTTGTCGCTGGCGGTGGCCCCCGAGGTGGTGCGCTACCGCTACAAGGAGGCCTCGAGCCAGCACTTCGGCGTCGAGAACTCCATGTCGGCGCTCGGCTGGCTCGCCTTCTTCGCCGACAACGGCGGCACGGTGCAGGCCATCGACCTGCGCACCTTCACGCCGCTGTGGGCCTTCGCTGCCGGAGACGACACCGACGCCAGCCTCGCGCTCGACACGTCACTGCCGCGGCCGGCGCTCTTCACCGGCTGCGAGGTCGACAAGACGGGCCCGAAGGGCTTCACGCACCTGCGCCGCATCGACGCGCTGACGGGCACGGTGGAGTGGACGAACTCCTTCGAGTGCCGGGGCGCGCTGACGCCGAAGAAGATCGACGCGGGCCTCTTCGCGACGCCCGCCATCGGCACGGGAGACGTCGCCGACCTGGTCTTCTTCACCATCGCGCGCTGCCCGGGCCCTGAGAACGGGGCGGTGCTGGCGCTCGACAAGGCGACGGGCGCCGAGGTGTGGCGCATGGAGCTGCCCCAGTACGCCTGGTCGACGCCCACGCTGGTGAAGGACGCCGAGGGCGAGAGCTACCTGCTGCAGGGCGGCATCGGTGGCCTGCTGCGGCTCATTCACGCGCGCACCGGGCGTGAGGTCGCGAGCCTGAAGTTGTCGGGAGACATCGAGGCGTCGCCAGCGGTGTTCGACGACATGCTCGTGCTGGGCACGCGCGCGAACCAGATTCACGGCGTGCGCATCGTCGGCGAGGGCGCGGTCACGAAAACCAGGTGAAGCCGATGCCTCGCGCCATCATCGACGCGACGAATGGAATGGTGATGGTGAGGGCGAGCTCGACGCCGGTGATGGTCGCGAACGTCGCCGCGCGGCTCGTGTCGATGGCGAGCCCTTTCGCCTTGCGCAAGCGCCACTGCACGAAGGTCACCATCGGCCAGAGCTCGAGCAGGAAGATGGCACCGAACAGCCCGAGCTTGAGCAGGAAGGCGTGGTTGCTCAGGTAGTAGCCGCTGCCCTTCTCGAAGGTGCCGAACGCGCGCAAGAGGCCGGTGACGAGCCACAGCAGCGCGGCGACGCCCCACAGGTTGTCGCCCACGAGCATCGGCTCGAGCGCGGCCGGGTCGGTGACGAGCCGTCGCAGCTGCCGCCAACGAATGACGACGCCCGCGAGCCCGATGGCCAGCGCGAACAGGTGGACGGTGGAGAGCAGCGCGGCGCTGAGCATGGGGTGGTCGTCTCCGGCTTGACAGTGTCTAGCGCTGAATAGCGTCGGCGACTTGGCAGTGTCAAGTCGGCGTGACGAACGTGCCCTGCGTCGGCGCCTTCGCACCTGCAAAGCCCACGAGGCAGGCAGCCATGTCGGAGCACACACGCGCGCTCTGTCATCGGCGCGTCACCGTCGAGGCGGCACGCGCACTTCGGCGCGGCAGACGAATTGCTGACGGACCATGCCCATGAACCTTCGACGCAACGTGGTGGTGGCGCTGGGTGGAGCGGTGCTTCTGGTGGGTGGCGCAGCGTTCGCAATCGAGGCGCCAGACGATGACGCAACGGTGACGAAGCCGGCGCCCGAGCCCGAGCCAGAGGCGACCTTCGCCTACGAGCTGACGATGGGCTTCGCCGGCAGCGTGCTCGACCCCTCGGCGATGCCGTTGGTGTTCCAGTCGGGCGAGGCGGTGAACGTGCCCGGGGCCACGGGCCTCACGGCGCCGTTCGGAGGCGCCTCGCTGCGCCAGCTCATCACCGCGGGCCCCTCGTGGGAGACGCGCGCGATTCAGAGCCACGTGCGCTTCACGCTCGGGTTGCAGAAGCCATACGCGGCGTTTCGCCAGGGCTCCATCGATGCCGACGTCGACGCCACGGGCAGCCCGTTGACGGGTACGCCGGTGCACGTGAGCCCGCGTTCGTTGTCGCTGTGGGTGATTCGGTTCGGCCTGGGCGGTGAGTACACGTTCGGGCGCGTCACGCCCTTCGCCGACGTGCTCGGTGACGTGCAGCTGGCGACGGCGGAGATCACCGTCGGTGGCCAGCCGGGAACGTACAAGTCGTCGGGCTTCGGGTTCTCGGTGCGGGCCGGTGCGCGCGTGCGCGTCGACAAGTACCTCTCGGTCGGCCTCGCGGGTGAGTACGGCCTGGTGGGCACGCCCCGCTACGGCGCGAGCCTCATGGTCGGCTGGGTGTTCCCCATCGACTGACGGTCAGCGGCACATCGTCACCGACGAGATGGGCGCGGCAGGCCCCGTGTAGAGCACCTCGCGGTAGGTCGCGGGCGGTTGGTCGCACGAGGTGACGGGCGCCTGAAACCCCGCGTCGGTGAGCGGCAGCGGGCATGGCACCGACCAGAAGTTCGACTCGGCCGCGAGCGTCCACGGAGCGCCCGACGCGTTGTCGAGACAGAGCGCTGCGACCCGGTTCGTGGAGCCACCGTCGGTGAGCCCGAAGATGGTGTCTCCGATGATGACGAGCTCGTCGTTGGCCGCGGTGACACGCTTGAAGACGAATCCGACGGACCCGTTGCGGCTGAAGTCGTCTTGCCAGAGCTGCATGCGAATCGGCGTGGTGCTGCCGGGGCTGACGCGAAGCCCGAAGCCGCGGTTGTTGGTGAACGTCGTCGACTGCACCGAGTTGGCGCCGCCGTCGAAGCCGAGCGGGCCCAGCACGTCGATGCCACCACCGTCGTTCGTCGAGATGCTGTGAATCGTTCGGCTCCCGACGAGCGCGTTCAGCCTGAGGCGGGCGTTGAAGGTGACGAGCGGGTCTCCGCTGCCGACCCGAATGCCGCTGCCACCGTTGGTGTTGATGGTGCTGCCGCCTCCGCCGCTGAAGGGCGTGACGCTAAGGTCGCCGTTCTGCGCGTACAGCCCGTCGCGGCGATTGCCGCTCACGATGACGCCCGAGAGGCTGACGCCGTTGGTGCCCACGTCGAAGAAGCCGCCGTACTCCCCGTTCTGGGTGAGCTCGACCCACGTGCCATTCAGCGAGACGTTGCCACTGAGGAACAGGCCGCTGCGCTGGTTGGAGGTGAAGCGGTTTCGAAGACCGGCGAGGCCCGTGCCCGAGAGTGACACGTACGCAGAGGCCGTGCTGGTGCATTCGAGCCCGTGGCCCGCGTTGTTGCTCGAGGTGCTGTCGACGACGCTCGCGTAGCCCAGCGCGACGATGCCGCTGGCTGACGCACCCGTGACCACCGAGTTCGTCAGTCGCGGTGGCTCCGAGATGTTGCCGACGTCCATCACGACGCCTGCAGCCGGCGACCCGGTCAGCGGCGTCACCGTGACGGCCTGCAGAATCGCGCGCGCCTGAATGCGCACGGCGCACCGAAGGCCCGTCGCGCAGACTCCGTTGGCCGAGAGGACCACCCACGACGCGAGGGCGGTCGAGCCGGGGTACTCGCTCGTGACCAGCACGTTTCGCGGAACGACGAAGGGCCCCGGCTCGCTGTAGAGGCGCCCGCTCGACTGCCCCTTGAGGTGAACGGTGCGAAGCAGCACTCCGCTGCCAGGCGCGGGGAGCGCCAGCGCAGTCGACAGCAACCGGAGCGGGCAGGCGAGAGTGCCGTCTCCGCCCGTGGGCGCGAGCGAGTCGACGTACACGTGCTCCTGCGCGACGCCGAGGGTGAGGCCCGGGCACGAGACGCCCGCGTCATTCACGGTGCCGCCGTCGACACCTCCATCGAACGCACCCGCGTCGACACTTCCACCGGCGGCATTTCCACCGGCTGCGGTTCCACCGGCTGCGGATCCACCGGCTGCGGATCCACCGGCTGCGGATCCACCGGCTGCGGATCCACCGGCTGCGGATCCACCAGCTGCGCTTCCACCGGCTGCGGATCCACCGGCCGCGTTTCCGCCAGCTGCGTTTCCGCCGGCTGCGTTTCCGCCGGCTGCGTCACCACCGGCTGCGTTTCCGCCGGCTGCGTTTCCGCCAGCTGCGTTTCCGCCGGCCGCGCTTCCACCAGCCGCGTCTCCTCCAGCGGCGGAGCCACCGGCAGCGTCTCCACCAGCGGAGCCACCCGACCTTCCGCCTGCATCACCGCCGCCGACTCCACCCGAGGCTCCACCTGCGGTGACCGCGCCGCCGCCGACTCCGCTGTTCCCACCGGCGGCCATCGCTCCGGCCGTTCCACCGCTGGCCCCGCCGTCGACTTCGCTGGCGATACCTCCGCAGTCACAGCCCGCCACCGCCAGGGCAAGCCCGAGTGCCAACCACCGAGGTGTGTCCATGTGGCCCGAAGTGTAGGTCACCGACTGGTTCGCGCGACAACCTGGCTGCGACTCGACGAGAGCCGAATCAGAACGGAACGTTCGCCTGGCCCGAAGACCCGAGCGAGTAGCTGTTTCCCTGCCCGCACGTCGCCGCGCCGGTGTTCACGTTCATGCGGCAGCAGAAGGGAAAGTTGGCGCCGGGCTCACCCGCGTTGCAGGCCAGCGTGTAGCGGGCCGTCGTCGTCGCCGCGAGCCCGGGGTAGGCGAAGCTGGTCGTCGACCAGGCCGAGCCATTCGCGTTCGTGGCGACGTTGCACACCGTGTCGCCGTTGCTCACGTTCATGCGGCAACAGAACGGGTTGCCCTGCACGCTGCCGAGGTACGACGCGTGGCCGCACGAGAGCACGTAGCCGTTCTCGCTGACCGCGGTGAGGGTCTGAATGTTGGCCGAGGTGGCGCTGAGGGATGTCGCCGACAACGAGCCGGTGTTCATGCTGCCCGCGGTGACGTTGCCCGACGTGTTGAGGCCGGCGGTAGCGATGGAGGCCGTGCCTGCGGCTCCCGGTGCGACCCCCGACGCCACCGAGATGGTGCCGACCTTCAACTCCACGAGCTTGATCAACTCCCGGTAGTTCTGGGTCACGGCCGAAGCCATCGCGGGCTCATCTGCACAGAACGGCGTCAGCAGCCCGGGCAGCACCTCGCTGCAGGCCGAGCCGCTCGCGAACGACACGCGCGAGAACAGGCCGACCCCGACGAGCACGGCGACGACGAGGAGCGACCAGTGGCGCCGCCGCCGTTCGAGCAGCGCCACACGAGCGCGCAGCGACTCCACTTCCGACAGCACGACTTCGATCGAGGGCGGGGGCATACGCCCTCATATCGCAGCTTCCCCGCGGGCCGTCAGGGCTCGACGCAGACGCTGCCGCTGCACGTCATCGTCGAGGGACACCCGCCGTCGCACGAGGGCCGCTGACAGAGCGTGCCGCTGCACACGTACGGCGCCGGGCAGGCCGTGGTCGCGGAGCAGGTGCGAATCGCGCAGAGGCCCATCGTCGTGCAGCGCAGCGCGCCTCCGCAGTCGGCGTCACGCTGGCAGTCACGCACGCAGGCCCCGAAGTTTCCGCAGGTGGTGCCCTGGGGGCAGTCGGTGTCGGAGCCGCACCCGTTGCACACGCCGCCGGGCGCGGTGGCCGTGCACGTCGACGCTCCAGGACAGCGACGGCCCGCATGGCACTGCACGAGCGAGAGCCCCAGGCTGCCGGCGTCGACGCCACCGCCTGCGTCGGCCTTCGTCACACCCGAATCGGGAGCGCCCGCGTCGAACGCTCCACCGTCGGCGACTCCCGAGTCCACCACCGTGCCGCCGGCGTCGCTCACTGCTCCCGCGTCGCTGACGGCACCCGCGTCGACGGGGGCGCCCGCGTCGAGCGCTGGCGACCCCGTGCCGCACCCGAACGCGAAGAGCCTCGTGAGGAGTACGCGCTTCATCGTCACTCCGCCGGCTTGTTCAGCGACGCGGTGATGCTGCGCACGACCGAGCGCGGCGACAGGCGCAGCGACTGGTACGCGAGGTAGTTCATCCACCCGTGCACCACGAGCGGCTCACCCTGCATCATCGCTTCGTACGCGTCGCTCACCACGTCTTCGGCCTT
>JAACJQ010000196.1 GCA_016879935.1 Archangiaceae bacterium | reverse complement strand
CGCGTTTCCCACTTCGACTCCGCGAGCAAACGTCGCCGCGGCACGGTGATGACGGAGCCGCCGCTCCTCAGGCTCGCTCTCGCTTCGTCTCACGCGTTTCCCAGTTCGACTCCGCGAGCAAACGTCGCCGCGGCACGGTGATGACGGAGCCGCCGCTCCTCAGGCTCGCTCTCGGCTTCGTCTCACGCGTTTCCCAGTTCGACTCCGCGTTCGCGAGCCAACTCTCGCCGTTACTTCTTGCCCTTCTTTGCGGGCTTCGCGGGAGCCGCGGGCGCCTCTTCCACCTTCGGCGCCACCTTCGCCTTCACGTCCTTCGTCTTCAGCAGGTTCAGCACCTGGTCGAAGTCACCCTCGACGGCCACGCCAAAGCCCTGCGCGCGAAACGCCTCGGCCAGCACCTTCTTGCCGTCGGCCGTGTTGCCCATGCGCCCGAACGCCATCATCACGTCGTTCACCCGCGTCGGGGGGAACTCGGGGCTGTGCGCGATGACCTCGTTCGGCAGGTTCGGCGTCGACGCGATGACCTTGAAGTCCGTCACGGGCCCTGCGTCGCTGCAGCCCGTCGCTTCGAGCGCGGCGCCTTCTTTCGGCTCGGCAGCGAAGGTGGCTCCGACGTCGGCGCTGCCGTCACGCACGGCCTTGCACACCGCCGGGTGGTCGCCCGCGAACGCCTCGTTCGAGAACACCTTGTCGGGGTCGAGCCCCTGCTCCTTCATCAGCGCTCGCGGGAACAGGTAGCCCGACGCCGACAGCTTGCCGACCCACGCCACCTTCTTGCCCGAGAGCCCCTTGAGCCCTTCGACCTTCGAGTCGGCCTTCACGATGAACACGCTGCGGTAGAACAACCCGCCGTCGCTCGCCCGCATCGCCTTCGACAGCGCCGTGACGTCACGGTGCTTCTGCGAGGCCTGCACGAAGGCGAGCGGGGTGATCCACGCGAGGTCGACCTTGTTCGTCGCCAGCGCGTCGCTCAGCTCGTCGTACGAGGGGAACAGCTGCACCGTCACCTGCGAGCCGAGCGCCTTCGTCAGGTACGGCTCGATGAGCGCCCTGGCCTTCTGCGCCTGCTCCTCACCGTACGGGTGCGAGATGCCGAAGGTGAGCGGCTTCTTCGGCGGCGGCGGCAGCTTCGAGTCTGCGAAGACGAGGGAGCACGACAGCACGAGCGCGACGCTGAGGAGTCGGAGCATGGCGCGAACCGTACTCCACCTCGTCGCCACCCCAAGCGCCGAGGTGTCTCACGAAACACGACGCCCGCGGCCACGGAGTCGTCGTGGCGCGCGGGCGAGGTGACCTGCTTCGGCTGAGGCTTAGAACTGCGCTTCGGCGCCGGCGGTCAGCGCGTAGTCGTACGGGCGCAGCGTGGCCTTCGGCGGCTGCGTGTCGACGTTCAGCAGGAAGCCGAGCGTGAGCGACACGCTCTCGGTGATGCGTGCGTTCAGCTTGGTGTTGCTGTTGATGATGAAGCGACCCGTGGTGGGCGGCAGCATGAAGGGCAGCGCTTCGAACTCCTCCGAGATGCGGAAGTTCTTGTTGAGCGCCCAGCGGAACGTGGCGGCGACGCGCGGCGCGAGAATCCAGATCTCGTAGGGGTTCACCGGAGCCGGCGTGGGGAAGTAGGTGAAGCGCGTCTCGCGACCACCG
Organism: Archangiaceae bacterium; assembly: GCA_016879935.1. Classification (GTDB taxonomy): domain Bacteria; phylum Myxococcota; class Myxococcia; order Myxococcales; family Myxococcaceae; genus Xiheimicrobium. The sequence continues at coordinate 1,564 of JAACJQ010000196.1, read as the reverse complement.
CGCAGCGCGAGGTCGAGGCGGAGGAACGTCTTCTCGAGGTCGCCTTCCTTCTCGTTGAACACCGTGAAGCTGGCGCCGGCTTCACCGTAGGCACGCGACTCGATGTTCTTGACGTGGTCGAACTCGGCGCCGGCCAGCGCGAAGGCAGCGACGAAGCCGCCGAAGCTGCGGTCACCTCGCACCGTCGCCGAAGCGCGGCGCGCCACCGTCTGGGCCACCGACGTCGAGCCCTCGCTCGTGTCGGGGTTCGTCAGGCCGTACGCGCCGGTCGCGCGAATGCCCAGCGTCCAGAGCTCCCACTTCTTGTCGAGGGCGACCGAGCCGGTGAAGGTGATCGTCTGCGTGTTGCCGCCGAGCAGCGAGAGACCGAGGCCAGCCGTGCCCGCCCACGAGCTCGCCGAAGGAGCGTCGGCAGCAGCAGGTGCGGGCGCCGCAGGGGCCACGCGGTCGGCGATGCGCTGCGCGGCGTCGGCGGCCTTCGCGGCGGCTTCAGCGGCCTTCTCGGCAGCGACGGCAGCGCGCTCGGCCGCGGACTTCTCGGTGGCGGTATCGGGTGTCTGGGTGAGCAATGCAGCAACGAGGAGCGAAGTCATCATGGTGTGTTCTCCCTGCAAGAGTCACCGTCGCGCCTAGCAACGCGTCGTCCGAGGGAGCCACCCTTTTCCGCTGAATCGCGTCGGAGGACCCACCATGTTCTCTTGCAGTGCAAAGTGGCCAACCCCAGTCAGCAGAGGTAAGTGAACGGCGATGGCGGCGGCGAAGTGGGTTCTCATCGGGTTGTGCACGCTCCTTGGCCTGGGTGCGCTGGCCTTCGGTGTGCTCGGCGGCCTGAGCCTTCCCGCAGGTGGCCCGACCTCGCCCGTCACCGTCTCGCCGGTCGCGCTCCGCCCGTTTCCGTCGATGGCCGGAAGCGTCCCCACGGCCCCGACTCCACCGGAACCGGCGGCGACAGATGCGGGCGCACCAACCCCAGCACTCGCGCCCGTCGTCGTCGATGCAGGTCAGCCCGTCGCACCGGTGCCTGCCCCGAAGCCCGATGCTGGAGCCGCTGCGCCCGTTCCTCCACCGCCCGCCGCAAAGCCAGACGCTGGAGTCGCTGCTGCGCCGCGCCCTCCACCACCGCCTCCGCAGCCCGTCGGAGAAGGCCTGCTGAACCTGCGCGCCAGCGACACGGCTGACGTCTTCGTCGACGGCAAGAAGGTGGGCGGCTCTCCCGTCGAGGGCCTCAAGGTTCGCGCCGGCGCCCACAAGGTTCGGTTCGATTGTTACGACGCTGCCGGCAACACCGTGCCGGGCTCGGCGAAGACCGTCACCGTGCCGGCCGACGGCGAAGAGTCGCTCGATTACACCTGCCCGGCTGCTGAGTAGTCGCAGCACGGCGTCCGGTGACTCCGAGACTTTGGACGACGTGACCACCCCGATGGCGGCGCGTCGCCGAGCAGAGTGCTGAGCGCTGCCTGACGAGGGTGCCGCTTCACCGCATCCGTCACTGGGCGACCTGCCAAGGCTCGCGCGACGAACGGAGCGAGCACGAGTTCAACCACCGCCGCAGTGGCCAGACGCG